>JAGVYS010000039.1 GCA_018303125.1 Candidatus Woesearchaeota archaeon | reverse complement strand
AAAGTTGATGCGAAATCAGGAAAGATGATAATTGAGCATGAGGCAGCGGACCTAAAGCAGCTAAAGAAAGATATTGAATCGGCTGGCGAGTACAAGGTAAAACTATGAAAAGAGAAATAAAGATATCGGGCATGCATTGCGCAAGCTGCGTCCAGGTAGTCACAAGAGCATTGCAGAAAGTTGACGGAGTAAACTCAGCTGTTGTCAACTATTCAACGGAAAAGGCAAGCGTTGATTTTGATGACACAAGAATAAAGGACTCGGACTTGATTCACGCCATAAAAAATAAAGGATACGGAGCGCAAGTTCTTCTTAAGGATGATTTCAGGAAAGAAGAGGAGATAAGGAAAAAAGAGCTCGGTCAGCTCAGGTACAGGCTGCTCCTTAGCGTTTATCTCTCGCTCCCTGCCCTAATAATAGGCATGCTGTTAATGGAAGAAGGATTCTTCTTTTTAGGGTATGAGCTGCCATATGCACAATACTTTCTTTTTATTTTAGCTACACCTATACAGTTTTACATCGGCAAGACATTCTATGTAGGAACATGGGCGGCATTAAAGAATAAGTCAGCCATTCTACTCAGTCTATGTAATATTCTTTGACATGTCTGGAAGCCAGTATTTTGAAATTTCAGCTGTCCTAATTACGTTGGTAATATTAGGCAAGTATCTTGAGGCTGTTGCAAAAGGCAAGACAAGCCAGGCAATTGCAAAGCTCATGAAAGTAGGCGCAAAAACAGCTACTGTAATCAGGAACGGCAAGGAAATAAAGATTTCAATTGATGACGTAAAAGAAGGAGATATAATCCTAGTCAAGCCAGGGGAAAAAGTGCCTGTTGATGGCGTAATTACTGACGGATACTCTTCCCTTGATGAGAGCCTTGTAACTGGTGAGAGCATTCCTGTTGAGAAAGGAAAAGGAGCTGAGGTAATAGGCTCGACAATAAACATGCACGGGAGCTTCACATTCAAAGCTACAAAAGTAGGAGCAAAAACAACGCTATCAAGGATAATCAAGCTTATTGAAGAGGCGCAGACAAAGAAGGCACCCATACAGAGGTTTGCAGACTCTGTTTCGGCTTACTTCGTGCCTATTGTAATCGTTATTGCTATTGCAACTTTCATAATATGGTATTTTATCATAGGTTCAGAACTGTCTTTTGCCCTGATAGCTTCTGTTGCAGTACTGGTAATTGCATGCCCCTGTGCTTTGGGCCTGGCTACTCCTACCTCCATTATGGTAGGGACAGGCAAAGGAGCAATGCATGGCATACTGATAAAAGGCGGGGACGCACTTGAAAGCGCCCATAAGGTTAGGCATATAATCTTTGACAAGACCGGCACGATAACAAAAGGAAAGCCAGCGGTTACTGACATAATCCCTATGAAGGGCGTATCTGCACGAACTCTTTTGCAGATAACTGCAAGCATAGAGAAGAAGTCTGAGCACCCATTGGCAGATGCCATAGTTGAAAAGGCAGGAAAGGAAAAAATAAAATTCCTTAAGGTGCCATCTTTTAAGGCTATACCCGGCTATGGTGTTGAAGCTAAACTAGGGAAGAAAGTGTATTATGCAGGAAATGCAAAGCTGATGAGCAAGAAAAATGTCCCTATATCAGCAATTGACAAAAAAATAGCAGTACTTGAGAACGAGGGAAAGACTGCAATCATAGTAAGCGAAGGCAAAAAGGCATTGGGCATTATTGCAGTCGCAGATGAGATAAAGGAAGATTCACCTAAAGCCATAGCCATGCTCAGGAAGCTAGGCATAATACCTTACATGATTACAGGAGACAACAAAAGGACAGCCAGCGCAATTGCAAAAAAAGCAGGAATTGAAAATGTCTTTGCAGAAGTGTTGCCGGAAGATAAGGCAAATTATGTCAAGAAACTTCAGAAAAAAGGCAAGGTAGCGATGGTGGGAGATGGCATTAATGACGCACCTGCACTTGCACAGGCAGATATAGGCATAGCCATGGGCTCAGGTACAGATGTTGCGATGGAGTCAGGCAACATTGTATTGATGAGAAACAGCTTGGTTGATGTGCCAAGGGCACTGAAGCTTAGCAGGCTTACAATGGCCAAGATAAAGCAGAACATGTTCTGGGCATTGGTATACAATGTACTTGGCATTCCTATTGCAGCAGGAGTTTTTTATCCTTTTACAGGTTGGCTATTGAACCCAATCATAGCAGGTGGGGCAATGGCATTAAGCTCTGTAAGTGTTGTGACAAACTCATTGCTGCTCAGGGGAAAGAAGCTGTAATTCAGAAATTCATTTATACTCGGTTTTGCACTCCATGATTATGAGATGCTTAATCTTGTTGCTTATTCTTTCTGGATGCACAGTAGATTCAATCAACAAGGAAACAACATTAAGGGCAGATATACTCTATGGGCATACTGCCCTCATGGATAATTATGCTACTCAAGAGCAGTTGCTTGAAATTGGCATGGACATGTCAAAAATAAATGACTCAAATCCTGTTTCTACTGCAGAGAAAATAAGGCAGATGGAAGAATCATTTGGAATTACGCCATCAGGAACATATGCAAATAGGATAATTGTATTAGAAGAGAAGATGACCAGAATAATGCTGCTGTGGGAAAAGAATTTTCCAATAAATAATAATTAATCCCTACAAGATAAGGCAAGGTATCGATTTTTTTATTTTCTTGACCCTGTCACTTAAATTATAGTAGGAATTTCCAGTTACTTATCCTGGAAATCAGACATTTCGTCTATTTTTACCCAAGAAAGAAATTCAATCTTTCTCAATTTAACCACCTCCAAACAGTTAAAACAATGGGGGAATATACTCAAAGATATGTTTATTATATATAAATCTTTCTGTTTTTCAAAGTTCTGAACAAGTAGAAGGCAATCGGAGATATTGTTTATTGAGTGATATGTCCACATCTAAAAAAGAAAAAAAATGCCTAATATCCCCATAGAAGCGCCCGCATACCTCAGCAGTTTTACAGATGTCTCTGTTTTGGCCGCTACTCTTCCTAATAGGATTCCTGTTATATGCAGGGATGATGTTGAAATCACAAAGCCAATGGAGTAAAGCAAAGGCGAAAGCAGTACAGGCATTTCAGTAGCGTGGGCATGGCCGTGGAAAATTGCAGAAACTGCCACGAATGCTATTGTTAAATGGAATGGGACATTTCTTTTCATTGCAATGGCCAATCCAAGGAATATTACTGAAAGAGCTATTCCTGCCTCAGCAAAAGGTATATGCAGGCCGGAAATCCATATAAATCCCCCTGTTACCATAGAAATGACGAAAGCTGAAGGAATGAGCCAGACTGCCTTGTCCTTATACCTTGTGCCTATTATCCCGACAGCAACCATTGCCAGGAGATGGTCCAGGCCCAATAAAGGATGAAGTACGCCATCTGCAAGTCCATTGCCTCCCATGATATGGGCATTAACAGCTAAAGGTGATATAGATAGCGCAAGAGTGTAAAGGAGCAACTTTGCTTTTTTCTTCATACTTTTATTCTGTTAATTCAATATATATAAATATTTGTTGCACCAATGATAGGGCCATGGCATCTATTAAGGCGCTTAAGAAAGAAATTCATGGGATAAAGGAAAGGAATAAGAGGGTCGAGACTGACAAGGCATGGGAAACAAGCTGGACAAGAAGGGCGATAATACTCCTCCTAACTTATATTGCAATGGCCATATTCTTCATATCTGCTGAATTGCCGAGGCCTTTTACAAATTCAATAGTTCCGGCAGCAGCTTTCGCAATCTCAACTTTGTCGCTTCCTTTTTTCAAGGAGATGTGGCTAAAATGGAGGACTGATTGAAATGTATGAAAGGACACAATTCGGCAAGTTTATTGTATTCCCATTGGTTATTGCCTTGGCATTTTTACTTTATTTCGGAAGGAAAGAAACTTACATCATATCTGCAGTTTTATTTCTGGCTTTGCTTCTTTTTTACAAGATTACTGTTTCCGTGGATGAAACCTCACTTAAAGCAGTTTTTGGCATAGGGTTTATACAGAAAAAATTTCTTTTGAAGGACATTGCGTTAGCAAATCCAGTCAGGACAAAATGGTACAACGGATGGGGGATACATCTCACCCCAAATGGCTGGCTTTACAATGTTTCAGGATTTGATGCTGTTGAAATAGCCATGAAGAATGGAAAGAAGTACATGATTGGCATAGATGACAAGGAAGGAGTCATCAGGGCAATAAAGAGTTACTCGCCAAAGTAATCCTATTCAGACTTTCATTTATATTTCAGCTTTAGAAAAAGTATGGCAGCAGAAAGGCAGGTTGCAGCTATATTGGCCGCAATCACTGGCAAATTCTTTATCATGATTCCGTAGACTAGCCAGAGTGATGTGCCTATGGTAAGGGAAAGATAGGTCAATAATGAGATATCCTTTGTTTCCTTTATGCGCATTGTTTTTATTAGCTGTGGCACAAGTGCAGCTGTTGTCAAAGCAGCAGCTATAAGCCCTATTATTGTTGCAGTTTCCATATACTTACAATATAGCTACTCCTCCACTGGAAAAAGCTCATCAAGTTTCTTGTCAAACTCTTCCTGCTTTATTATCCCTTTTTGCTTAAGAAGCTCTATGAGAGTTTCAATGTACATGCTGTTCTCATCAGTAAGATCTTCATAAGATATTTCGTCTACCATTTTGCCTCACCCTTTATACCTGCTTGCTATTGGCATCTGTCTTCCAGAGCCGAATGCTTTTTTCGTCACTTTTACCCCTGGGGGAAGCTGTTTTCTCTTATACTCAGTATCCTTAACCTTCCCCAGGACAAAATCAACAACCTCTTTTTTAAAACCCATCTTAATTATTTCTTTTCCGCCTTTTCCATTCTCTATATGCTCTTTTAGTATAGGATCAAGGACAAAATATTTTGGCAATTCATCGCTGTCCTTCTGATTTGGCCTGAGTTCTGCAGATGGCTCCCTTTCTATGGTGCCCTTCGGTATTATTTCTGAATAGCGGGTTATATATCTAGCTATGTTATACACATCTGTCTTGTATAGATCTGAAAGGACAGCAAAAGAGCCTGCCGTATCACCGTACATTGTGCAGTAGCCCATAGCTAGCTCTGACTTGTTGCCTGTTGTGATTACGAGGCTTCCTTCGCTGTTGGAGAGCGCCATCAGAATATTGCCCCTAATCCTTGCCTGGATATTTTCCTGTGTTACCTGCTTGTTCTTCTTTATATGTTCGCCTATTTCTTCCTTGAAAACTGAAAACAATTTCCCTATGGGCATTTCGATATAGCCTATCCCGAGATTCTTTGCCAGCTTCTGGGCATAATTCCTGCTTTCCCTAGAAGTATATTCAGATGGCATGAAGACACCAGTAACATTTTTCTTGCCAAGTGCATCTGAGGCTATACAAGCTGCCACAGATGAATCTATGCCGCCGCTCAAGCCAATATGCGCTGTTTTAGCCCCATTTTTCCTGAAGTAATCCTTTAGCGCAAGCACAATGGCGTCGTAAGTGTTTTTTTCTAAATTTTCTTTTCTTGCATTTATTTTCTCACTTTCTGTGTCAAATATGATAAAGTCCTCTCCAAATTTCCTTGCTTCAGCTATCAGCTCTCCCTTGCTGTTATATGCAAGGCTTTCCCCATCAAACACAAGGCCATCCTCCGAGCCTATAATGTTTACATAGACAAAAGGGATTCCAAACTTTCTTGCTTTTTTCTTCAACTGCAGCTTTCTCTCATCCCCTTTCCCATGCCAGTATGGGGAGGCAGATATAACTATGATTATCTCGGCCCCTTTTCCAGCAAGGATTTCAGCAGGCTTTATACTGTATTCCCTGTCCCACAAGTCCCTGCAAATCATTATCCCTACTTTCATTCCTATGCTAAAGATATGGTGCTCTTTTGCAGGCCCGAAATACCTCTCCTCATTGAAGACATCATAGGAAGGAAGAAGAGATTTGTGCTGTATGCCCATAATCCTGCCATCTTTTATGACAGCAGCAGAGTTATGCAGCTTTTCATCCTTTGATGCGAAGCCTATTATTGCAGAAATTCCCTTTGTTTTTTTCGCTATGTCTTTTATAGTATTCATGCTTTCAGCAATGAATCCATTATCGAAAAGAAGGTCCTTTGGAGGATAGCCAGTTACGCACATCTCAGGAAAAACTATGAGCTCTGCTTTGCCTCTTGCCTTTTCTATATTGTCAAGTATAGATTTTTTGTTTCCAGCAAAGTCGCCTAATATAGGATTAATCTGAGCTATAGCTATTTTCATGCTATCAGATTACTTGGCCTGATAATGATAAATCTTTCTGTTAGCCCTTCCAGAACTCATTTCCCTGAACCTTATCATGTTGCTTTCCCGGAGCTTTTTGCAGGAATTGGTTATAGAGCCAAGCTCAGAGGCGTTCTTTGATCCTTTCATCCTGCTATATATCTCCCTTGCAGTCAGCCATCCTTTTTTCTTATAATCCCGGCTTTTCTTGTACTTCTTCAGAAATATTATTACTTCCCCCTGTCCCATTTTATGCATATGTTCATACGGGGTATATTAATGTTCCTAAACTTACGGTGTAAGCATTGCAAAACATTATGTTATAATTAGACTTATTAGTTACTATTAAGAAGTAATTAAATAGAAATTCTTATAAATTGGCCATAATTCTTGCTGTTATGCGCAAAAAAATTCTTTACTCAGGTCTGACTGTTGCAGTGGCTACTTTTCTGGCGAGTTGCACAACTGTAGACACTACCCTCAGAAAGCCTTTTCCAAGGCTAAGAGACAACACAGTAGCTGAGGTTGTAAATGCTGTGAATACAAACCCTGATTTAGTCACTACTAATGGATTTTTGAACTATGCATACGGCTCTGACAATGTAGTATCTGCTTATAAAATAGTGGAACTCGGGAACGCAATGGTTGCGGAGCTAAGGTATGTTACTACGCAAACCAACAACCGCTTAGAACTTTTTCATTACAACAGGAGCACTATGAGCGGGACATTCTATTCTGATGTCCAATGCAATGGCATGCAGCCCACAGTTGATAGTTTGTGCTGGACGGTCCCTTTTTTAACATTTGGAAACTATGTTGACAGAGCATTCATGGCTGTTGCCGGAAAAGACTGGGTAAAAAAGCATAGGTCACAAAATCCAGAATTTCCACCTTTAACTACCTTGGATAGTTCAGTAAGATTAAATCCATCAACTTTCAAAACTAATTCATCTGGCATGGCGTATCTACTTTCCGGCTCTGATGGGAACCTTGCTGAAACGCCTTTGGCAGGGATTTACAATTTGAATATGGCATATAAAGGCGTGCTAATGGAAGTTCTCGCTATAGGCAATCTGGAAAAAGCCGTAAAACAGCCGACCGCTCGATAAGTTTTTAATGGAAAATTTGCTTTCTAAGCCATTGTTTCAGTTATTACCTTATCAAGCTTTACATCCCACCTGTCAAAAGATATTTTTGCAATAACCTGGAAATCAAAGGCAAGCCCTACTTTCATGCATGTAAGCCTCTTAAGCAGGGTATCATAATATCCAAAGCCGTATCCTACCCTATATCCCTTGATGTCAAAAGCAATCCCTGGAACGATTATGAAACCAATGGAAGACAAGTCAACAATCCTTTCCTTTACAGGTTCAAGTATGCCAAAGCTTCCTGGCCTTAGCTCGGAGAAATCCTCTATTGCGCAGCATGAAATGTAACCGTCCTTCATCTTTGGCACAACTATAACTTTATTAGTTCCATTAATCAGGTTATGAGTATGGACCTCACTGCCTTTTGAGACGTAGAACATCACTGTTGAGGCCTTTTTGTATTCCTCAAGGCTTTTCAAGTTATCAGATATAGATGTGCTTCTCCTTATCAGCTCTTCCTCGCTAAGGGCATCCCGTTTTTTCAGCATCTCTTCCCTTATCATAACCTTGTTCATGAGAATGACCTGACATGGTTAATCCTTTTGTCTATAAGCTTCCTCGTCCCTATATCCTCCCTGTGGAACACCTTTCCCTTCACGCTCTTTGCTCCTTCCTCTGCCTTTCTTTCGGCCTCTTCAATTGTTTTGCCCTTGCCAACGAATGCAACAGCCCGCGAGCCTGACATATAAAGCTTATTATCTTTTCTCTCAATGGAGGAATAAAAGACCTCTGAGTTGCTTGCTTTGCTAATTTCGATTGCACCTTTCACGGGTTTTTCCGGATAGCCTTCAGGGACTATATACTTGCAGACAGTTGCCTTTTTTTCAAACTGCAAAGAGTAATCATCAAGATGCATGCTTACTATTGCCCTGCACAGCTCAACAAAGTCAGATTCCATAATGGAAAGGATGTTCATTGCTTCAGGGTCGCCAAGCCGGGCATTATACTCTATCAGCTTTATTCCTGATTTTGTAAGCATGAAGCCACCATACATTATGCCTATATACGGCTCCCCTATCTCTTTTTTAATTGCATCAGCTACTTTGGCTGTTATTAAATGTGCTTCCCTTATATGGTTCTCCTTTAGGAATGGCAATAGGTGGTTCTCTGCAGAATATGAGCCCATGCCACCTGTGTTAGGGCCTGTGTCATCATTATGGGCTCTCTTGTGGTCCTGGACAGGAGGACAGTCAAGTATTGTTTGCCCATCAGTGAATGACTGCAATGAGAATTCCTCGCCATCAAGCTTTTCTTCAACTATCACAGAAGGATGGGATTTCAGTACTTCTTTGCAGTATTCCAAGGCTTCTTCTTTTGTCATGAGATGGTCTCCCTGGACCATTACGCCTTTTCCACCTGTCAAGCCATCAGGCTTTATTACGACTTCTTTCAGGCTGTCCATAAATTTCTTCGCATCTTCAACGTTCCTGAATACGCCGAATTTTGGGAGACCCTCTATTTTGTATTTTGCCATAAGCTCCCTTGCGAACGATTTTGAAGATTCAAGCATTGCAAGATTCTTCTTTGGCCCAACACACGGAATTCCTGCACTCTCCAGGGCATCGACAACACCATAGCTTAGTGGCTCTTCAGGGCCTATTACTGCAAAATCAGGCGAAAATGACTGTGCAAAAGCCACTATGTTGTCTATATCATCATATTTGCCTATCATTGTTTCTGTTGAGATCTCCTCAATGCCAGGATTTTGCATCTTCATATATGAGAAGAGCTCAGGCATCTCATCACTTTTCACTATTGCCTTTGCTATTGCATGCTCTCTTGCACCGTTGCCAACAAGAAGTACTTTTGTCATGAACCTGAGCTTTTTCCCATATTTTAAAATCTTTTCATGCCCCGATATATTTTTATATGCCTGCCTTTGGAAGATTCAATAGGGGGATTAATGAACAACAAAAGAATAGGCCTATTGATACTTTTCCTTGGCGTACTACTTTCTGCCATCCTAGTCTTTGCAATGGGTGGCCTTTACACTGAAGCAGAATACCTTGGATGTTTTGCCGATAATACCTGCAAGGCAGTTGAATCTGAGATTACATCAATGCATTTCGCATTTGGAATAATAGGCTTCCTGCTTTCACTTGGTGTTTATTTATTGTTTTTTTCCCACGGCGAAGAGGCAATGATAAAGCGAATAGAGAGGCAAGAGACAAAGCTAACAGATGATGAAAAGTTTTCCCTTATACTAAGGGCACTTAGCGATGAAGAGAAGCAGGTAATGAAAGAAGTAAAGGAAAATCAAGGTATTACACAAAGCACACTAAGGATTAAGATAGGGATGTCAAAAGCCAAGCTGAGTTATGTCTTATCCGACCTTGAGAAAAAAGGGCTCATAAAAAGAGTCAAGAAGGGCAAGACTCTCGCCATTTATCAGATATGAACGTTATTTCTCCATAATTATCGTCTTTTGAAGCTTTTAGGCTATACCGTTCAACAGGTTAAATATTTATAGTTGCTATACTGAACTTGGGAAAGGAGGGATTTTAACATGAGAAAAAAATTAATACAGTTTTGGCTTTCAGTTGTGCAAACAGTTCTTTTGCTAGTTATAGTAATTCAGCTTAGTGCACTTGGCTCAGTGACGCCTACCAAGGCAGTGCAAAATGAGCCAACACTGGCTCCAGGAGATGACGCTGCCCCAGTACTTGACATGGAAGCACTTATTGATGATGATGTTGTATTGGGAGATGAAAATGCTCCTGTTACAATAGTAGAATGGAGCGACTTCCAGTGTCCTTATTGTGCGAGATTTTACAGCCAGACAATGGCACAAATTAAAGAGCAGTATGTGAAAACCGGGAAGGTCAAGTTCGTCTATAGGGATTTCCCACTTACAAGCATCCATCCTAATGCCCAGAAGGCAGCAGAGGCAGCAGGATGCGCACAGGAACAGGGGAAATTCTGGGAGATGCACGATACGCTTTTCGAGAAGGGAGTTGCAGGAGGAGTTGCATCCTTTAAGCAGTATGCCAAGGAACTCAGCCTTGACTCAGCAAAGTTTGACTCATGCCTTGACTCAGGGAAAAGAGCTAGTGAAGTTCAGAAAGACCTCCAGGATGGCGTAGAGGCAGGCATAACCGGCACTCCAGGATTTGCGATAAACGGCCAAGTTTTGGCAGGTGCATTGCCTTTCGAGAACTTCAAGCAGATAATTGATTCTTTGCTGAACTAAATTATTTTTTTATTTTCTTTCTTGTTTTTTACACCCTTAGCAAGCCACGGAACCCCCTGATTGCATAGTAAGATTCTGCACCGTTATGATACACGAAGACATTGCCGTAGCGGTAATCGGCAAAGAGGGCACCACCGAGTTTTCTAATATCAGAAGGTGTTTTCACCCAGCTTGATGTTTTCGTATCGAACTTTCCAAGTTTCTGCAACGCTCGATATTGTTCTTCAGTTAAAAGCTCAATGCCCATGGCAGCTGCCATTTCAATAGCGTTATTTTTCGGTTTATGTTCTTTCCTTGACTCTAAGGCTTCACGGTCGTAACAAACACTTCTGCGGCCTTTAGGACTTTCCGCTGAACAATCATAAAAAATGTATTCGCCTGTCTTTTTATCATGACCAACAACATCCGGTTCACCGCCAGTTCTTTCCATCTCATTGAGTGGCCACAATTTTTCAATATTAGCTTCCAGCTTTGCTTGTACTTTAGACCATTCAAGACCTTTATGGCGGTTCATGTTTTTCTCAAAACGGGCTTTCAACGCTTTGAGCAGTTCTTCACGTTGTTTCATATTTTATCCCTCCAAATTTTATGGCACTTGATTATTTATATTTTTATCAGGCGTTAACTTTACAGCTCATTAAATCGTGACATTTTTAAACACTTTTCTTTTTCTCAGGGTATGCAATATGATTTCAGGAATGTAGAAGAAAGTATGCTAAAACTGTGGAAGGATAACAGCATATGCGAAAAGGCAAGGAAAAAGAATGCAGGCAGGCAAAAATTCTACTTCCTTGACGGTCCTCCATACACATCAGGAAAGGTACATATTGGTACGGCATGGAACAAGTCGCTAAAGGATGCTGTCCTAAGATACAAGAGAATGAAGGGATTTGATGTCTGGGACAGGGCAGGCTATGACATGCATGGCCTTCCTATAGAGCATCAGGTGATGAAGAAATTCAGTCTCGAGACAAAGCAGGATATCCTCAGATTCGGCATAGAGAATTTTGTCAATGAATGTTCGGAATTCGCGAATGAGTCCATGAAGCTGATGAACGCTGATTTTACAAGGCTTGGCACATGGCTTGACTATGAAAATGCTTACAAGCCTGTAACGGATGAAAGCATTGAGGCAATATGGTGGCTGATAAAGAAAGCCAATGAGCAGGGCAGGCTTTATGAAGGCCTTAGGACGATGACGTGGTGCGCCAGTTGCGAGACGGCACTGGCAAAGCATGAGCTCGAGTATAAGGAAGTGAAAGACAAGTCTGTGTTTCTCAAGTTCAAGATAAAGGGAAGGGAAAATGAGTTCCTGATAATATGGACGACAACACCTTGGACTATACCCATGAACCTTGGTGTGATGGCCAACCCTGAGCTTGAATATGTCAAGGCAAAGGTAGATTCTGAATATTGGATTGTTGCAAAGCCACTGTACAATGTGTTTATTTCAGGCATAGCCGACAGGAAGTGCTCTGTAGTTGATGAATTTTTTGGCAGCAGGCTTGAGGGTGTTGAGTACATTCATCCACTTTATGATGAGCTTTCAGGAATATATGATAACATAAAAGGAATTTCAAAAAAAGCACATATGGTTGTAATGTCATCCGAATATGTGGATGCATCTGCAGGCACGGGTCTTGTCCATATGGCTCCAGGATGCGGTCCGGAAGACTATGAGGTCGGCCACAGGAATGGGATACCACCATTCAATAACCTTAGCGAGAAGGGAGAGTTCCCCCGGGAAATGGGAACATTCGCAGGATATGTGGCCAAGAAAGATGACTCGAAATTCATAGACTATTTCAGAAACAAAGGCATTCTTGTGGCAGAGACAGAGGTCGAGCATGATTATGCTCATTGCTGGAGATGTCATAATCCGGTAATTTACAGGGCTACAAAGCAGTGGTTTTTCAAGGTGGAAGATCTTAAGGAAGAGATGCTCATGGAAAACAAGAAGATAAAATGGGTGCCTGAATCAGGCTTCAATGCCTTTGAGTCATGGCTTTCAAATCTCAGGGACAATTCAATAACAAAGCAGAGGTTCTGGGGCACGCCATTGCCTGTCTGGAGATGCAGCTCATGCAATGATTATGATGTGCTTGCCTCCAGCGATGAGATAATGGAAGTTTCAGGAAAGCTGCCAAAGGGTTTGCACAAGCCATGGATAGATGAGATAAAATACAAGTGCAAGTGCGGCGGCACAAAGGAAAGGATACCTGATGTCATGGATGTCTGGATAGACCCAGGATGTGCATCATGGATATGCCTCAATTATCCGCAGGAGAAGGGGCTTTTTGCAAATCTATATCCGGCTGACTTCATTCTGGAAGGCAAGGACCAGTTTAGAGGGTGGTTCAATGTCCTAATGGTATGCTCAATGCTCGCATTCAGGAACAGCTCTTTTAAGGCATGCTATGTGCATGGTTTTGTTCAGGATGCAGAAGGAAGGAAGATGTCAAAGTCTTTGGGAAATTACATACTTCCGCAAGAGGTCATAGACAAATATGGTGCAGACACTTTTAGATATTACACGATAGGCGGCACTAATGCAGGCATTGACCTTAACTACAACTTTGATGATATGAAGGTAAAGCACAAGAATCTTACCGTGCTATGGAACATCCACAATTACCTTCTTGACATGTGCAGGAGTTATAATGTAATGCCTGAAAGGATTGGCATGTCAAATGCCTTGCCTAAGGAGGAAAGGTACATACTATCAAAGCTGAATTCGGCGATAAAGGTGGCAACAGCGCTTTATGATAATTACAACATAGAAAAGGTGCCAAAGGTGCTCGAGGAGCTTTATCTCGAGCTAAGCAGGACGTATATACAATCTGTCAGGGAGAAGGCTTCAACAGGAAGCAGGCAGGATAGGGCAATTATTGTATCTACTATATATACTGTTATCCTTGAGTGCCTGAAGATGCTTGCTACCATAGCCCCATTCATATCAGAGCAGATTTACCAGAACTTGAAAGAGGCAATGCAGCTTGAAGAGGAAAGCATACACCACTTCGCATGGCCACAGCTTTCAGAGAGCATGATCGACACAGAGCTTGAGGAAGAGATATTTGTTACGCAGAATGTAATACAGGGAATACTTGCAGGAAGGGAGAAGATGCAGAGAGGCGTAAGATGGCCTATAAAGGAAGCCATAATTGTTATTCAAGACAAGGCAGCTGAAAACTATGCAAGGAAGGCTGAGTCCATAATAAAGTTGCAGGGAAACATCAAGAATATTTCAGTTAGGGACAAGCTTGAGGGCATAAGGTTTAGGGTAAGATCAGATTTCAAGACACTCGGCCCTGATTTTGGCGAGCATACTGCGAAGATAATAGCAAAGATATCCCAGGAAAGCGCAGAAAGCATAATCAGGAATCTCGAGAGGGATGAGATGCATAAGGTAAACATCGGAGACAGGGTTGTTGAGCTGAAGAAACACCATCTTATCATAGAGCGGATAGTGCCGGATAACCTGCAGGAATCTGAGTTCGATGGCGGCTTCGTGTACCTTAACAAGAATACTGACGAGGAGCTTGAGGCAGAGGGATATGCAAGGGAGCTTGCCAGGAGAATTCAGGCATTGAGGAAGAAAGCAGGCATGGAAAAGAAGGATACAATAAAGCTTGAGGTCAGCGCAGAAAAAGAACTGGCTTCCATGTTCAGGAAATGGGAGAAATACCTGATGGAGAAAGTCGGTGCAGCAAGCATATATATTTCAGAAAACGAACTTCAATCAAAGCAAGGGCATTATGCCAAAGACAGCATAAAAGGAAAGAATATAGAGATAGCGATAGAGAGATTAAATTAGATTACTTCTGTTTGCCTGTCCTTTATGACATTAAGGATGAGCTTTGTGTTTGTCCTTTCAACGAAATCAAATGTCTGGACGTTCTTTATGAACTTGTCAAGCTGCCTTGAAGATTTAAACCTTGCAAATACTGTTGCATCATATTCTCCGGTTGTGTCGCAAACAAGGTAAACATGAGGGTCTTTTGCTATTTTCTTTTCAAGCTCAAAAAGCTTGCCCTTGGATATTTTTATGTCTATCAGGGAATTTACATCATAGCCTATTTTTTCATAATTGACCTTTGCATAATAGCCTTCTATTATGCCATCATTCTCCATTTTCTTTATGTGGTTCATTACAGTAACTATGCTTACCCCGAGTTTTTGCGCAAGCTTTCTCATAGGTATCTTTGCCTCGTAAGCAAGAACAGAAAGAATTTCCTCATCAATCTTTTCCAAGGGCATGCATCTTTAAAATAGTCTATTTTTTATATATTTTTTGGTATTTTTGATATAGTTTACTGGCAAATATTAAAAAAATTAAATTTTATTTGGAGAAAAGGCACCATACACCAGAGCTTACTTCATTCCCTTTCTTAATCTCTTCCAGAAATAATTCCTTGGCTCTTTCCTTTTCAATAAGGAAAACCTCTATTTCCTCTTCATCCTCCAGCTCCTGCTCAGGATGCGGATTGGCCTTTTCGCTCACTTCCATGTTGACTATGTAGACACACTCATCTGTCAGGCCTGAGTTAATGGCAAGGTTCGGGCTGATAGATTTTATATTGCCGACATAGCCAGTTTCTTCCTTTAATTCCTTGATTGCGCTTCCGCGTATATCGCCATCGTCGACACTTCCAGCGGGAAGCCCGATAACATATTTACCTCTAGCAGGCCTGTACTGCCTAATCATAATGTACTTTCCAGAAGGAACAAGCTGTGCAACCAAGAGCACTATATCCTTTACAGTTGCTCTTTCAATGGATTCCCAGGTTATCTTTTTGCCCCTTTTTGTGAGGAAAATAGATTCCTTGAGGCATATCCATTTGCCTGTATACGTTATCTTCTCACTCAGCTTTTTCATTAGGAACTATCTTGAACTTCTTGTCTCTTTTGGCACTTGCTATAGTATAGGAGCTGTCGCTTAGTTTCATTGTGCCAGTGGCATATTCCCTTGCTTTCTCCTCTGTAAGGAACGTTCTCGGCCTGGATTTTTTCTCCGTATTCCTGAGTCCCCATCTTGACTTGGTCACTCCAAGCAGCCTTTTTACCCTTGTATGCAGTCTTTTCATAAATATTCACCAAAAATGGCTAATAAGCTGATATTTAAAAATCTATCACCTGCAAAAGGACTTGGGCTATTAATTGCTTGTTTCTCCTCAAAGCTTATAAACGCTGTTTTTCTTCCCTCTACTGATGCCAGCGTGCCAGAATCCGGTTATTGGGCACGCCTCGAATCGATGTGTAAGCGTGTGTCCTTATGGACTTCCAGGTTCAAATCCTGGCGCTGGCGCCTTTATCGGGGTTGTGGTCTAGCTTGGTATGATTCACGGTTCGGGGCCGTGAGGTCGGGGGTTCGAATCCCCTCAACCCCATGCCTCAGAAAAGCTTTAAAAACCAAACACTGACCCTAATCATATGCTCCCGTAGTGTAGTCCGGCCAATCATTCAGGCTTCTCGAGCCTGGGACACGGGTTCAAATCCCGTCGGGAGCGTTCTTATTTTTGCCTGCTTTGGAAATTTTAGGCTATAAGAAACTGCAAGAATAAACTATCTCTTTAATATTTCCTGCGATACATACATAGCAAGGCCATCAAGTGCAATCTTGTCATTTGTCATAACGTAAATTGGCATGTTTTGCATTCTTTCTGCAACAAATGGAGTTGTCACATTGCAAAGCTCCTCCCTTAGCATGTCTGCACGATATATGAAAAATGGGAGTAGCCTCTTTCCTACTCCGCCTGTAATGTACATAGGACCATATGCAGCATGGCTATTTGCCAGAGTTCTCAGGCATTGTGCTGTGGCCCTTGTAGTTATATCGAAAAAAGGCATAAGGAGTGTGCTGTACTCTTCAATTCTTTTCGGAGAATCGTGCTCGTTATTTTCTCCCTGAAATATTCTTCTTATTTCAATACACAATGCCCTATAATCCTTTTTATCAACACCCCTGAGCCTGTTCATAACATTATCATATTTCCTTATTCTTTCAATTTCTTCTACTCCTTTAAAATTGTCGTCCAGTATGGCCCTCGCGAAATTGGCGAGACCTCTTGCTGATGCGACATCCTCATAGACAGGATTCGGTTGCTTTCTTTCTTCTAAATGCGGAATACCTGAAAATACTTCCTTGTCAGAGCCATATAATTTTCCAAGATAGCCATACAATGCCATTTCCAAAGAGTTTTTTGGATTGGGAGTCCATAGGTTATGCCCTGGCTCAGCTTTCCTGACCTCTATTTTTCCATGTTGATTCTTAAAAGACACGCAGCCGCCCAGGCCTGAGCCAAGCCCTACTTCAGTAAAGTATGTTTCTCTGGCACTGCCATTGCTTATAAGAACCGCATCATTCTCTTTAATCCCAAGCATGGCCCAGCCTATTGCAGCATGGTCATTTACCAGGTGAACCTTTCCAAATCCATTTAGCTCATTGGCATTTATAACCATACTTTTACAATTCGTAAGAGTTACGCTGTTTGTCGCAGTATCAATTGGTCCGGCTACAGCAAGAACAGTTGCCTTAACTCCTTCTATTCCGGAATTTCTACTGAATGAGCCAAGAACGTCGCCTATGCTTCCATTTCCATTAAGAACAAAATCCTCCTCAGCTAACTTCTCCAAATTTCCGTCAATAACCCTTAGTCTCAGGTTTGAAGAGCCAAAGTCACCGAGGATATATACATTTTCCATTCAAGCCGAGAATGTTTTTTCATTTAAAAAGATATATCTTGCCAGATTCATAAAACAGCTGCTAATCTAACTTAAGTAGAAATCAAAGATGTAGCATGCAGCAACATTGCTACAAATCAGATAGGCCTAATGGTCAACATAGGGGTGTCCTTTGGAGATAATTATTTATAGAATTATCCCACCGTAAGCCCATGATTGTTCTGAAGAAGCACCTTACAAGGGATGCGCAGTTTATAGTAATTGAGTGCTGGTACGAAGGCAAAGGCGAGAGTTTTGAGAAATTTTTCGGATTTAAAAAGTCGCCTACAGCCTATCTTTTCAACAAATCAGCATTTGAATTTTACACCAATAGAGACGATTTTAACGAGAAGCTGCCAAGACAGCTTGCTATTTGGATAAGGGATAATCCAAAAAAAATCCCCGAGATTAATGAAATTGTTGTGAATGGGCTGGATTTTTTCAGGAAGTCCATAGAAAGCCACTATGAATCTGCAGAGGGAATTTTGAAGGACATTAAGCGCATTACTGAGCATCTGAAAGACGGCTATAAGTCTGTGCTGATAGAACACCATCTTCCTATATTCCATGGCAATTTTCTAGAGAAAGGCGAAAGGCTATATGAAGAGAACGTAGTCAAACAAATTGTATCATGGAGAAAAAATACCGGCAATATATTCTTTAATACCGGCATATCATCTGTAGGCCATCTGCTAAAGCGGATTTCAGAGATGAAGGGCTGGGAAGAAGGGCTACTGGAGCATATAAGACTGAATGAGCTGCAGAAGGCAATGAGAAATGAAAATCCTTTTCCGAAGGAGGAACTTAAAAAAAGGAAATCCGTGCCTTACCTTTACTTTAATTTTGAGGTAATATACGAGCCCGATATCGATGCTCGCATGGAAGAATCGGGATTTAGGCTCGATAGGAACATGATTGCGGGCAATTCTAACGAAGTAAAGGGCATGGTCGCGAATCTCGGCAAAGCGCGCGGAACTGTCAGAATAATTCGGAGCAGGGACGAATTAGGCAAATTTAAGGAAGGCGATGTTCTTGTGGCGCCCATGACATTTGTTTGGCACGAGCCTGTTCTCAAGAAAGCAGTAGCTATAGTCACAGACGAAGGCGGCATAACGTGCCACGCTGCCATACTGAGCAGGGAATTCAACAAGCCATGCGTCATAGGCACAAAAAATGCAACGAGTGTATTTATGGATGGTGATTTTGTGGAAGTTGATGCTGAGAAGGGAATTGTAAGAAAGGCAGCGCAACACCATCGTCGATAAAATATCTTCATGTGATTCCTTTCTAAGATTTTCAAAGAAATTTCCCGTCGGAAAAATGACATGAAATAGAAACATTTAAATATAAAATTTACCATGGAAGAAATATCGAACTTAAAAATGAAATTTATGAGAATTGCAAAATGTCAATACAGGTGCTTTAAGGTAGCGCTTAATTCTATCCTTCTCACAGTAAAAATATAGGAGGTGACAAAAATCGCAGCAAAAAAGAAGAAATCAGCTAAGAAGAAGTCAGCAAAGAAAAAATCAAAGAAGAGGTAATTTTTTTTATCATCAGTCCTGCGGAAGCATCCGCTGCGAAAGCGGAAAACCGCAGGTGATGTTTTATCACGTGCTTTCTGAAGTCAGCGTCTATAAAAACATTAATGGTGCTCCTTTATGAACCTGTCCATTTCTTTATTATTCATGCGCCTGAATAAAATAACAATCAAAACAATGAGGAATATAGGGACTGCCAGCCATAGCATGCCATAGCTTTTCTTTTCTTTATTCTCCTTGGGCATAGTAGCGTTTGTTTTCGCTATTTCTGTACTTTTGTTTGCTTCTGCCTGGCTAACATCAGCAATTGATTTAATCAGCTTGTTCCCTGTTATGGCAAAATAGCTGAATCCAGGAACAGCAGATGAATAATGCACGTAATCACTATCTTCCTTTTCAATAACTGCACCATATTTTACCCATGAACTTTCATATCTTTGCAATGCTATTGTGCTTTTGTCTATGCTGTTTTCCTCCAGCCAACTCTTTTTAACCCTGAAGCTCATGTCTGCCTTTGTTACGTCTGAGGTAATTAGTATGCCTGATGTTGAGATTGTCATATACTGGTATACATTGCTTAATTTCTGCATATCATTTGGCAATTCCACTCTCTCTGTCTTTACAGTTCCGCTGAGCACAGGCCTGCTGACATAGAATGCAACTTTTGTTATCGCAAGCAAATTTGCTGTGCCGCTTATGGAATACTCCTTATCTTTGACCATGGAGAAGAAATTACTGCTTATAGTATTATCATCATTTACAAGATTTGCTGAGCCACTGCCTCCTCCTCCACCTCCTCCACTAGACGAGCTTGAGGAAGATGAGCCAGATGAGCAGCTATCATGCTTTGATGCGTCATTATCATTGCAGTCTGTGCCAAGGACGCATACAGCCCCATATCCATCTCCATCATTATCCTGGCATTGCTCCCTGATTCCGGAATTATTAAGGCCGGTTATGTAGTACCTGGTACCGCTGCTAGTAATGTTGCAGGAATAGCTTCCATTGGCTATGCCATTGCAATTAAGGAAGAATTCCTTATCCTGATTGCACCCTGTGGATACATTGCCTATTTCAGTTATAATGCTATCTTTGATGCACACATATCCTGCACTGGACACCCTGTCAACATAGACATTTTTTGTTGTGCCGACAGGAAAGCTTATACCTCTTACCACTAGTGAGCCATTGGATGCAGTGGAATTCTGCCTGATTACTGTTAAATTATATAGGTTTATCACACTTGAAGAGTTGAATGTCCAATTGAACTCTATGACAGTTAATGTCCCATTTGTTATGTTTACTAGGAATGTTCCGTTTATTACCCTGCTTAAATTGTCTGAACTATTTATCCTCACGACAATATTTTGCAAGGTTGTATTTACATTGGCAGAAGCACCATGAACAAAGTCAACTGTGTCATTTACGTTGTCACCGTCATCATCACTATCTTTGTAATCAGGAATGCCATCTGCATCTACATCAGCAGCATCAAGAACTGTTGCATGCACCAGTATATGCACACGATCTGAACTGTCATTCACCGTGATATTGAATGAATACTGCCCTGAGTCGTTTACTGTTGTGTTCCAGGTGAAAATCGTACCGGAAAGCGTGAAATTAGTATTGTTTATTGAATATGAAACTGCATCATTGTCATCATCTATGGCACTGACACTTACATTCAGCTGCTCTGACTCGTTAACAGTTATGTTGTTGATGAAAGCAATTGATGGAGGTGTATTGTTTATTTTTATTGTAGCGTTTTTCCAACTGGAATATTCAGAGCCATCGTAGCCTCTCAAACTTAAAGTCCAGTTCTGTCCTTTGGTAGTATGGTTTGCAGTAATTATAGTCCAATTATTGAATTCAGTGACAAGAACTGTGTTATTATACCACAGAGTTTCATTGGCCATGTTATCATTATCAAAATCAGTTATGTTGAAATTAGCCGATATGGAGCCGTTGCTCCTGTTTAGGTTGTCATTTGATGTAATCGATACCCTTTCTACTCTAGGTGGAGTGTTATTGATAAACATCGTTGCGTTTCTCCATTCAGAATAATCGCTGCCGTCATAGCCTCTTACGCTCAGAGTCCAGTTATTATGTTTTATGTTGTATATTGCAGACACTGATGTCAAGTTAGAAAATGCTGCCACAAGAACCGTGTTATTATACCATAATGTTTCATTCACTATACTATCATTATCAACATCTATGATGACAAAAACAGATGATAAGGAACCATTGCTTCTATTGAGATTATCACTTGATGATACAGCGACACTAACAGTCAAAGGAGCAGTGTTGCCGATTCTTATAGTAGTATTTCTCCATGTGGAATATTCAGAGCCATCATAGCTCCTGAAGCTTAAAGTCCAATTCGCTCCTTTTCTGGTATGATTTGATGTTATTGTTGTCCAATTATTGAATTCAGTGATAAGAATAGTATTATTATACCATAGAGTCTCATTTGTCAGGGCATCATTATCTGAATCAGCCACACTAAAAACAGAAGAAATAGAACCATTGCTCCTGTTAAGGTTATCGCTGGAAGATATCGACAGGCTTGTAATGTTTGGAGGAGTATTTAGTATTCTTATTGTAGCATTAACCCAATTAGAGTAGCTGGTGCCATCGTAGCCCCTCGCGCTAAGAGTCCAGTTCTGTCCTTTGGTAGTATGGTTTGCAGTAATTATAGTCCAATTATTGAATTCAGTGACAAGAATAGTATTATTATACCATAGAGTCTCATTTGTTATGTTATCGTTGTCAGTGTCAGTTATATTTAAGACAGCAGTCATTGAATCGTTGCTCTTGTTTAGGTTATCATTCATAGCTATCCTTACACTTGCTGTCACAGGAATAGAATTACTTATTGTAAAATACAATTCCGCTGTTTCATTTATGTTATGCCCAGAGTCATTGGCGAAAAACTTCCAGTATACATCCTTATTTTTCGTTGCAGTAACTGTCAAATTAACGCTGACATTGGCAGAGTTGCCTGTGATACTGCCATTTGTCACATTTACCCATGTTCCTGTGTCATTCCATGAGAATATAAACCTTGAAAGCCCTATCGTATCATTCCATGTTACGTTGAACTGCACGGCCTGATTTTGCGATGGCGATACAGCGTTAGTCTTGTTTCCAAACCATATCGGTGGCTTTTCATCAAAAACACTCACTATAAGGGCAAATTCCTGCGGAGCCTGTGGAACAGTGCCGTTTATCTTAACATTCCATATTCCAGAAACTGGGTTGTCGGCAACTGCCTGCTCTACATTGTTTATGGTGTCGGAGGAATTCCTTAGGGCAAGCTCTCCCGGGTTATTTGAATCAAGTGTCCAAGGATGGAACCTGCTTCCTGAACCGTTCGTAACAACAAGATTCAGGTCATTTATAAGCTGCCTGGATATTGATGGTGAGCCTTGATAGTCACTCCATACAAGCGTCAACTTAAGCTCAGACCTGCTGTGGCCTAAGTCAAGTGTATAGTTTACAGTGCTTCCTGTGCCGGTGATGTTGCCCATGAAAAACAGGCTTTTCCTTGTGTCATTTGCTATGTATTCTATTGCCTTGGTTATATTCACCAGGCCCCATCCTGTAGTGAAATCAGGTCCTGTATTGTTCAGGTCGCGGGCAGTATGTATGACAAGGGCTTTCACAATGGCAGGGTCAGGATTAATGTTATGGATTGATTTGTAATATTGATGCAATAGAGCGATGCTTCCTGAAACAGCGGGAGTTGCCATTGATGTTCCGGATGAGGAAGAATAAGAGTCAGTAGGCACAGAAGAAGTGACGCTGACTCCATTAGCCACAACATCAGGTTTTGTCCTGCCGTCATCTGTCGGGCCCCATGAGGAAAATGAGGACATTGTTGCATCATCATCCACTGCCCCAACTGTAATCACGTTTTTTGCAGTGCCCATCGGTATTGTGGTATTGTATGTCAGACCAAGGCTGCCGCAATACCCGGAATTTGTGCTCCTTTCATTGCCTGCTGCCCATACTATTGCCATTTCAGCGCCGTGAGCGCCTCTTGATGTGTTATCAACCCATGTGTTGTCCACCACATAGTTTCCCATTACTGCATTGCAGCATGCAGCTGTTACCGGACTGCATGAAAGCCCCCAACTGTTTTGGGATATGCTGGCATTATACACATTTATTGATTGATTGTATTCTATGCTGAGTTCGCTTTCATTGTCAAACCATTCATATGTTATCAGGGAAGCCCTTGGGGCCATGCCCTTGTTTGCTGCTGTTATTGAGCCATTGCCAAGGACAGTCCCCGCAACATGAGTAGCGTGACTTTGGACACTGCATCCTTCGTCGCATGTGCCGCTGTCGCCGATTGTTGTCCTGCCTGCAATGTCAAGGTGGTTTCCTGCCCATCCCTGGTCCCATTCTGCAACAGTTATTCCAGTTCCTGTCAGGTTATAAGGGTCTGCCTGCACAGAGTCAACACCGATTAATGCCCTTGAGTTAGTGTTTAGTGTTGTCCTTACAGGGATAAGGTCAGTTACCCATTCTATCTTGTCCTCACCGGCTATTTGCATTACGTCTGATTTACTTATCTCAGCGGTGAATGTGGACTTATCTATTGTATATTCACTTGAGTACTTGCTTAATACATCTTCAATACCTTCTTCTTCAACATCAGGGAAGAAATGACCTTTGAGCGTTATAGTATCTTCCTTCTCTTGGAAGAAATTATCAGTTTTCTGCCTTTCCGCGAGATTATGAAGCATCCTGTCCTGCTCTGATATCCGGCCGATGTAAACGACCATGCTATTCTTTCTTAGTGATTGCAGCGAGTCTTTTGTAACGGATGCGAACCATGCATGCTCAGGTATGTACTCAAGAAGCTTTGTCCCTTCTTTCTCGAGTGTTTTTCTTTCCTCATCAGAAGGTATATTCTTGAACTGCACTATAATGTGCATACTTTCCTCAGGCAATATGTCAGGAAGAGCAGCAACGCGCCTTTCTGCTGAAGAATCAATTTCCCTTGAATGGAGATATATTTTATTCTCTCCAAATGAAACCTGGCTTGCCATAACAAGCGCAACAAGAACTGCAATAATTATTTTCATTCTTTCTCTCTTTTAATCACATATGCATTACCATTTTTTTCGAGCATGCCTTTTGCAGTATACTCACTTCCCTCTGCCATTCCATTGCAAAGCATCTTGCAATTATTGCCACTGCATATAATCTCTTCAACTGCAATTGTATTGTTTCCTGCAATGAGAACGGCTCCAGATGAACATGTCCTGCAGCAAGGATTATCTTCGCTGCAAAACTCTGCTGTGCATTTCATTATGTAATCAGTGGCAAGTATACCAATAACCCTTACTTTTTTTCCAACCATATCTTCGAGGTTATCTGCAATAACATAGCTTGAACATGCCTGAACCAAAAATGCAGCAGCAATAACCAGAACAAGAAAGATGATTTCTCTCTGCATATACCTACCTGACCATCCCGATATTTGCATCTGCCATGCCTTTTCCGATGTAATAGCTTCTCTGGTTAATTATACCGGACAATACTTCTATAAGCCCGGGCTTGTGCTCATATCTTACTGTTTTAGCAGTTATGTTAAGGTTTTCCTCTATATATCTAATTGCTTCATCCTTGCCACCAATCTCATCTATAAGCCCAAGGCCCTTTGCCTCAGAACCAAGGTAGAATTCACCTTCAGCAATATTGTTTATCTGGCTCTGGCTCATTTTCCTGTTTTTCATGACAATATCCTTGAACTCTTGGTGAAGCAGGTCAATCTTTTTCTGGAACATTGCCCTTTCATCATCAGAAAGGCTCCTCAACGGAGTTCCTGCATCTTTGTATTTCCCGCCAACAAGCCTTTCATATGAAATATTCCAGTCGTTTATGAAGCCTGAGAAATCAAGATAAGAGCCTATGACACCAATTGAACCTGTAAGGGACATCCTGTTTGCCACTATATGGTCAGTTGCAGAGGCAATCCAGTAAGCTCCGGATGTGCCTATCTCTCTTATAAGCGCCACACTTGTCTTGTTGCTTTTCTGCAAGGCTGTTGCTATTTCATCACTTGCAACAGGGGCTCCGCCGGGTGAGTCTATCTCCAGTATTATTGCAGCTATTCCTGGAGTTTCAGAAGCTTCTTCAATATAACCTACTATATCAGATGAATCCGCTATGGTACTGCTAAAGACGCCATCAGAAGAGCCTGTAAGTATAATCCCTTTTATCGGTATGACTGCTACATTGCCATATTGCTCCACTTCCCCTAGCATTACTGAGATTAAAGAAGATAGCACATATGCGGCAATTAATAAAGATAAGAGCACCCATATGACTGTTTTCCATTTGCTTTTTTCTTCTTTTTCCATTTTATCACCTTAGGGTATACACTTCAACTGTTTTGGTTTTAGAGATTATCTCGCTCAGCCTCCTGTTTTCCTTGGTGAATATAAGGAAAAGTGGGTCAAGTACCCAAAGGAGAATGAAAGGGAATATGAATATGAAATACATGCTCCTTGCAGCAGCTGCCATGAAGCCGATTTTCCCTGAATCAGAATGGACTTTTATCTTCATCAGCATTTTTCCCACTGTCTGACCAAGTCTGGATTCAAGTATTGCAAAATAAAGAAGGGAAAGTATGCCTATAAAGCCGGTTGCAGCCGATATAGCCGTGGCGGCCTCAGGGTTAGCAGTCAGGTAATCCAGCGTTTCAGTGAAACCTGCCTGCGGCAAGTTGCTTGTAAAGAACTTCCTGAAAGGAGAACCAATAACAATGTCAAGTATAACCATGTCTATTGCAAAAGCCAGCGCCCTCTTCCATATTGCAGCAGGGCCTGTGTATGTAGGCTCTTTTGGGAGTTTAAGCTTGGGCATTGGCAATATGCATCCTATTTCATATAAAAAGCTTGCGAGAAAGTAACTTTTCAAATTTTATTCTCCTATAATCCTGCCCAGTCATCGAAACATTAATAACTTGAACTTAAGGAGAATAAAGCATGCCTACCTGCAAATTGAGGTTGTGCATGTAAGCGCATGCTGTGAATATATGGCTTAGGAGCAGGCAACTGAACCGCTACAGGAAGACCAGAAACAAGGAAAACCTGAATTCCGAAAGGCTTTGCAGGGACATCCTGAAATACGTCGGAACATCTGGAAGATCTGTTTTTCTGAAGCCGAGGACGCTCTATGCCCTTGTTTCTGAGCAGTTACATGCAGTGTTGAAGAAAAATTTTAAAAATTATCTCCGTTACTTTAATGAGGAACTAAAGGTATGCACAAAGCTCGGGCATATGATTGATGCAAGAGCCCGGGAAGGATATCTGGCATATTTGCGCAGGTCAGCTGAAGGGATTCTTGTAGGAGTGGCCTTACTGCTCACGGCCTATCCTGCCCTAGAGAGTGCATATTACCAGTCGTTATCAGGCATTAACCGCCATTTGGAACGCCGTTACTCTGATTTTCTTGCGCGAGCAGAGGCTGACCATTACAGCGAGGCAGAGGAAAAGCTTGAAGAACAGCTGGAAGATTTGCTCCGTATTGCAGTGCATGGTACAGTTGATACCCACACTTACCAGTTCCTGCGCACGCTCTTTACAATCTATTTTACCGATGCCAATACATTGAAAGATCTGGGCTTTACTGACCTGTACTGCAACCTGAGGAAGGGAGGGTTCTGGGGCTCAATACGCATGGGTTCCGGGCCTGTGCATGGCATGGTTTTTTCAGAGAGCATTTTCTCCAAATCAAAAAGCGAGAAGGATATCGCGATTTATGTAGATACCAATAGCAGGGATATGTTGCGCTTTGCGCTGCATGAGATAGCGCATGGAAAGCATTTTACCCTTAAAGATAAGAATGATTTTGACAGGCAATGGCAGGCACTCCCTAAAGGCGGATTATTTCCGAGAGCATCTGAGCATCAGGCATCCGGCAAGGATGAGGACATAGCTGAAACAGTTGCGCACGTCGGCGGAATATTATATGAATGTCTCGTATCCGGCAGGCATATTTCAATAATTGACGCGTGCAATAGCACAAATCCCATAGATGGTAGCGTTGATATTGTAATCTTAAAAGCCAGATTATTGCATCAATATGGTTTTTTTCCAAAGCATTTTGCGTTGCAATGAAAAATCATCACCCTTCTTTTAGCTTTACATCTAGGAACTATTTAGCTGTAACTACTTTTACTCCCTGGTACTCCTTAATAGGAAGCAGATGCTTATGGCCGCTGGAAATAATATATTCTGCGCTGCACGAGACAGCGCATTGTTATCAGGGAGCTTTTTGCCATGCCTGAGCATGTCCATGTAAGCTGCGAACTTCCTCCTGACATGTCCCAGAGCAAAGCTCTTCAACTTCTCAAAGGCGGTTCAATCTACCTGCTTTTCAGGCACCAGCCAAAATTCAGGCTACGATATCAGTAAGGACATTTCTGGAGCCTATGCGCATATGCAGGAAGTGTTGGTTACAACACCATTGCATTGTTAGACAATAATGTCAAAAACCAGCGAGATATACACCAACGAAGCCCAGTAGACTTCACTGAAACTCCACACTTTAGTGCTGGGAGTGGGTCACTATAAATATTTGTCAAACTCCGGTGAAATATTTATATATTGATACTTATCAATATGATTTATGAAAGAAAAAATAAGGCTATTGAAAGCATTATCAGATGAAACAAGATTATCCATTGTTAATTTTCTTGCTACAGGTGAAAAATGCGTGTGCGAGATATTCCCTCATGTAAAAAGGACGCAGTCAACTGTTTCAATCCAGTTAGGGAAGCTTGAAAGCTGGGGCATACTTAAATTCAGAAGGGAAGGAAGATGGATTTATTACAGCATCAAAGATGGTAGGGTATACAAGGTGTTGGAGGCATTAAAATGAAAAACGACGAGATAAAGAGCATTGTAAAGGAAAGCTATGGTAAGATAGCAGAAGGCAAATGCGGATGCTCATGCGGCTGCAGCGGGAAGGACGCAGTTCAAGTAGCAACAAGCATTGGCTATTCTGAGGATGAAATAAACTCAGTTCCTGAGGCAAACCTTGGTTTGGGATGCGGGAACCCAACAGCACATGGCGGGATAAAAGAAGGGATGGTTGTGCTTGACCTGGGCTCTGGTGCAGGCATTGACTGCTTCCTTTCTGCAAGGAAAGTTGGGAAATCAGGAAGGGTAATTGGAGTTGACATGACTGAGAAGATGATTATCAAGGCGAGAGATAATGCCAAGAATTATGGATTCAACAATGTTGAGTTCAGGCTCGGGGATATTGAAGCATTACCCGTTGATGCCAATTCAGTAGATGCAGTTATAAGTAATTGCGTCATTAATCTTGCGCCAGATAAGCGCAAGGTATTCAGCGAGGCTTTCAGGGTGCTGAAGAAGGGTGGCAAGCTCTTTGTTTCTGACATAGTCCTGCTGAAGGAACTTTCTAAAGAGGAAAGGACAAATGATGAGCTAATAGCAAGCTGTGTAGGCGGGGCAATTTTGAAGGAAGAGTATCTCAAGTTGCTCAGGGAAGCAGGATTTAGGGTAATAAGCTTGAATGAAGATAAGGAGATAAGCAAGAGGCAATACGATGGCTTTCCACTGGAGAGCCTCAGAATCTCAGCCACTAAGGAATAATCTCGATGCAGAAGAGCAATTAATGGGCATTATTGGAGAATTGAAAAAGTATCCCCACTGCCGGATTTGAACCAGCAACCTTTCGGTGCCGGCTGTCTGCTTTTCATCAAAGCTATCATAGCACATCAAAGCAGATTCTACAGCCGAACGCTCTGCCGCTGCTCCCTGCCCAGTATCTGGACAAGATTGAGCTAAGTGGGGACTTAGATACGAGAAAGGAAAACTGTTTATAAAGATGTCGCTAGCCTTTCACACTGGCAGTATTTGACTTTGGCTTATACTCCCTGTTGCCTATTGTGAACTTTGCCATTGCTGGCTGAAGCGTCAACCCGCCAACTATCTTGAGGCTGCTTGCAAGGTAATAAGTTATAACCCTCTCCTCTCCAGGAGCAAGCTCTTCTATCTTCCATACAATTATCTCATTGTTTCCCTTGCCTTTGCTTACCTGCGCAGGCCTTAGGCTGCCTATGGTGGCATCCTTTTCCATGCTCAGCAGCTTTGGTAGCTTGTCTATAACCTTTATTTCCCTCAGCTTTTCTCCTGATTTGTTCTTGACTGTGATAACAAGCTTTATCCTTGATATGCCCCCTTCATTGCTTTCTGTTTCCTTAACGCTTTTTGTCAGCGCAAGTGGGTTCTTTCTCATCCGAATAATGGCAAATATAATGCCGGCAGCAACGATTATTATCAAAAGAACAGAATAGTTCTCACTCGCACTTGCCCTGAATGAACCAAAAGGAGGAATATTGGCAATCCAAACATAATAACTCTTCTCACCTATTTTTTCCACATTTGCATCTGGCTTTGAAGAGCCAAAAATCCTGCTTAGAAATGGAGCCTCAAGCATGAGTTTTTCCTCTTTCTCCACGTTGCCCTTGTTTGTAAATATGACATCTGTTACTTTTCCAAGGAAAGTGCTCCTTGTGCTCTTTACAGAGTCTATCTTTCCATATGGAATTACTTCATATTTGATTACCAATGGCTCTCCTAGATTCTTGCCATTGTACTCAGCTATTATAGAAATTGAATCGGCAAAAGGAGGTGTTTTTGGGTTGAGCTCCTTCTCTATTGGTATAACCTTGCTTTCATCAGGCCCAAGGTCGAATTCCTGCTCAATATTCACTAGCTTGGATGATATCCTCAACTTTACATTGTCCATGTTGAGCTTGTTCTGGTTTGTCAACGTGACAGAAAATTTCAAATTCTCAGATGGGTTTATTGTCCCCTGCATGTCGGTTTTTTTTGTTACTGTGGGAACATATTCGTTTGTTGGCCTGTCAGAGCCCGTAAGGCCAACTCTTGCCTTAAGTATTACCTTTTCAGCCGATGATTCAGGCCTTACTTCAATATTGACAAAATGGCTGCCTTCGCTACCAACATATTTTACGTTCGGGCTTATGAGGATGGTCACATTTGCATCTTTTCCAGGCAAAATATCCATAAGTATTGGATTCGAGAATGGATTTGACCTTATGAACCAGCTTATCTGGTCCACAGCAGCAGGGGTTACCCTGAATTTCTGAATACTACTCTCTTTATTTGTTATCTTGACAATGAAAATTGCATCTCCTTCTGCAGTTATCTTGTCCTTTATAGGAATTATCTCGGAACTGAATTCAACAGCTGCAGCTCCCAATGAAAGAAGCATGAGTATACAGAGGAAAGGTGCTAGTTTGCTGATGGATACCATACTCTATTTCTTTCGTTTTCTTATATATAAATCTTGTGACTAACGCTTGAATGGGGTTGAGGGGATTCGAACCCCCGACCTCACCCACCCCAAGGGTGAATCATACCAAGCTAGACCACAACCCCATAGGCTTGCAAATCTTTAGATGTTTAAAAATCTTGCATGCTCCAGCATACTTAGCGTGTTTTTTAGGGGGAGCATAGCAAAGAAACCTGCGGGCTTCAGCCCGTAGATGAATTTGCGATATATGCGACCCTCGTCGTTTTCGCAAACTTTAATAGTTCAG
>JAGVYS010000002.1 GCA_018303125.1 Candidatus Woesearchaeota archaeon | reverse complement strand
GGCATAGTAATGCATGTTTTTGTTGACGATCCACAGCAAATGGAGCAATAAGCTCACCAAAAAGTAGAAATAGCGTATGATGTAGCAGGTGCTCTTGCTCTTTATCCTTGCCTCATCTTCAACACGAAAATTGGTTTCTATCTGCTACCTTCTCTTGTAATGCCAGATGTACTCAACCCTTGTCCTGAAATTGATGTTCGTGGCAAATATCCAATCATATTCGCCGATGCCTTTGTACACCACAATCATGGTTTTTGGCTTCCATGTGCTTTTCTCCTTTGCGTACTTCATGGGGTGAATGAACTTGCCTAGTTCTTGGGTTTGCCTCACGTACTCCTGCAATTTGCCTTTCTTTTCTGGGACGAGTATGATATACCTAATTCTCTTTGCTTCCAGATAATCAATCAGTTCTGCGATGTAAAATCCCCTGTCAAATAGGGCAAGCCTTATGCCTGCAAAGAGGGTTTCGCAGTACTCCAGCAGATCAATGGCAAGCTTTGTCTGGTTGCCTAAACGCACAGGCAATGCCATAAGTGAGATCTGCTTGTTTCTGGTTATGAGGCAGACCGTGATGAACTTGAACTCTGCGCCATACGATTCGCCCTTTGTTTCGATGATATGGAGTGTTCTCGCTTTTCCATAGAAAGGCTCGGTTGTTATGTCAAAGGCGAGCTTGGCGTATCTTACACTAAGGTGCTTTAAGGCCTTTCTTACTTGCTTTTCAAAGGCGGCCCTGAAGTCTTCTTCATAGGATTTCTTAATCCAGCCATGAAGCGTATCAGCGCACGAGCCAAGAGTCTCCACATAACTATTTGCCTTAGCAACCTTCACCAGCTGGTAGTTGACTAAGGGGAGGGGAAGAATGATGCTACTGAGCAAGGAAGAGAAAGATTTTTGTAAAAAAGCATGTATATTAGCCATAGTTTTGTTCGTAAAAACAAACTATGCACTCCTACTATGTGCTTTTTTCCGAGCACTGGGTAGGAGTCATTTTATATTAGGAGATACTGAGCGATGGAAAGACTTCAACACAATCATGCTGCAGGCCATATATTTCAGAAGGCAACTACAACAAGGGTAAATTTTCAAAGCCCGGTGAATTCTGCCCTCCTTCAGTATGTGCCAAAGCCGGATCTTCTTCATGCAGTTTTGATGATGTCTTGAACTCTGTCCAAAAAAAGCAGGAGAGAATGCTGGAACTCTATGCATATTGCCGGATGGGACAACAGAATGGCAAAGTTGTTGCGAAACTGAGATTTTTGATAGAGAGGGGACTAATTAGTAATACCTTTTTTGCTGCAGAACCGGGAAAGAGTTGCACAGAGTATTGTACAAAATTTTCAAATGGTGGTTGCCTCATAAATGGGAAGTTGAGGACTCCATCATACTCAACCCGTCAACATGAACTCAATTTGAGTTATCCTGTCTGTTACTATGACTCTGCTCGGGTTGGCACTCCCTGCAAAATCGGGAGCAAAGTAGGCTCATGCACTGACAATGGTTTTTGTATTTACCAGGCAGATATCCCTTTTTCATAAACTCTAAAATAACCAATAGTGCCTAGTAAAATTATTTTCTATATAGAAGATAATCACATCCATATTTCATTTCGAATAAGTTATTTAAATGGAAAGAAAAGCAGTTTTTGTATATGAAAATACTCGTTACAGGCGCTGCTGGTTTCATTGGGAGTAGAGTAGCTAATTTCTACGCTGGAAAGGGATATGATGTTGTAGCTATAGACAATCTAAGCAGGGACAAGCTACTGGGCAAGGAAATAAGGAATAAGTACTTCAACTGGAATTATCTTAAGACCCTTAAGAACGTCACGGCAATAGAGGGAGATGTGAGGGATATTGAAACAGCAAAGAGTGCATGCTCTGGATGCGATTATGTCTTGCATGCTGCAGCCCAGACTGCCGTAACAACATCAATCAAGGACCCTGCAACTGATTTCTATTCTAATGCTGTCGGAACTTTTAATGTTCTGGAGGCAAGCAGGCTCAAGGATGTCAAGAAATTTCTTTATTGCTCCACCAACAAGGTTTATGGCAATAATGTGAATAATGTTGGGATAATTGAGAGTGAAAAAAGATATGAATTTGAGGATGAGTTCAAGCACGGCATACCTGAAGATTTTTCTATTGACATTTGCGAGCATACTCCCTATGGCTCATCAAAGCTTGCTGGAGATATATACTGCCAGGATTATGGTCACCTTTATGGCATCTCCACTGGTGTATTCAGGATGTCATGCATATATGGCACTCACCAGTTTGGGTTGGAGGATCAAGGATGGGTAGCATGGTTTGCAATAGCAAATATACTCAACAGGCCAATAACAATATATGGTGATGGAAAACAGGTAAGGGATGTGCTTTACATACAGGACCTGATAAATCTGTATGATAAGTTTATTGGCTCAAACATAAAGCATGGAGTTTTCAACGCTGGAGGGGGCCCGAATAACACATTGTCTCTTCTTGAGCTGCTTGATATACTGCACGATATAACTGGAAAGAAAGCAGAGTTTTCAAAGTCCGATTGGAGGCCGTCAGACCAGAAAGTCTACATATCCGACATTAGGAAAGCAAAAAAAAACCTAGGGTGGGAACCAAAGGTATCCCCGAAAGATGGTCTTAAAAGTCTCGTGGAATTTGTGAAGAAGAATAGGGAAATATTTTAGCATGAGAAAGGCTGCCCTAAACATTATCAGATTAGCTTTTGGATTGTTTGTACTTGCCATACTATTCTTAAAAATTGGAATTGAAGAGATAGTAAAAACTATATCAGGCAGCAATATTTTGATATTGTTCCTGGCTCCTTTAGTTTACATAACCTCGATCTTTATAGCAAGCCAGAACGTAAAGTTGCTTTCAGATACTGTTAGGAAAATACCTTCTTGGAGCATGTTCAGGTATTCTATGTTCACTACATCTATCTCTTTGTTCCTACCTGGAAAGCTTGGTGGTTTTTCCATGGTATATTTCCTGAAAAAGGAGGGCATACCAATAGGCGAAGCAACAAGCATACTTACAGTGGACAAGATAATTACAGTTGCTGTTTTGGGTACATTTTCTGTAATTGGAGCATCCTTCCTATTCGGAATAGTAAACTCAGTTTGGCTATTGCTGGTCCTTTTTGCACTAATAGTTGCAGCAATTTTTGTGCTTTATTCTGACCTAAGCAGAGGGTTGATAAAGAGATATATATTAAGAGGATATTCTGCAATTTTCAAGGGTTTTTCTAAAATAGCTATTGAGTTCGTAAAAAATCACAAATGGAGAATTGGTGTCAATGCTGGAATAAGCTTGGCAAAGTTCCTATTCAACGGCCTTGTCCCATTCACTATATTCCTTGCCCTAGGGCAAAATGTGGGTATAATGTATATCCTCCTCATAATGTGTGCTGAGCTATCTGTTGCTATAATACCTATAACACTTAATGGCTTGGGATTAAGGGAGTCTATTGGGTTTGTTCTTTACAGCAGCATCGGTATCCCTCCTGCAATAATAGCGGGAAGATATGTTATTGGCCTGATAAACAAGTACTCTGTAGCGGCTCTTGGTTGCCTTGCGCTAGGTAACATTAAAAAAGTTAAAGCTTCCATATAAGAGGGGTAATGATGAAAATACCATCAGTGAAGGAATTGCATGCCATGACAGCAAAGCCATCTGAGAAGAAAAAATCAGCTCAGAAAAAGGTGATAAGGTATATCAGCACATGCATAACAAGGATTCTGCTCTATACTCCCGCAACTGCAAACCAAGTAACGACATTTATGATATTCCTCGGCATTTTTGCCTCTGTGCTATTTGCCTTCAGTTCTCAAGCATTGAGTATAGCAGGCGCTTTGCTCCTTTACATTTGGATATTGCTTGACCATGTGGACGGCCAAGTAGCGAGATTTAGAAAGGTCACCTCATATAAGGGGTATTTTCTGGATTATATGAGCGGGTATATCACTGAAGCGACATTGTTCCTCTTTATTTCAATAGGCGTTTACAAGGATTTTCCAAGCTTGCTTACGATAATATGTGGCCTCATGACAGTTGCATGCATACCGCTTTATAGGGTTGTAAGGGACAGCAGATATGCATTGCATAGCTCTTTTGTTTTAAAGCACGGTAAAAAATTTGAGAAAGGGTATAAAGTCGGCAAAGCATTAACAATCATGATGCGTTTTTTTGAAAAGGAGAGGGAAAAGCCAACTTTTTTCTTCAACCTTTTCAAGATTTCCCATTTAGTATTTATATTCGCCATATTAGACATGATGCATATCCTGTTTTTTGCTTATGCTATAATGTATCCGCTTAGGCTGGCAGTCGTTATCTCCTATCAATATTCTGAAGGCACGCCATTTGTGAATAGCAAGCAATAATTTCTGAAAACAACTGCTTCGACATAATATCAATGATAAATGGATGCATAAATTAAATTTTCTTTTTAACCCAAGTTTGACAGTTCTTCAATTATTTTGATGGAAAATATAGTTTGACAGTTTGCCTGATTTCTTATGTTTCGACTGCTTTCTTGGTTAAAATCAGGGTGTTTAGTGGGTCAAAATTGGAGAAAATCTCGTGTTTCCATCTGTTTTTCTCATAAACTACCGTAACTGTCAAATTGGCTAGGCTGATTTTGATGAATTTCGGCGCAACATTGCTGAGTTCTTCATAATCATATCGCATCAGCGATATAATAAGTTGTGCCAGAAAGCCGATGAGAATTGCTCCGCACAGGCTTTTTGTCGTCCATACTCTGAGCGGCTTGATATCGATATCGTTCTTTAGCGATTGAAAGATTTTCTCGATTGAGTCTTTCATGCGATAGATTTTGAGCGCTTCCTGAAGTGTCAATTTCTCGCTTGAAACAAGGCAGAAAAAACCCTCTCTCCCGTTGATTGAAGCGCTCTGCACCAGCTCTCTGGCTTGATTCTCAGTAAGTTTGCTGAGCTTTGTCTGGAAGGTGTACTTGATGTCAACCAGCGGATTGTTTATCATGAATCGCTTCAGTAACGGCTTTCCACGGCTTAATGCAGACTCTATCTCTTGTGCTTCAGCAAGCTTCCGCTCTGCCATGCGAAGCTTTGCCTCTATCTGGTCCCGCTTGAGTTTTTCGGAGAAGAAGAAATAATCGTATCTGCTTGGGTATTCGATAATCTCGCCATAGATGCCAGGCTCAACCAGCTTGCCAGCAGATTTGACATACCTTCTGATACGTGCATCGTCGTTCTTATTGAGCTTTTTTGCTGAGAGATACTTCATCTTGTGCGCAAGCACAAGATCAAGGTTGTCTTTACTCTGGCCGCCCTTGTCAAAGACAACCCGTGAGCCTTCCCTTAGCCTCCCGCAGACCTGTAGGAAAGTCTGCCTGAAATGAGTCTGGTCATTGATGTTTCCCACACGGATAGTAAGGCCAATCGGTATCTTCACCGGTGAGCTTATCTCGGAGATGCCAACAGTGATTTGTTTCTTGTCAGGCCGATGGCCACGGCTGTATCCATACTCGCCAAGCTCAGCTTTCTTCCCCCAAAGCACAAAGCTTGTCCAGTCCAGGTTCACATCTGTATGTGGGAAGTCATATTTGGAAAAGAGCTGGTCTTGCACGAGTTGAATTATCTCCTCATAGTTATCGCCAATAATCTCAAGCACGCGAAACAAGGTACGCTCCTCAAAAGAATTTAATGAGAACTGCTCAAGAACAGCAGGCCGGTTTATCCAGCCACTTGCTCATGATATGCTTTGATTCTCGGTCAGCTTATAGGTAAGCAGTGCTTCTATGAGCTTGCTTATGCCTGTGCCTCGTTTCTTGAACCTGGAGAAAATATCCTCAAAATCCAGCTTCTCGCTATATTTTTGGACTGCCTTGGCAGTCCCAACCGGAAAAGATATATTCTGGTTCGGTTCTATGATTCTTGTCCGTAGTTGTCTTTGTTTTGTCATAAATTCAAACGCACCTACGGACTTATTCTATTTATCTGTCAAAGTTGGGCTGTAATACCTAAACCAATAGAATCCCTAAAAAGGTAAACATTTATGATTGAGTCAATTCCCTCAGCAAAATCTACAGATGTGACGTGCGCCCCATATCCAGGGGCAGCAATGTCAATATAGTAAATTCTACTGTCAAGTTTGTTTATTTCCGGGATACTTTTTCCATCCTCTTTATACAGTGCCATTATATCTTCATTAAACTCTATAGGTGCATTGTTGAAAATCATAAGTCCCTTTCTAGTGGTTTTTCCTGCTTCAATCTCAGTGAGGCTATCATCATATAAGGCAACCTCAGCGTTCCTAATGGGTTTTTTCGAATCGGAATCAAATACGTGCACTTTTATTGAGCCGCCATTTTGTATGCCTGTCGGAAATTCTCTTGCCTTCCCTGTTCGGGGAAGCGTATCAGAGAGAAAGAGAAGGCTGAAAATCGCAAGAATAAGGAGTATTGATAGATTTATAGCGCCCTTACCTCTCATCAAATTATTACTCTGACATTAATATTTAATTCTTTTTAAAAAAATTTCGCTAAACTTATAAGGATTAGAGGATATTCTTCCTCATGGGCATTTTTAAGATTATAGGCGCAATAGGGCTTTTGCTTATAACAGTTGGAGTAATAATTAAGGAAAGGAAAGCGAGGGATATCCTTTTTATTATAGGTGGTGCATGCTTGACTGCATATAGTTTTCATATAAGGGACGCAATATTCATAATGCTCCAGGTTATATTCACTTTTGCAGCAACATATGATTTTTTCAAACTAAAAAGTGATGGAGTGGCCAAAAGAGCAATTCCAGATGTATTAGGGAAGAGCTTAGGCAATAAAACAACCGCAAGGAAAAAATAATAGCTATCTTTCAAATGAAAGCCAATCTCATGAAAATACTTAAAATAGCAAGATATGCTTTTTACATAGCTTTTATCACGCTAATAATGGCTTTCCCGGATTTGCTCAAAACACTGGCCTTGAAGATATTGGCTAATCCATCTTTTTTTAGCGGAATGTTTAGCAGCTTGGCGATAAATGTCGCAGTTGTGCTTTTCCTAATCTGCATCGAACTATTCTTTGTCTTCTTCGAAACTATCAAGACTTTTTTCCTGGAACATGAAATTAAAATATATAAACTAACCATCCTATTTTTCCTCGCTTTAAACATTATACTCAAATTTTCCGTGCCTATTTACGTAGATGACGCCCAGCACGCAAGAGCAGCTTTTCTTGTCTCGCAAGGTAAGGTACCTTACATAGACTTTTTTGAGACTCATAATCCTCTTTATTGGTATCTTATTGCACCATTGTTTCTTATTCTGAACGGTTTTACTGCCATATATGCCCTATATTTGCTTTCTTTTGCAATATTGGTCACAACATGTTTTTTTCTCTTCAAAATAGGAAAAGTGCTCTATATCAAGAAAAGTTCGCCCTTCCTGCTTGTTATACTATTTTTATCATTTAGGCACGTATTAATATCCTATGAGATTAGGGCCGATATCTTTTCTGCTCTTTTAATGATAATCACATTATACTACCTTCTTTCTGAAAAGCCAAAATATTTTCTTTTAGGCTTTTTGATGGGCATAAGCTTTCTTTTTCTCCAGAAGGCAGTACTGTACATAACGGCTATCGCCCTTGTAATTTTTCTTTCTGATTATAAAATCCTCTATAATCTAAAGAGAAAAAGCTATTTCTTATTGGGCGTGTTATCCCCAATAATGATTTTTATTCTGCTCTTTTTTCGGCAAAATGGTTTTCAAGGAATTAAGCAATACTTTATCATGACTTTCCTGCTAAATCTAAATTTTTCAAATTTCTATAACAACAATATAATACAAATGCTGTCTGCAACCTTTGCTACGAACGGTTTCCATATACTTCTTGGCCTTCTTGGCCTTGTTTTACTGATAAGCAAAATAAAAATACAAAACTGGAAAAAAATTATTTTACTTTGCATCTTTAATTTGTTTATTATTTTTTACTTTATCTCAAAGAACCATCTTTATTCACAGGATTACCTCTACTTCGTGCCATTCCTCGCAGTGCCTGCAGTGCCTGCCTTACTATTCCTCTTCAGAAAAATCAGAGCAAATTGGCATCCCTACATTTCGGCTATCGCTCTTGTCTTCATTGTTTTAATTCCAACAGCATCAATTTTGTTTAACTTGCTCATTCCAGGAGAAGCAGCCGCTGTCTCTTTTTACCTGAACAACTTCAAAGATGAGCCAACAAATTGTAATTTCATTTATAATCCCTATATAGAATACCATTGGTTATTCGTGACCGATAGCAAATACCTAATATCTAACTCAAGAGAGCTATTACAGAAGTATGGGATACCCACTGATTACATAAGCATGGATGAATTCATCTATAAAGAAACAAAAATAATTTGTGCATCAAATAATGAGGAAGAAAATAAGCTTATTGAAAATGGTTATGCCCATGTGCGATTAAACAGCTATAAAGGAGACAGGCTGAAAATCTACTACAAAAAGTAGAACCTTTACATATAAAATTAATTTGTCTAAAGTCTGGCATTATCTCTTCTTCAACATATCTGCGAGGAAGCCAAAAAGAGCAATCTGTACCCCCATTGTCAAAAGTAGGAGCATGAGGAAAATGAGCCCTATGTGGCCAACTATCCCTGTTGTAAAGTGCAGGAAGATAAAGTATAATCCTATAAGGAACCCCATCATGAAAAAGAGACCCCCTACAATCCCGAAGAACTTCAGTGGCTTATAGTCCCTGTAAATCCTAAGTAGATTTATCCATGCCTTTGCAGCGAACTCAAAAGGGTTTTTCATAAGCTTGCTCTTTCCATTTTTTCTTCTTACAAAAGTTATTGGCACTTCACATACCCTGAGCTTTTCTATTGAGCATCTTATTATCTGCTCCTGCGTGTAAGTATAGTTTGAGGTTATGTTTAACTTTGCAACCTCAGGAGTAAAAGCCCTGAAACCTGACTGTGCATCGCTTATCCTCAAGCCTGTTATGCCTGAAATGACTTTTGAGAAGGCCTTGTTTCCAATTCTCTTTACGAAGGACATGTGTTCTATCTTACCCCTAAATCTTGAACCGATAACTAAGTCTGCCTTCTTTTCTTCAATCGGCCTTAGTATCTTCGGTATCTCAGAAGCAAGATATTGGCCGTCAGCATCAGTATGGACTATCACATCCGGCTTGAGCATAATTGCTTTTTTCATCTCTGTCTTGAATGTTTCTGCCAAGCCGAAATTGCCTTGATGGTAGAATACAAGAGCACCATTCTCTACAGCAACTTTTTCAGTTTCATCACTTGAACCGTCATCAATTACCATTATCCTGTACGTGTGCTTTGTCTTTGAGAGTTCGTGCTTTATATCAGAAATAACCTTCCCTATCGATTTCTCTTCATTGTAAGCCGGGATGGTAACTAATACGTTCATGCCCCTACTATCGGTAAACTATTTAAATAAATTTCTAATTGTTCAGATAGAATGAGCATTATAACGATATTGTTGTTCTTCGTATACACCTACGGATTGGGCTTCTCGGCCACAATGTTTTTTGGCTATAAGGAGAGTTTTATTGAAAGGACAGTTATGCGTGTTGCCATAGGTTTGGGCGTTTTATCATTCTTGACCACGCTTTTAAGCATTATAGGAATCCCTTTGGAATGGTGGATATTTCTTATATTATCATTGGCAGGGCCAGCTTACTATCTAATAAAGAACAGAAGCAAGTTTACAATACCTAAAATAAGCATAAAGAAATCAGACCTATTTGCCATCTCTGCAATAGTTCTTGCTATTATCCTATTGCTCTTGTTTAACAAGGGCGCATTCAGCTATCCCTGGCTTGAGGATGATGACCCATGGAATCATGCCACTGGAATAAAGCTAGTTGCAACAGAGAAATCAATTAAAGGTCCAACTCCTGCACAGTATATAGACCCTTATCCACCGGCATACGATGTATTGTTCGGCATACTCCACCAAACTTCTCCATCTCTCCAATGGACACTTAAGTTCTTCAATAACCTAATAATAGCGCTAAGCATCATATTCTTCTATTTCTTCGTCCACCAATTCACGTCAAGCAAGGAAATAGCATTGCTCTCTTCATTTTTCCTATTTTCATTCCCTGCATACCTTAGTCATTTTATATGGGCACAGACACTTGTCATGGCGCTTTTCATAGTCTCACTTTACGGGTTGGAGATGATAAGCAAAGACAGAAGATGGATTATACCTACTGCTATAATGGTATGCAGCACATGGTTTGTGCAGCCAACAAAGCCACTTAAGTTCCTCGTACTCTACTTTGTCTATTTTATCATAAAGTGCATAGCTGAAAAAAGGATTAAGTGGGAATCCGCAACTGCAATAATCTCAGGATATTTGTTAGCAATGATTTGGTGGGCTACAAGGTATAAAGACATATTTCCAAGCGGAGCACCAGAGAAAATAGCAGATGTCGCATCATCAGGCTCAAACATCTTTGCCAAGCTTTATTCTATGGCCAAGACTATATTCCCTCCAGGTAGCGGGAGTGCAACAAGGGCATATACCTTTAATGATATAGTTTATGCCCAGCCTCAAGGGCTTTTCACCAACCCGATAGGCATAGGCATAGTCATATCAATACTAATAGTGGTGGGGGTTGCGGCAACATTTATAGCAATAAGGGATTTCAGGAAGGAGTCATGGAAATTCACTGCCTTGTTATGGGCGTTACTTACTTTCCTTGGCTTAAATAGCCTTACCTTTAACCTTCCATTTGGCTTTTTCTCATTCAGGTTCTGGATGCTTTTTGCGTTGTTCGGCTCAATAATGGCTGCATTAGGTACAGTATTCCTTTACAGGCTTTTTGCAAAATACAAGTTCCTTATCATAGGAGTTGTTATTGTTGGGACTATTTTTACATCAACCCAGCAGAAATTCACGCTGAATACGAGCACTTGGCCACCTGGGCTCGGCTGGAACTCTTTTGATGAAGTGGCAGAATATGCCCAAGTAACGGCAAGCCTGCCACAGAATACACATGTCTTTACCTTTGCAGACAACAATTATGTGCTTGGCTTTGACATGTTCACCTGCCCATGGTGCCCTGGAGAGAAGGAATTCAGGGAAACAGCCATAAACCAATCGCCAGAGTCTATGCAGAGGTGGCTTGCCTCCAACGATTATCCTGTTGTTATTGTAGACCAAAGGGCAGTAGCAAGGCACGGAGCAAATCTGACAAACCAAAGGCTTCAGGAAATGCTTAATTCAGGGTTTTTTGGAGTACTCTATCAGGGAAAGACGCTTATAGCCTTAAAGGTACAATAGGTGGAAAATGGACGTATCTTTTTTCCTCCCATTCTATAATGAGGAGGCAATACTTCACAAGAATACAATGTTGTTGTATGTCGAACTGAAAAAAACAACACAGAGATTTGAGCTTGTGCTTGTTGATGATTCTTCTACAGATAATAGCGGCGCAATAGCATCAGCATTGGCAAAATTGCCGCATATAAGGTATAAAAGGTTTAGCAATGGTCCGTCTAGGAGAGAAAATCTGGCAAAAACATTCAGGGATGCAAAATTTGGCATAGTTGCATTCTGCGACGTAGACCTTTCCACAAGCCTTAAGCACCTCCCAAGATTGTTCAGGAACATACAAGACGGCGCAGATATATCTATAGGCAGCAAATTCATGTCCATAAAACCAGACAGAAGCATAGCAAGGAAGGCATATAGCAGAACCTATAATGCATCTATAAGGACATTATTTTCCTCAAGAGTCAGGGACCATCAATGCGGCTTCAAGGCATTCAGAAAAGATGTATTGTTAAGGATTCTTGATATAATGGGATACGACTCTAGCATGGCAAGAGGGTGGTTTTGGGACGCAGAATTGCTGATAAGAGCACAGAAGCTTCATTATAAGATTGTTGAGTTTCCTGTTGAATGGAAAAGTGGGGAAAAAAGCACATTTTCCTTTAAAAGAGAGCTGAGAATGATTCCATACATTCTGAAGCTTCGGGGCAGGTTATGACGAGGTACAAAGGAAAAATTTTCCTGATAACTCTTCTTATTATATCATCTATGCTACTTTTTGTCCGCCTTGGTGACAGGAACATAGGCACAGATGAAACATGGACTGTAATATTTGCAGAGAATATACTCTATAATGGCTATCCACTAGTTACAAAGGATTATAATTTTTTTAAGAATGGCTTTGTCCCGACATTTGACTCGTGGCTCTCATATTACCTGCTCGCAGCTTTTTATCTTATATTTGGCATAACTGACTTCGTTAGCAGACTTCCTTTTGCACTGTTTGGCATAGCTACTCTGGTAATGCTTTACTTTTTCTCTGCTTACCTGACAAAAAGCAAGGTATTGGCGAATACCTCTGTTTTAGTGCTCGCTACATCATATGTTTTCTACATTCATGCAAGGCAGGCAAGATATTTCACAATGATTATGTTCCTGACACTATTGCTTGCTTATTCTTACCTAAGAATCCTAGACAAGGGTGGCATAAAAAATGATGTTGTTTTTGTACTGGTGAATATCGCACTATTTTACACACACATACAGCTTTGGGCATATGCGGCAGCTGGCATAATGTTCCATTTTTTTATTTTCAGATTCGAAAGGAAATTATTTACAAGACTGATAACAAACTCATTCTTGTCCTTGCTTGTTTTTGCACCCTGGATTTATTACTGGCTTTCATCAGGCAGCCTTTCAACAGGCACTCATGCCACTTCATTTTTTTCCTTTGTCTTTGGCTTCTCATTCGGCACATATTACTTTTTGCTTATTGTTTTTCCTGCCATATTCCTAATATTATTTCTAAGTAAAGGAACAAGGGAGATACTATTGAGAAGAGAATATGCTATAATTTACTGCATAATCGCCTCTACTCTTGTCTTAATGCCGCTCATAGGCTGGAATCCATTGCCTGAGCCAAGGAAGATAGTAAGCCTTACACTTCCTTTTGCCGCTATACTTATAGCAGGCATACTCCATTCAGCTTACAAGAGGAATGCATTAATCTCTGCATCCATTCTTTGCCTTCTTGTTTTCAGCAACCTGCTATCTATTCTGCCATTGTATCCTTTAAAGCTACTAAATCTTGAAGATAGGATTAGCTATAGTGAAGAGCATTACTCCGGATTCGTGGATAGAAGCCTCAAGCCAAACTCAGGTTTAATACCGCTTATATTTGAGATATCCCATGACTATAGTTCGATACATGATGCAATATTTCCTGCCATAATAGAGAATGGCCTCGCGTACAAAGGCATGACAATCTATACGGATCTAGACCATAACCAGCTAAATTATCATGCAGTAAAAAGAGGGATTGGCATAAAATTCTTGACACTTGAGGATATCCAGGAAAATGCATCAGTATTCCTTATCAATTACGATGAGAACAAGGAGATGCTCCTTTCCAGAGCATCAAAGTATAAGACTATGGTAATACGTGATTATCAGGATACAGCATGGATGGATTCCCCAAATCCTGTTTACAGGAGATATTCCATGGAAACGAAGAAAACAATGTTGCTAATGTACGATGAAATGGCTGGCAAGATTTAGGAATCTGGATAGGCTCACCAAGACGGCTGTTATAGTAATAGCTATTGGAATATTTATCAGGTTCGCCTTGGCAGCATTCTCTGCTCCTTCCGGGGATTCATGCTGGCATCTTAATATAGGCAGGTATATCGGCCAAAATTTGGATATACCTATTTTTGAGCAGCTAGGCAGAGACGTATTCGCAAGGCCTCCCCTCTTTCATATAATTGTGGGAGCAATGTATTACTTTTTTTCTATTTTTGGATATCAAGCAGGAGATATTGCAATAAAGTTCGTTTCACCAATTTTCGGCTCGCTCACGCTTGTTTTTTCCTACCTGATAGCTAAAATGCTATTCGACAAGAAAATTGCGCTTTATTCATCTTTCTTTTTGTCTTTCTTCCCTCTTGACATTTACTTTAGCTCCATATCACACCAGGAATCAACAATCACCTTCTTTACTGTTTTGGCAATATACTTTTTACTGAAAGGAAGGCTCATATTAGCCTCAGTCACAACTGGCTTGGGCATGCTTACAAAATACAGCGGCCCTTTTATTGTCCCTGTTATATTGTTTATTCTATGGCAGAAAAGGGTAAGTATTGCAGGATTTTTCCGTAAATCTTTCTTGTTTTTTTTAATCTCATTTTCAGTTGCCATGCCTTGGTTCATAAGGAACTTTGTTATTCTCGGCAATCCTTTTTGGCCGATGCTGCGCTTTATTTTTCCTGATGGATATTACAGCTCTGTAGCAGAAGATATCTCAGCAACTCCCCAGCTTCTGTCATTGCATAAAATAATGATTAATCTGGTATCTTTTTACCTAGGTTTTTTTGGAGTACCAGAAGGAAATTTCAAGCTATTTTCTTTGGTTAATGTCCCCTTATTTCCTTTAGTTTTATCAATATGGTTTGTGTCAACTATAGTTTTTCTGGTTCCTTTTTTCATCGGGCTTGTGCGCAAAAACGACCACAAGGCATTTCTTCTCTGCTGGATAGCCTCCTTTATTGCTGTTGTATTTGTTTTCTCACTTTTCAGCGGCTTCTATGCAAGACTATTCCTTCCTGCACTCCCTGCAGTAGCAATATTATGGGCAACAGGAGTTCCAGCACTGCCAAAAAATAAATTAATAGCTGCAGTTTTAATTGTCATTGCGACCGGATTTGTCTCAGCAGAAGCATTCAAGACCTACCATGCGGCTTCACTTTGGAATCCATATATTGAGGATTTTTCCTGGGCTAGGGATAATTCTGGGCAGAATGACATTTTTTTCGCTCCCGGCGTATGCAGTGCTTTTTATTTAAACAGGGAAGTTTACCTTACAGATTTCGAACCTAGATTTTATGGCCTGTTTAATGCTTCAAACTTGCGTGAGCATAATGTAAAATTCGTTTTTGCCAACACTTTGTTCATTCCTGCAATGGAGTCAAGGTTTCCTGAAATGCTGATGCCTATTTTAAACCCATCTGAAGATTTCAAGCTATTATATGCAAACAAAGCGACAGGAACAGAGATATATAGGGTTTCCTAGAAATTATAGCCTCCTTTCATGTTCTTCCATACTATCTTCAGCACATCAAACCCGTATTTTATAGGGTCTAAATGCGATTTTTCCTCTGCATACCTTGTCGGTATAGGTATTTCCATTATCCTTAGTTTCTTTTTACCTGCCATCATTGTCATCTCGCCGTCAAAATGGTAAGTGTTGCTTAGCTTATTGAAAGGTATAGCCAAGAGCGCTTTTTTTGAATATACCATATAACCTGAATGGAATTCTGATATTTTCATGCCATACGCCATATTCTCAATAAATGTAAGGAACCTATTACCAAGATACTTGTACAGTGGCATCCCTCCTTTCAAGGCAGATTTTCCGAGTATTCTTGAGCCAAGAACAACATCAGCTTCATTTCTCTCTATTGGTGAAACCATCTTTGGCAGCAATTCAGGGGCATACTGGCCATCCGAGTGAAGAAGAACCCCGATATCAGCATCCTCTCTCAGGACTTCATTAAAACCTGTTTTCTGTGCAGCACCGTAGCCCATATTTTTAATGTGGTTAATGAGAATTATCTTGCCGTATTTTTTCTTCAGCTTTTTTACAACACTCTCAATGTTGTCTGTGCTCCCATCGTTAACTACAATTATCTTGTAGGTTTTTTCATAGAAATTCTTCGGTATCCTGTCAAGGACACTCCCTATTGTCTCAGCAGCCTCGTATGCCGGAATGACTATGCTTATGCGCATAAAACACCTTACCCAAGGAGGCCTCTTTCCTCAAGCTCCTTTGTCGCAATGTCTACCTTATCTACAGAATCAGTCTCTCCTGCCCATCTTATTAGGTCTTTCATCCCGTCATTAAAGCTAACTTTAGGAGAAAAATCAAGCTTTGACTTTATCTTTGATATATCAGAAAAACAGTGCCTTACATCGCCTTTCCTGAATTTACCCACTATGTCAGGCTTTATCTTTTTGCCATACAGGCTAGCTAATGTTTCAGCTACCTGCAGGATAGTCACTTTTTTGCCGCTTCCCACGTTGAATACCTCATTGTTGGCAGCCTTCATCTTCATAGACAGTATATTAGCTTCAACTATATCATGCACTGAAATAAAGTCCCTGCTCTGAAGCCCGTCTTCGAATATAACTGGAGAGTTATTGTTCTTTATCCTGCTCATGAATATTGCTGCCACCCCAGTATATGGATTACTTAGGCTTTGCCTTGGGCCGAAAACATTGAAGTATCTTAGTGCTGTTGATGCTATGCCATAGGCATCGCAGACATTCATAACCATGTCTTCCTGGTCTTTCTTGGTTATAGCGTAGATGGAGTTGCATATCTGGGCATCAGCTTCTTTTACCCCTACAGGATTAAGCATTTCTCCTGTTTCAGGATGCTTTACTTCCCAGTCCTTTCTTGACATCTGCTTAGTGCTCCTTACAGGGGGCCTTAGCCTGTTGCCTGATTTGTCTGTATAAACACCTTCCCCGTATGTACTCATAGAGCTCGCAACAATAACCTTCTTTATTTGATGCTCTGAATTAGCCAGCACATCAAGCATGTTGGCAGTTCCTGCTGTATTGGCGTCAACGTATCTTTTTATCTCATACATGCTCTGGCCAACACCTACAAGAGCCGCAAGATGGAAAACGACATCAATATCCTCAATTGCTTTCTTGACATCATTGCTGTCCATTGTACTTCCTTTTTGCAATTCTGCCTTGCTGTTGAGGTATAAAGGGCTTTTTCTTCCAGGATGTACCTGTGGCTCAAGGCTGTCAAGAATCCTTACATAATGGCCTTCAGAAATCAGCCTGTCTACAAGAAATGAACCTATAAATCCTGCACCACCTGTTATAAGCACTCTTAAACTCATTTCTTTACCCACCAGGTTTAATTATACCAGTTTTCATAGATTCAGGTTGAAGCATGATATATAAATCTTGTCGGTAACTTTTTAAATTAATTTACGTTATGGAACAAGATGTGCGGCATCATAGGATTTAACTGGGATGACCTATCTTTGCTGAAAAAAGCAATGTCAAGCATGCATCATAGGGGCCCGGACCAACAGGGCACATTTGCTGATAAATATGTTTCCTTGGGTCACAAAAGACTCAGCATCATTGACCTTTCTGAGAGAGGAAAGCAGCCTATATTCAACGAGAATAGGGATATGTGCATAATTTTTGGTGGCGAAATATTCAATTATAAAGAGATAAGGCAGGACCTTCAATCAAAAAAGCATAGGTTTGAAAGCGATACCGACACTGAGGTGATACTCCATTCATATGAGGAATATGGGGATAACTGCGTAAAGCTGTTTAACGGTTTCTTCTCTTTTGCTATTTATGATTCAGGCAAAAAGAGGCTTTTTCTTGCAAGGGACAGGCTTGGCATAAAGCCACTATATTACTATCTGAAGGACGGGATTTTCATGTTTGCATCTGAGATAAAGGCAATCATGGAAAACAGGGAAATAGAAAGGAAAGTCAACAAAAATGCATTTCGCAGATATGTTTCGCTTGGATATGCAAGTGGGCGCGAAACAATCTTTGAGAGCATATTTCGCCTCTTGCCAGGCCATACAATGCAATTTGACCTGAAAAATAGCGAGATGAAATCAACAAGATACTGGGATATCAGTACCGTGATTGAGAAAAAAAGCACCATATACTATGAAAAACAGCTTGAAAGCCTTTTGAAAGATTCTGTTGAGAAACGGCTTGTATCAGAAAGGCCAGTGGGAATATTTCTGAGCGGAGGGATAGACTCTGGCTCAATACTTGCCTTAGTCCACAATATAAGGAAATTGAATTCTGATTCTTCAAAAATTCAGACATATTCTGTTGGATTTGGCCATAGCGAAGACGAGATAAACTTTGCCGAGAAGACTGCAGAACATTTCTCCACCAACCATAAATCATTCCAGCTTGATGCAGGCATAATAAACTCTTTGCCTGATGTGGTTTGGCATTCTGATGAGCCTATATCAGACCCGGCATTTATACCAATCAAAATATTATCAGAGAAAGCAAAAGATACCTCCACTGTGATACTTACAGGTGATGGCTCTGATGAGATATTTGCAGGTTACGAGCAGTACAAGTTCCTGACTCACATGGATAGGATTAAATGGCTACCTTTCCACAGAACAATGCTTTCATCTTTCAAATTCATGCCTTACACGCTGCTTAACGGGTTTTTTAAGTATAGCAAAGCAATAGGGGAGGAGGGCAAAAAAAGGGCATTATCCGTGATAAAAAGCCTTGATGACAGGCCAAAATCATATCTTGAATTTGTTTCAATATTCAACAAGCTGGAAGCAGAAGACATAATCCAAGAAAACTCCTCATACGATTTAGCTCTGGAATTTAGGCAATATTTCAGCAATACTGCTCCCCATTTGAACCAGCTACAGGAGGCAGATGTCAAGACATTGCTTCCAGACCAATTCCTGATGAAAAATGACAAGATGTGCATGGCACATTCATTGGAGGCAAGAGTGCCCTTCCTTGATTACAGGATAGTTGAATTGTCATTCAAAATGCAGCCCTCTCTAAGACTCCACAATTTCAGGGAAAAATACATACTCAGGAGAGCGATGAAAAAATATTTGCCACATGATACAATAAAAAGGAAAAAACAGAGGTTCTATGTACCAATGGATGAATGGATGACACGGGATTTAAAAAGTTTTTTTCACGGACTAGGAAACGGCTCAGGATACTTCAAGCAGAAAGGCATTGAGAAGATAATGGAAAGATACAATAACTCTCCTCTTTTCTATGGCAGGCAGCTTTGGAGCGTGTTGACATTTGAGCTCTGGCACAAAATTTACATAAGGCAGGAGAAGATTAATACTTTAATATGAAAGAAAAAAGAGCATTGGTGACAGGAGGAGCAGGTTTTATAGGGAGCCATCTGGCAGAAAGGCTTACTGAATTAAGGAATAATGTATCTGTCATTGATAACTTAAGTATCACAAGGAATAATGTCCCTGTTCTTAAATCAAAAGATATTGAGGTAATTGAGGCAGATATAACTTCATATAAGAAGATTTTTGGATATTTTAAAGATGTGGACATAGTTTTCCACCTTGCTGCCATGAACAGGGCAGTAAAGTCGATAAATGAGCCACTTTTGGCAAATGAAGTTAACATAACCGGGACACTTAACGTACTGGAAGCATCAAGGAAGAATAATGTAAGCAAGGTTGTTAACATCTCAAGCTCCTCTGTGTATGGCTCATCCAAAGCCATGCCAAGGATGGAAGATTCCATCTTGAGCCCCACCCACCCATATGGTGTGGGAAAGCTAGCAAGCGAGCATTATGCCAATGTCTACAATGAGCTCTACGGCATTGAAACTGTAAACCTGAGATATTTCAGCATTTATGGTCCAAGGCAGTTGGGCACTATAGAGCATGCTGCTGTCATACCTAAATTTATTTACAGGATTATGAACTCTATGCCAATAGAAGTATATGGCTCTGGAGAGCAGAAGAGGAACTTTACTTTTGTTGGAGATGCTGTTGAGTGCACTGTAAAGGCATCTGAAGCAAATAATGCGGTTGGAGAGACAATAAACGTGTCAACCATAGAAGAAGTTACAATAAACAGGCTTATAAGCCTGCTTGAGTCTGCCACAGGCAAGAAAGCCATAGTTAAACATATGGAAGAAATAAAAGGAGAGATTAAGGAAAACCCAGCAGACATATCGAAGGCAAAATCAATACTCGGGCATGATAAATGGGTTTCATTGAAAGAGGGCATATCAAATACAGTTGAATGGAACAAAAATGAGCTTTAAAATATGCGTTGTAGGGCTTGGGTATGTCGGGTTGCCTCTTGCTGTTGCACTCTCAAGACATTTTCAGACTGTTGGTTTTGACATAGATGAGAAAAGGATATCGCAGCTTTCAAGCGGGCATGACAGGACAGGAGAGGTTTCAAAGGAGAAGTTAAAGAAGGCAGAGATTAAATTCACAACAGACTCCAAGTCCATATCCAAATCTAACTTCATTATAGTCTCCGTACCTACTCCAGTAACTTCATCTTACAAGCCTGATTTCGGAAACATAAAAAGTGCGTCAAAAATAATAGGCAAAAACCTTTCTAGGGGCTCGACTGTTGTGTACGAGAGCACTGTATACCCTGGTGCCACAGAGGAGATATGCGTACCTTTGCTTGAGAAGTACTCAGGATTAAAATGCGGCACAGATTTCAAGATAGGGTATTCCCCTGAAAGGATAAATCCCGGAGACAAGGAGCACACTATTAATTCCATAATAAAAGTGGTATCAGGAATGGACGAGGACTCTCTCAATGACATAGCACAAGTTTACTCAATGGTAGCAAGCGCCGGCGTGTATAAGGTTTCCTCAATAAAAGTTGCAGAAGCCGCTAAAGTTATAGAGAATATACAGAGGGACCTTAATATTGCGCTTATGAATGAGCTGTCGCTTATTTTTGAAAGAATGGAGATTAACACGAGAGAAGTGATAGCAGCAGCAAGCACAAAATGGAATTTTCATCCATATTATCCTGGAATGGTCGGAGGGCACTGCATAGGTGTTGACCCATATTACCTGACAAGCAAGGCCGAACAGCTTGGCTATAAGTCTGAGGTAATACTCGCAGGCCGCGGAATAAACAACTTCATGCCCATCCATGTCTCAAGATACATCATCAGTGAGCTGAAAAAGCTTAAAAAAATACTCTCATCATCAAGTGTTCTTTTTATGGGCTTAACTTTCAAGGAAGATGTTCCTGACCTGAGGAACAGCAAGGCAAAGGATATGATAGACTATTTGAGGCAGAGGAAGGTAAACATAATAGCTCACGAACCACTTTTATCAGTAGAGGATGTTAAGAGAGTTTTTTCCCTGGGCAATACTTCATTCAAGGACATTCCTGCTGTTGATTGCATAGTGCTATATAACGCTCACAGCATGTTTAAATCGCTTACCCTTGAATCATTAAAAAGGAAATCAAAAAAAAGTCCAATACTCGTTGACATAAAATCTTTTTTCAATAAGGAGGATGCGATAAGGAACGGATTTATCTATAAATCGCTTTAAAACATGGAAAAACCAGACATATCAATTGTCATACCAGCATGCAATGAAGAGGGAGCAATCAAGTCAGTTATAGAAGACGTTCAGAGGGAAATTAAGAAAATCAAGCACTCTTTCGAGATTATAGTTGTTGATGATGGCAGCACAGACAAAACTGCTTCTATAGCATCAAAGGCAGGAGCAAAGGTAGTATCCCACCCGTATAACAAGGGTTACGGTGCATCATTGAAAACAGGTGCAATGAACAGCCGCGGAAATTATGTGCTATACCTTGATGGTGACGGGCAGCATTATGCAGAGGATATAGAAAAAATAGTCTCTGGTATTGAAAAATATGATATGATTGTGGGAGCAAGGTCAAGGCAGGCATCGTTGTTAAGGGGATTCGGAAAGGTTATGTTGCATGCTCTGGCAAACTACCTTGTTGAGAGGAAAATACCTGACCTCAATTCAGGGTTTAGGCTCATAAAGAGGAACCTTATTCTTGAGCGCATGCATATGCTGCCAAATTCTTTTTCCTTCACAACAACAATAACCCTTGCATTGATTAAGGATGGCTATAATGTAGGGTATGTTCCAATAAGGATTAGGAACAGGGAAACAGGAAAAAGTGCAATCCATCCATTTAGAGATGGGTTTAGATTCACTATTCAAATACTTAGAATGACCATGCTTTTCGACCCATTGAGGGTATTACTACCAGTAAGCATACTGCTTTTCATAGCGGGCCTTCCTTTGCTGATATCAAGGCTTATATTATATCAGCGTACCAGCGAAACCGCCATGCTGTTTATACTATCTTCTTCTATTGTATTCTTTTTCGGCCTTATCGCTGACCAGATATCTATTCTTGTAAGGAGGCCAAGGTGAAATTTGAAGCATGCTCTTTTAACAGTTGATGTAGAAACCGACTGGGGAGGAAGGAGAAAAGCTGACTCTGTAAATAAAGGAATAGAAGAAGAGCTACCTTACATCATGAACTTATTCAGAAAAAACAAGGTTAAGGCAACTTTTTTTGTTTCAGGAAATCTCCTTCCAAAATACAAGAAAAATATACTTGATATTAAGAAACAAGGGCATGAGATAGCATCGCATGGATTAAATCATTCCTCGCTTTTGCAAATGACAAAGACAATGTTCATCTCAGATATTGTAGCTTGCAGGGATTTATTTGCAAAAGAACTCGAAACAGAGCTTCTAGGGTTTAGGGCGCCGCAGTTCAGGATAGGCAAGGAACATCTTGATGCCATTTCCAGCTCTGGCTTTTTTTATGACTCTTCTCTTGTAAAAGGTACTCTACCGGGTCGCTATTCAAATGCCTCTATAGGTGCAGAGCCTTTCAAGATAGGCAAATTGATAGAAATACCTGTGTCACAAATTCCTTTCATAAGGATACCTATGGGATTATTATGGATGAACTTTATCAGCTTCCCTGTGTTTAGGCTTCTCTTTAAAATGTCAAAAAAACCAAATATGCTGGTCATGTATATGCACCCTTTTGACCTTGTTGCAAGAAAGAGTGGAAAAAGCGGCATACTTCTTAGCTTGTGGTATAGATTCAGGCAGAAGAAAGCACGCAGAACGCTTGAGAAAACAATTTTCTTTCTTAAATCAGAAGGATATAAACTTACAACGATGTCTGATATGGCTAGACTATCTCAGGTGCAGCCTGGTTCTCAATCCTTGTCCTCTTGATTATTTGTTTCATCAAGGTGATGCCATTCTTTGCCATTACTTTTAGCCTGTATGGGTTGTCCCAACTTCTCAATATCTGCTTCATTATGTATGATGGCCTGTAATAGAACTTCTTATATGCCTCTGCATTTATCCTTGTTATGTCCTCAGAACTGAGTTCTATGGTACTCATTATTACCTTGCCGCCTACGATGGAATGCTGCCACCATTTGTCGAAATCAGTTGCTGCATCTATCTTTACGAATCTTTTGGCTTCCTCATAAAGGGGGGTGTTCATGTAAGGAACATAAGGCTGGAAATAGACAAAATCAGGGTCAAGCTCTATGGCAAATTTCAAAGTATCGTAAAGGTCCTTTGCAGTTTCCCATGGATATCCCATCATGAAAGAGCCTCTTCTTTCTATCCCGCACTCTCTCAATATCTTGAATGCTTTCCTGTAATCATCTTTTGTAGCATCTTTTTTTATTCTTTTGAGCGTTTCATCACTACCACTTTCAACACCCATTCCTACTGATATGCATCCTGCTTTTTTCATTGTTTTTGGGTAGTCCCTTGTGTTATCATTGAAATCAGTGGACCTTGAAAGGCATTCCCATCTCCAGTCTTTCTTGTCATTAATTATCATCTGCATGAATTCCATGTTTCTTCTTCTCGGTATGGACCATTCGCTGTCCATGAAATAGAACTCCTTTGCTCCTAGCTTCTCCATATCCAGCATCATATTATAGACGTATTCAGCAGAATGTGCCCTATGTGTCCTGCCAAAAACTTCTGCCTCGAGGCAGAAAGTGCACTTATACACACAGCCTCTGCTAGTTATAAGACTGGCATAATGCCCTTTCCCATATACTGCAGTGTTCGCATAACCCTTGTAGAGAGACATGTCGAACCCCATCTCATTGGCGTATTTGTAAGGGTGCGGGATACTGTCGAACTGGTCTTTAGGTATAAGAGGAGGGTTAGGATTTCTTACGAACTTCTCATCCTCATAATATATCAGGCCGGGCGTAGAATAATCAATTTTGTTGTTCTCTACTGCTTCTTTAGCCAACTTGACTATTATAGTATCTGCTTCAGCTGCCCCAAATGCAGCATCAAATGGAGTTCCCTTGAGCGTGTGAGGCATTGACATGAAATGCGCTCCCCCGGCTATTACAAGCATTCCAGGGTACTTTTCCTTTATATCATTTGCAATCTTTACTGCTTGTGGGAAAAGGATTGTCGGGACTGTAATAAGCGCAAGCTTTGCATCATGCTTAGAGATAGCATCTGCCACGGAATCATTTTGTATACCCGAGGCATTTGCGTCAATCAGCTTTGCAGAAATACCATTATGTATCAGATGGCTGCCGAGTTGCATGAGTCCCAGAGGCTGGTGAATGCCTAAATCATCACCGAAGTCAACATACTGATATCTCGGGTTTATAAGAACAACATCTACCATATTCAAGTTCAAATTGAGGGGCGTATTTAAATATTATTCCATATTTTAACAATTCTACAAGTCATTCCTGGTAATACGCAGAATTCCCTACGGCAAGAGCCATCTCAGCCTTTTTTAGCTCCTTCCCAAGATAAGCTATGTGGCTCTTTTCAGTAAACCACTTTATATTGTTTTTTTGCTCATAATCGAAAATTGCGCAGTAAATGTCCTGGGGCCTTCTGCCTGTAAAGACTTTTAGTATCTCGTGTTCCTTGTTGCATATGGCAACTGAGATTTTGCCCCTATCCCACTCTATCCTTATGAGGGCATAATGTTCTGTGGGTTCAATCCTGAAATCTTTGTAATCATCCCATTCAGGAGATTCAATTACCTCGAAATCCTTTCCAATCTTCTTGTCCTTGACCCATGCAGGCCTTGGCGGAGCTGCCATAAAACACCGATATTCAACCCAATATAAATACTTTTTCTCAGTATACTTCGAATAAATTTTTAAAGCAAAAGGCAAGAAGGCAGGCAGTGAAAAAAGTAGATTATTTTATAGTGTTGCTTTTGGTAGTATTCCTGCTTTTGCGCCTCCCTCTGTTGTTTACATCTGAAAAGTCGCTTGAAGGAGATTCAGCATCAATTGCAGTCATGGCGATGAACACTTTCAGGCACGGAGAGTTTCATTATTTCATATATGGTGAGCCCTATGTAGGTGCGGCTGCGCTTAATGCATATCTCGCAATAGTCCCTTTCTCACTTTTCGGAGTATCGGACATATCCTTCAAGCTACTTAGCGTTATGTTTGCGCTAGCTTCAGCCGCGGTCACTTTTCTTTTTGTAAAGAAATACTTTGGAAAAAGAGCGGGATATCTTGCTGCAATAATCATGGCAATAACGCCGTTTTTCTTTACACGCTTGTCTGTTCTCGGTATGTCAGGCTATATGGAAACCCTCACATATCTCATACTTTTAACATGGCTTTTCTATATCATCTTTCTTGAGGAAAGGAATCAGGCAAGGAATATGGCACTTTTTGGAATTATAGCAGGCATTGCCTGGTGGATATCTGAGTATGTCATAGCTTTCCTCCTGTTTTTTGTTTTTTTCTGGTACTTAATGGATAAACGATTTTTTACAAGAAAGCTCTTCTGGATATTTGTAGCAAGTATCCTAGTTGCCTTAAGCCCTTTAATATACTATAATCTTACCCATAATTTTGACAACATAAGGCATTTTCTTGCAGGAACTGTTGTTCATAAGTTTGCATGCGATAATGGCTTATTTCCAGAAGCAGTAGCTTATCAGGGGAGGCAGATAGACCCGTGCGCAATTTTCAAGGAGGAAATACATGGTACCTTTACTTTATCAGGATTCTTTACAGAAACACTTCTCCAGATTTTTGGAAACTGGCCCTACTACCTCTTGGCTGTATCACTGATGGCGTTGATTATTTACTATAATCGGAACTCTATAATCCCGGCAATAAAGTCACTCATTCCACTTTCCAAATACAATCTCGACATAAAAAAGCACGGCAAAGAGCTATTTATACTATGCTTCTTCACTTTCTGGTTTTTCATTTATCTTGCCTCAGGCAGGTCAGACCCAAAGCATTTCTCTCCTATTTTTCCTTTCGTAGCAATCCTTTTGGCAATAGCAATATCAAGACTAAAGAACTTTATTATTTCTTTGCTTGTACTGACAGCACTCCTAACATCAGCTGTTATTCCTAATATGCAGGCAATTTTCATGGATGATAAGCAAGACATATCGCCTCTGATGGAATTTTATAGGGCAAATGGTTTATATTATCTTTATACTGACCATCCAACTAAATGGCAGATACTTTTCTATGGCAATGAGCAGATTATAGCCTCTTGTAACATATGCCCATGCGTAAACCAGTATCCAAAAATTGAGGAAAAAATGATGAACACTAAGGACACAGCATATACATTCGCTCTCGGCTCCACAATCTCTGAAAAACTTATGGAACACCTTAACAAGAGCTCTATACAATATGATACAGCAGTAATTGGCAGGAAGATAGTGGTATACAATATGTCCTCAGCAATAGACCCATTGGTTTTGGCTCCTTGCAACTGGCTGGATGAACAGAAACCAAGGATGGATTGAGCAATGCCTATTGAATATATCAAGGGAAAGGTACATCGTCACGGCAAGAAATTTTCAATCTTTGCTGTTATAGGTGCTTTCAAGGGAGCCCTAACAGTTTTTCTCTCTTGGCTCATGATAGATTTTTTAAAGTTGCAAACATTTACAGCGTCAATAATAATAGTTGCAACCATGTTTTTCATTGCTTACTTTATCTATGTTATTACAGGGATAATAAAGCAGGAATTCATAAAATACCTTTCTGCCACTATAGTTTTTGACATTACTATAGTATTTGGAATATGGCTACTCGTAGATATCCTTCGATTTTCGGGAGCAATCAGTTCTGCTATCGTAATAGGATTTCTTTTTGTAGTCAGGTATGCCTTCTTTGGAAAGATAGGGCTGCTCAAATTCAAGTGATTCAAAAAGATTATTAAAGAATAATGAGGTTATGCGAAGCAATGAATAAGGATTTCATAGACATCATAAAGGGCAGAAAAAGCGTCAGGAGGTTTACAGAGAAGGACGTGCCTGACGAGCTTGTAAAGGAGATTCTACAGCTTGGGGTTTACGCTCCAACATCATGCAATCAGCAGCTCTGGCAGTTTGTTGTTGTTAAAAGCAAATCAGTCAAAGAAAAGCTTGTTTCGCAGTGCTATTCTTCAACCTTAATAATGAGGGCGCCAGTTGTTATAGTGATTTTATATGATGGATGGAGCTACAAGGAAGCCATACAAGCGTCAAGCATGGCTGTCCAGAATATTCTGCTTGCTGCAACTTATTATGGCGTAGGGGCATTGGCCATGAACAGCTATGGTGCAGACTCAAAGATAAAGAAAGTGCTCAATATACCAAAGAGATATGAGATATGCTGTTTCGTATGCTTAGGCTATCCTGAAGAGATATACAAAACCACAAAGCCAGTACTAAGGAGAGATGTTGGCGAAATAATACATAATGAGGGGTTTAAGGAGTTTGATAATATCACTTACTCATACAATCCAGAAAAATGGTCTTTTGGGCATCTTGTCGAATACCAGAAATACTATTGCAGAAAGACCTTTCTAGGAAAGGAGATGGACATAAGCAATAACTTCGAGAAAAAGCTTGTCAGAGATGCAATACAAGGCAAAAAAGGCCCGATTCTGGATATTATGTCATATGATGGAGCATATCTTAAGGAATTTCCAAAAGAGAGGATAATATGCCTGGACATTTGCCAGGAGACAAGCGAGTACACCAAGGAAGCAGTTAGGCAGAATACTCTTAATCAGAATGTGGAATACAAAATCTATGAAGAAAATAAGAAATCCCTGCATTCTACAGTGCCAACAATTACAATGCTCTACAAAGCAGAACGCCTTTCCAGGAAACAACTTTCTAATCTTTTCAAGCAATCTCGTGAAACATTGAAAGAGGGCGGCACTATGGTTATAATATCAAGAAGGTCGTCATTGCTCTTCAATCTTTTCTACAAGACTATAATTGCGCTATTCAAGGATGATATAAGGAAAACAGGGATTTATGCTTTTTTCGGCCCGTACAAGCCGGTAAAATCAAAGGCAATAAAGCGGCTTTTGTCTGATGCAGGATTTAGAGACATAACTGAGAAAAGATATTTTCTAATTCCGCCTTTCTTCGATGAGGCTTTACAGATGTTTTTGCAATACAAGAAGAGCGAAGGCTCAAGCTACCTTCACAGGAAAAGGCATGAAAACAAGTTTACAGGGATGTTTTCCTTCTTACTTCGTATACAGAATAGCAGAAAGAGCTGTTTTGGCAGCATTTCTGTGTTTGAAGCAAAAAATAAAAAGCTTAGCGCAAATAGAATCTATCCGAAAACTTGATAAATGTATTTCAAGTTTACCATACAATGCACATCAGTATTTTCGGGATGGGATATGTTGGTTGTGTTCTGGCAGCAGGACATTTCTCTCAAGGCCATTCTATAATTGGTGTTGATGTAAATGATGAGAAGCTGTCGTTGCTTAAGAGAGGAGAAAGCCCTGTGTTTGAGCCAGGGATGCAAGATTATATTTCTAAGGCCATAAAAGAAGGCAAGCTTAATGTGTCTGCAGATGCGCCTAAGGCAGTTATAGAATCTGATATAAGCTTAGTATGTGTAGGCACTCCTTCCAAGGAAAGCGGCGAAATAGACCTCACACATACAGAATCAGTTTGTAAGGATATATCAACAGGCTTAAAGAAAAAGAATGGCTACCATGTTATCGCATTCAAGAGCACGCTTTTTCCCGGAACAATAGAATCAATAATAATCCCTATACTGGAGGAGTCAGGCAAGAAGGCTGGAAAGGATTTTGGAGTATGTCATAACCCTGAGTTCTTAAGGGAAGGGAGAGGCATGCATGATTTTTTTCATCCACCTGTAACTGTAATAGGACAGTACGACAAAAAATCCGGTGATTTGTTGTCTGAGTTATACAAAGGCACAGAAATTGTCAGGACATCAGTGAAAATAGGAGAAATGATAAAATATGTGAACAATTCTTTCCATGGTCTGAAAGTTTCATTTGCCAATGAGATTGGCAGGCTTTCTAAGTCTCTGGGTATTGACAGCCATGAACTTATGAATATATTTTGTATGGACAAGGAATTGAACATTTCATCTTATTATCTAACTCCCGGAGTTCCTTTTGGTGGTTCATGCCTGACTAAGGATATAAAGGCAATGCTTTTCGAAGCAAGGAAAAGGAATATAAGGGCACCTGTGCTGGAAGCAATAGATGAAAGTAACCAAGAGCATATAGACCATATAGTCAGTCTTGTCGAGCATACAGGAAAAAAGCGCATAGGTGTATTGGGGTTGAGCTTTAAGGAAAATACAGATGACCTTAGGTCTAGTGCAATTGTATCCATTATTGACAGGCTAAAATCCATGGGCAAGCACATTCGTGTATACGACCCGCATATATCCAAGTCCAGGCTTTTTGGCGTCAATAAGGGCATATTTGAGGAGAAACCTTACCTGGGAGACATGCTCTCGAACGATATCAATACGGCTTTGGATTGCGATGTTATAATTGTAAAAAATAAAATAGATGAATTCAAGCCAGTTATAGAGTCGCTTCCAAGCGGAAAAATAGTTATAGACTTGGTTAGGATAACAAATGAGACAAAAGCCAACTATAATGGTGTGTGCTGGTAGATGGTATCAATCGTAATTCCCACATACAACGAAAAGGAAAATATTCCCCTTCTCATACCTCGAATAGAAGAAGTTCTTAAGGAAAACAAAATTGACGGGGAAATAATTGTAATAGATGACAACAGCCCTGACAAAACATGGAGTGTCGTGCAGGAGTTGAGCAAGAAATATGGCAATATCCGCTTGTTTGTGCGAGAGAGAAAGCAAGGAGTAGGCTCGGCAAGAAGAAAGGGGTTTTCTGAGTCTAAGCACGATATAATAATCAGCATGGAAGGCGACAATACACATAATCCCGACTATATCCCGCAATTCGTCAATAAAATTAAGAATGGGGCTGACATTGTTATAGGGAGCAGATACCTCAAAGATTCGAAAATAATTAACTGGCCATTAAAGAGAAGGATAATCAGCAGGGGAGCGAATATGGTGGCAAGTTTTTTTGCAGGAACGCATGTTTCGGATGTCACAAATGGGTACAGAGCTTTCAGAAAGGACATTTGGAAAAAGCTGCACATAGATGCAGACGGCTTCGCATTCAACATGGAATTTGTCTGTGAGGCCTATTTTAGGGGATACAAAATAGAAGAGATACCTATAACATTTAAGGATAGGAAGGCTGGAAAATCCAAGCTTAAGATTGGAAAAGATTTTATCCAATTTTTTACAACAGCTTTCAGGTTTGCCTACATGTACCGGCCAATGAAGGTATTTGGAGTATCTGGATTTTTAATATCCTTCTCAGGCTTGATTGTTGCAGCATATCTCATTTATCTAAAAGCCAGTACAGGAATAATAGGGAACCGCCTTCCTCTCATAATCCTATCGGTAGTGTTGCTTGTTGTAGGGTTGCAGATTTTTAGCTTCGGCTTGCTTGTTTCTGTTATCTCTAAGCTACGTAGGGATACTCTATGAACCGCTTTTTGTCTATGGCAATTTCAGCAATGCCCTCCCTTTTGAGCCTTCAGGACAGGACGCAGTTCTCCCCCACATATGGATGTTTTGACAGGGAGCATTGGCAATATAGGAAGACAGATGTTCCTTATGCAAGCGTGCAGGGAGCCGTATATGCGCTTTCAATTCTTTACAAGAAAAAATTTGCCTCAAATGTGTATTATGGAAACAAAAGAATTAAAGAATGGATAATAGCAGGGCTGCTTTTTCTTGAAAAAATACAGAAAAAAGATGGCAGTTTTGACGAATATTATCCAAACGAGCACTCTTATATCGGCACTTCGTTGACAATCTATCCCTGTTCAGAATCCTTTAATTTGCTTTTTGATGAAATTGAGCCTGAACAAAGAGCAAGAATAGGAAAAGTCCTGAGGAAAGCAGCAGATTACCTCTCAAAAAACCATGAACCAAAAGTCATAAATCAGGAAGCAATGGCATGCCTTGCCATAGCATGCGTTAATGAGAAATTTCCGTGTTATAAGGATGTATTGAATAAAAAGCTATCTCTTATCCTAAGGGCGCAGAATCATGAAGGATGGTTTCCGGAATATGAAGGATGCGATGTTGGATACTTAAGCTATACTATTGACTTTTTGTCTGAGCTGTATGCCAAGACAGGAAATAGCCAAATACCCAACGCAATAGACCGCGCTGTGGAATTTATAAGTTATTTCCTGCATCCGAACGGCTCTGCGGGTGGAGAGTATACGGCAAGGGATACTGAGTATCTTGTACCCTCAGGTTTTGCAGCGCGCTCAACTCACCTTAGTTTGGCAATATTAAAATTTATAGAAGAGTCTAGGGATTTAGTGGGATTGGATTGCCTTGATAATAGGTACCTTCCATTGTATGTTCACCAGTATCTTAAGACAGGTATGTTAAAAGGAAAAAAGGCAGTAGCAAAATTACCTTTCCAAATGGAAAGTTTTGAAAAGTATTTCCCCGGTGCCGGAATTTATGTGAGAAAAGGGGCGAATTATTATCTCATAGTAGGGACTAAGAAAGGAGGCGTTTATAGGTATTACTCCGGAGAAAAAGTAATTTCCGACTGCGGTTATCTTGTCAATGGAAAGAAAGTGTTATGCTCAAGCTATTTTGACGACACCAGGAGTATATCTGTGGAAAAGGACAGTATAACCGTGAACGGACTTTTTTACAGGATAAAGCCCATTACCCCATCTGTTTTCAAGCACATAATATTGAGGCTCATATCTATTGGCTTATTCAGCAAGGTTTTAAGAGAAATGCTGAAATATGTGCTTATCACAAAGAAACGGCTTGTTAAAATAAGCTTTTGCCGTGTGTTTTATTTTAAGGCTGGCATAAAAGTTGAAGACAGCATAACTTCTGAAAATGAGATTAGACTTTATAGGGTTGGCAAATTTTCATTTAGGTACATACCTTCTGCAAAATTTTTTACAGCCCAGGAACTTAAAATGCCTGATGCTAAGTTTATTGGCGCCAACAGATCTTTCAGAATAAGCACAACTATAGGGCCTTAACATGAAAGATTTTTATAGTGCATCCAATAGGCATTAATTGCCGATGAAAAAGACAATACTATTTGTTTTCATCCTACTTTTAGCTTCAAGCATTTTTTACAGGAGCCCAGTAATAGATGAGCCACTAAATATTGCAAGAGGGGCAAATATACTAGTTAACCATAACATGCATATGAGCATCGCTCATCCTCCTTTGCTCAACATACTATCTGCAATACCTTTACTGTTTCTTGACCTAGAATACCCGGAAACACAGGCATACGAGCCTTTTGCGCATAAACTACTATACGGAAATAAATATGAGCCCTATACTATTCTTAGGCTTGCAGGTATCTCAAGCGTGATTATATCTGTATTGCTTGGGTTGCTTATATACTTCATCGCAAAGAGGATATACTCAAAAAAGGCAGCTATATTTGCACTATTTCTTTATGCATTCCATCCAGTTATACTAGGCCACTCAAGGCTTTCCACTCCGGATATAGGCCTGACTTTCTTTATATTCCTCACGTTTTTTGTATTCATGTGGTATAAGGACATGCCAACAGCAAAAAGGCTCTTTCTTCTTTCTGTTGTGTCAGGATTAACATTATCAACTAAATTCACATCTGTAATAATTATCCCTTTTGTAATGACATCGATTTTTTTGATTCATTATCAGAGATTCAAGCTATCTAGGATTATGAGCCTTTTCAAGTCTTACATGGTTTATATTTTTGTGATTATTGTTACTATTAACTGTATATATTTTTTTGAGGGCTCTTTCGTCTCGCTTGGAAAATCCATTGATTCAGACACTCTTCTTGACCGTGATGGTTATTTTGAAATGAGGGGCAAACTTCCTGGAATAGTTTTATTTGGCATAGATGCCGTGCCTTCTCCGCTGCCTTACAACTATGTAAGGGGATTTATTTCACAGGCTGTAAGGCCTTCAGAACCATGCTATTTTTCCGGGAGCATACATAATTCTCCTCCCTGGTACAGCTCTTTTGTTGTTTTTTTCATTAAATCAAGTATTGTTTTCATAGTGTTGATAGGATTAGCTTTTTTCTCTCTCCGCAGACTAAAGTTAATGAAAGATGAAAATTGGATTATTTTTGCATTGGTCTATTTTTTCTTGGTACTTAATCTTATACCTTATTGCCGCGGAATCAGGTATTTTCTTCCAGTCTTCCCGTTCGTTTTCATTTTCATTTCAAGATCTGCTAATGTTTTCAGGGTAGACTATAAAGCTGCTATACTGCTTTTGGCATACGCTATTGTACCTTTGACAAGCTTCCCAGAATACCTTTATTTCTACAATGAGATTGTCGGCCAGAATAACGGCTGCACAATATCATTGGATGGAGACTGTGATTTCGGGCAAGGGGCGGACAGGATTAAGCCGTACCTTAATGCGAAAGGAATAATAAATCCAAACATTGCCTATCATGGAACAGAGGACCTAAGCTATTACAACTTTACTTATGCACCTCTTGAATTCAGCAGCTATGCTTCATTACAGAAATTCGGTAAGCAGGAGCCAATCTGCCATGAATTGGAAGGTATCACAATAATCAGTATGTTTCAGCTTTATAATTACGGAGAATATCCAAATTGTTTTGACTGGCTTCAGAAATATAAGCCAATTGACAGGTTAGCACCAAATATCCTGGTTTACAATATAACCAATTCAGCGGTCAAAACTGAAAATAGATAAAAGCTACATTAGAAGTGCTTCCTATCTCAACAAAGAGAAAGAACAAAACCAAATAAAAAATCATCTGGTGGTAAAATCCTTTCTTTGCAATGAATAACTGGTCTTTTTTTGTATACTGTATAGCCTCATAAACTAACAGGAATAGTGCTCCGGCATAAAGCGGGAAGAAAGAAGCGTCAAGAATGCCGATAAGATTTATAGAAGCAAGCGAGGAAGTCAGGCTTATTATCTGTCCGAAATCGCTTCCCCTGAATAAAATCCAGCTGTAGGAAGTTATATGAAACATAACTATTGTTGAAAGCACTTTAGTTGCTAGACTATTTATCTTTGGCTTAATTATCCTGTATGCCATAATTACGAAGAACCAGTAAAGTCCCCAAAGTACAAAGTGCCAAGCTGCACCATGCCAAAGACCCATTAATAGCATGCTAAAAAAAAGTGCAGCAAATTTTGAATTTTTTCCACCCATCGGTATATACAAGTAATCCCTTACCCATGAAGAGAGTGTAATGTGCCACCTCTTCCAGAACTCTGAGGGTGTTCTTGATAGGTAAGGAAGGTTGAAATTTGTGCTTAGCTCTATCCCAAAAAAATGCGAGATTCCTTTTGCCATATCTGAGTAACCTGAAAAATCACAATATATCTGCAAGGCAAAAGCATAAGCTGCCATCATAACCTGTGTGCCTGTAGGGTCCTGCATAGAAAAGACCTTGTCTACAATTATAGCGAGTGAATCGGCTATGACCACCTTTTTGAATAAGCCATATATGAAAAGATAAGAGCCATCTCTGAAATTGATATTCCTTATATTTTTTGTAGAATTTATTCTAGGCAACAAGTCCTTGGCTCTTTCTATCGGTCCTGCTATAAGCTGTGGAAAATAAAATACAAAAAGAGAAAAGTTTATTATGTTCTTTTCTGGAGACATTTTTTTCCTGTAGACATCAATAGTGTAGCTTAATGTCTGGAAGGTATAGAAGGATATGCCAATTGGCAATATAATATTCAATGCATTATAGTTCAACCCAAATCCGAAAAAATTAAGCAGCGTAACAAAGCTTTCCACAAAGAAATTGAAATATTTGAAAAATCCCAGGATGGAAATGCCCGATATTATACCTATAAGTAAATACGCCTTCCTATGTTTTGAGGCTTCTATCTTTAATCCACAGAAATAATTTATTGCTGTTAATGCCACTATTAAACTTAGGAATCTCCAATCCCAGCTTGCGTAAAATATATAGCTGGCTATCAGTAAAACAGCATTCTTGAATCTCTTACTAATCCAATATATTACGAAAATAACAACAAAAAAGAGCATGAACTCTTGACTATGGAAAAGATAGAGCATATTCAAGTTGTTTTACATAACATTTATTTATAACTTACTAAAATCATATTACTATAATCATGAAAAAGATTTTAGTTATATTGTTCAGGATATTCCTTGTCTTGTTTCTTCTTGAATTTGGCATGAGACTTAGCGGCTACGCAAGGATTCAAATGCAGCATTTTTCAAATGACATGAAATATGGCCAAGATACAGACTTGAATGTACTCGCTATAGGCGATTCAATGACTATAGAAGGAGAAGATCCTTGGCCGGAGCAACTTGAAGTTATACTTTCTAATGCCACGAATCGCTCTGCGCATGTGTTTGTAGTAGGGCATGCAGGACTAGATACTTCTGAAGCAATTTCTTTACTAGAAGAGAACCTGCCTAAATACAATCCAGATATTGTTATTGTTATGTTGGGTATGGCAGACGAAGTCAATGAAAAATTAGTACATGACAATTCTGCAAAATATTTTTCAGCGAACGAATTTTTGAAAAATTTCAGGCTATATGAGCTTATAGAACACTATTTTAATTCAAACATAGAAAAGAAAGACAAACCGGAGCCTATTTTTATACCGGTTGTTAAGAATTTTTTAGGAGATAGTGAATCTATATTCAACTTGGGCGTATCCTATCTCAATAAAGGAGAATTAGATATTGCAAAAAATAATTTTAATAAGTTAATCAGTAATAATAATGATTCAGCTTATGCTTTACAAGCAATAGGTATAGAGTATTTTAAACACAGTATGTACGAAGAATCACTAGAGTATCTTCTAAAATACATTGAGATCGTTCCACACGACAAAAGAGCTTACTTGGTAATGGCTAATGACTACTTCTCTCTAAATAGGCCTAAAGATGCAATCGCAATCTTAGACAAATTTGATAACGCTTATGACGCTATAGACCCAAAGCACGAAAGGCTTCTGATTGAACTTGCCAAGACTGTGGATAGTACAAATCAAAAAGAAAAATCGCAAGTAGCTCTTTTCCTATTTAGCATAGCCCTAGAAAAGTTTCCTGACAGGGCATCTGTTTACAGAGAATTTGGCTGGCATTATCTTAGGCAAAACCAGACAGAATATGCGGAGAAGTTATTCGCTAATGGATATAAAAAGAATAAGGCAATGATGGCAAGGGTATACTCAGACATAGGTGCCAAGTATATTGAACTAAACATGTCTACTGAAGGGCAAAAATGGCTTAAACTCTCAATGAATATTAGGGAAGAATACTTGGGGATTAAGACTGCAATAAATTTTAGAAAGATGCACGAGATGACTAAAGGCAGACAAATCATAATAATGCAATATCCAACCTTAAAAATTGATACACTAAAAAGCATTTTTGAAGGCATAAAGGAGGTATTAATTGTTAGCAATGAAGATAATTTTCAAGGTTATAATTATGATGATGTTTTTTTGGACAGGGAATTCGGGTATTTTGGGCACGCTACAAAAAAAGGGAATAACCTTATAGCTCAGAACCTGGCGAATGCCATATTAGAAAAAAAGCATCAAATTGGCAAAAATAACGCTACTATGGATTAATCATTAAAGAAAGCAGCTCTACTTTCTTAATACAAGATTTTTTATTAGTGTTATTTCATCCTCTCGAAAGGCCTTTAGTAACAGCAGGCAAGCGACATATACTGCAGCCCCCAAGATTATCGTTGCTATCTTTGAAAATACATTGTACGGATGTATAAACAATAAAGGAAGAGCCATTATTGCAGTGCTCAATAAAATCTTTCCAATCCCCAAATATGCATAATCAAGCGCAACATGCCTTGACCCTATCTGCATGAAGAACGCAGCCATTGCGATATAAGTCACAGTTGTTGCAATGCCGGCTCCGGTTATTCCATATGCCGGTATTAGGAGCATATTAAGAATTATGTTCAAGACAATGCCTCCACCGTAAAGGAAGGCAATTATCTTTGTCATGTTTTTCAAGGTTAATGCGTATGTGAATACTGTTGTAATGCTTTTTAGCAGTGGGAAAATTATCAGGTAAGGCAGTATAACCAATGCAGGCAGATAACCTTGGCCTGATACCATTGTAGTTATCTCCTTACTGAGTATGTAAAATCCTGCAAGGGCAGGCACAGCAAGGATTAATATGTACTTTAGCATACTGTTCATTAGGAAGTTACTTCTTTCTTTTTTTCCATGGTTGTATTCCTCAACGATGTAAGGGTAAAGCACCAAGCTGATGGCGGAAGTAGAGAAAACAAATATGAAATCCAGGAGAGTATAAACAAATGAATAGTTTCCAACACTTGCAGCCGAATGAAACCATCCAAGCATATACCTGTCAGTAGCTGTTATGGCCCATTGCGACACAACAAGAGTAGCTAATGGAATTCCGAACAATAGGGCTTTTTTGGCATAACTCCAGTCTATTTTTTGAATAAACTTAAAATTCATGCTTCTGAGATAGGTAAAAACGCAGATAAGCACAAGAATAGTGAATATAAGCCTTGTCGCGAATATCATGTTTAAGCCTATTGCGTCAGATAGTGCTAGAATAATTACAGGCAAAGCCCAGAAGCTCCTCAGTGAAACGCTTAGCAGTTTTGACTTTACTGTATTTTTTTCCGAATAAATATATGCTTCAACAATGCTCCCAATGACAATGAACCCTGAACATAATATGACCAGCGAAGTTGCTAGGAAAATAGTGCTTAATTTCAGTGCCTCAAGGACAAAGTAGGTAAGGAACAATAGAACTATCGTGCTTATGAGGCTTATTATGCAGGAGAGGCAGAATACCTGTCTGAATGCCTGTCTTTTTTCATCCTCTTTCTTTCCTGTAAAGGTCCTTACTATAAAATCAGGCAAGCCAAGAGAAAGAATTCCGGTAAGAAGCAATATGCTTACGTTGAGCAGGGAATACAAGCCGAAATCGTCCTTAGATAAGAATCTTGTTAATATGGCAAAGAGTGCAAGCATTATTGAGAAATCAGCGATTTTTATTACATATACCCAACTTATCTGATTTCCAATTTTCCTATAGTAATCCATTACTTTCTAGTCTTTTTACTCATTTAAATAAGTTCCTTAAAGAAAGAGTCAAATACATCTGCAACATATTTTCTCTTTTCTTCAGTAATATTTGGCTGCACACCTATCCAGAAGGTACTGAACATTGTTTTATCCGTATTTTCCAATGAACCAACAGTCTTATATTTTACGTCAGAGAAAGAAGGCTGCTTTGTTATATTGCCTGCAAACAATGACCTTGTCATAACCTTGTGTTTTGTGAGGTGCGAAATAAGCTGCTCTCTTGTGAATCCTGCATCTTCCTTTACAGATATAATGAAGCCAAACCAGCTAGGGTCAGACTCATCAAGGCTCTTTGGCATTATTATTTTGTCTTCATATTTTTTCAGATGCATGGAAAGAAAGTCAAAGTTTTCTTTCCTCTTACTTATGAAATAATCTATTTTTTTAAGCTGTGCGATGCCAATGGCAGCTTGCATGTCTGTCGGCTTAAGATTAAAACCCATATGGCTGTATATATTCTTATGGTCATACCCTTTTGGTAATTTTCCAAGCTCCCATCCGAATCTCATGCCGCATGTGTTGTCCTTGCCAGGGTCACACCAGCAGTCCCTTCCCCAGTTTCTGAATGATGTTACGAGCTTTTTGAGCAAATGGCTGTTAGTCACAATAGCGCCACCTTCTCCCATTGTTATATGGTGTGCCGGATAGAAACTGAATGTCGCCAAATCGCCAAAAGTGCCTACTTTTTTGCCATTATACGTTGAGCCTAAAGAATCACAGCAATCCTCTATGAGCCATAGTTTATTTTTCCTGCAGATTTCTGTTATCTTACCTATATCGAATGGATTGCCAAGCGTGTGCGCAAGGAATATTGCTTTTGTCTTTTTTGTTATAGCATTCTCCAAAAGAGTACAGTCTATGTTGTACTGCCCAGAATTTATGTCCATTATATCAAGAAATACAGGCATGCAGCCGTATTGCACAATGGGATTTACTGTTGTTGGGAAACATGACGCGACAGCTATAACCTCATCTCCAGGAACTATCCTTCTTTCTCCAAGCTGCTTTGATGTCAGGGCATGAAAAGCAAGCAAGTTCGCGGATGAACCAGAATTTGTCAGTATAGTATGCTTTACTCCAAGATATTTACTGAATTCTGCCTGGAACTCTGCTGAGAATCTGCCTTCTGTCCACCAACCGTCAAGAACAGCCATGACTCCATTTTTCAATTCTTCTTCATCGAACATTTTTCCGGATGGGTCAATCCTTGATTCACCAGCTATGAATTTGCTCTCAGCAAGATATGCCTTATAGTACTCAGAAACAAGCTCTATTATCTTTTTAATTATTTCATCTTTCATATGAATGAGAAGTTTGAATACCTATACCTACCCATGCCTGATATCCCAGTTATATGGTATGTCCTTCGTAAACGGGTCAATCCTTTTTATCTCATTGGGGTCATGTGGATGTGTGGCGCAGTTTACAACAATTGAATCTTCCTTTCCCAGGCCCTTAAAACCGTTCACAATCCCCGGAGGCACTGTAACGAGGCAATAGTTGTCCTTTCCCAAAAAAATCTCCATTATGTTTTCCTTAGTTTTAGAGTCTTTCCTTCCATCATACAATACCATCTTTATCTTTCCTGCCACAACTGCATAGTTCAGCGTCATCAGCTTGTGCATATGCCATGCTTTTATTGCACCTGGATGGACAATCGAGAAATATACCTCACCGAACTGCTTAAACACAGAATCGTCTTTTCTGAGCATATGATAGACTGCTCCCCTCTCATCAGGGATTCTTTTGAGTGGTGTCACTACAACCCCATCAATATTGCCGTTCATACTAATTCTAGTTATAGGAGCCTATAAAAAGTTTTTTATTAACATCACCTCTTTGTATGCTCAATATGAGAAAGGAAGCTATGTTTATCATTTGGGCGATATCTATTTTCATTATTTACTATCTTGCCACCACATACACACTCGCACTTTCCATAGGGGCCATAAAATGATAGAGATACTATATTTCATCCCTATCGCACTTTTTGCATATGGCCTTGGGTCTTTCTTGCTTAAGAAAGTGGAATTTGGCTTCGATCTTGAGAGATATGTGTTCTTTACGGCAATGGGACTTTTTTGCATTTCCTATACCACACTTTTTCTAGGATTCATGCATTTGCTTTACAGGTGGATTTTCTTCACAATGGTTGTTGTCGGCCTAGTCATTTTTTCAGGGAGAATAACCAAGTTTATCAATGAGCTTTTAAAGAAAGTTACAAGGCTTAGAATCGGGCATGACCTTAATTCTATTCTTCATCTTGCATTGGCCTTGCTTATCGTTATGAACCTAATAGCTTCCTTGGCTCCTCCATGGGAGATAGATACTCTTGCATACCATCTGTCAATACCCAAGACCTACATAATGAATCACGGCATTGATGACATACCTTATATGTTCACTGACAATTTTCCACTTTTCACAGAAATGCTTTTCCTTTTCGGGCATATCCTTAAAAATGGTATATTATCCCAGATTTTTTCCTGGTTTATCGGAGTGCTTCTCGTCTTGGCAATATACTCCTTCTTTAGCAGGCACATATCAGCCAAATCAGCTATTTTTCCAGCTATTATTTTTTACGCAGTGCCCATAGTAATGCAGTTTACTCCGGCAGCGCTTGTTGACATAAGCCTGGCATTATTTGTTTTCCTAGCATGCTATAGCTTTTTCATGTGGTTTGATAATCAGAAATTATCATGGCTTTTAATCGCAGGAATTTTTGCCGGCACAGCCGGTAGCGTGAAGATAAATGGAGCAGTTCCCATGTTTATACTGTTCCTTGGCATTGTTTATAGATACTCTTTTTATGAAAGGAAACTTTCTATCCGCAAGATATTTTTTTCAGGCATGACATTCGGAATTGTGATGGCTGCTGTAATGTCTCCTTGGCTTATTAGGAATTATGTCTGGACAGGCAATCCAGTTTATCCAGCACTTTACAATATATTCGGCGGGGAGTATTTCAGCATTGAGATATACAATGAAATTTTTTTAAAGCTCTATAATTATGGCATGGGAGACCATTCTATATCAGGATTTATGATGGCTCCTATTTATTTTACCTTTATGGCACAAAAGTTCGGAGAAACCCTGGGTTATGGCCCTTTCTTCCTGGCACTGGTTCCGATAGCCCTGTTCTTCAGGCGGAACAAAGCGTTAAATTATTCCCTTGTGTTTACATTATTGTCATTCATGCTATGGTTTACCTATACCCAACAGCTGAGGCTAACTATATTTCTTCTTCCATTCCTATCTTTGGCAGCAGGCTTTGCATTGGATAGGATTATGGAAATGAAATCAAAGAGTATAATCTCCGTTCTTATGATTACTTACCTTGTTTTTGCTTCTGTGCTTTGGGCAGGCGTTAACGGGAAACTAGTTAAGCCAGGACTCTTGCTTGAGTCTGAAGATGATTTTTTTAATAAAATAAGCACAGACCATACTTTTCATGAATTTAAATACATCAACAGCAAAGTCGTTAACATATCAACAATTCTTCTATATAACAAGCCAGTATACTACTATTTAGATTACCCTGTAATATCTGCGAAACCAACCCAGCTTTACCTTGATATCGAGTCATTCGACAGCCCAGATTCTCTCAGGAAAGCAATTTTAGCTCTAAATGTCTCACATATAATTGAAGGCGTAAAATCAGACTATGTTTACTCAGAAAAGGCAAAGAGCCTTTTTAATGGAGTATTCGATAATTCTACTGTAATCTACAGCACAGAAAAGGTCGTATTCTACAAATTGCAATAAAATCATTTCCTGACTGGCCTATATTTGTGTATATTCCTTATCCTAAACCTTGTCAACAGGTAGTTCAGCGCAAGTGCAGTTGATGTGCAGAAGTAGAGGAAAGTAGTTTTAATTGAAGGGCTTGTAGATTCCTTACCATAATGGGTAGGGATTGGAATTTCTGCAATCCTGAACCGGTTTGCAAGGAAAAGAAGGTAAATGTCTGTTGTCCACTCATACCCAGATACGCATTCCTTGAACGGAAGAACTCTCAAAGCCTTGCAGCTGTATGCCCTGAAGCCAGAATGCCATTCGGAGAATCTTGTCCCAGTTATTAAATTCTCCACAAAAGTAAGCAATATGTTGCCTGAAAACCTCCAAATAGGCATACCACCACGGAGTGCGCCTCTCCCAGATATCCTCGAGCCGAAGACAGTGTCTGCTTTTTCTTCCTCTATTGGCATGATAAGCTGGGCAATGTGCTCTGGAGGATACTGGCCATCAGAATGCACAACAACAACAATGTCCATTCCATGCTTTACAGCATATTCGCATCCTGCTTTTTCATTGCCGCCGTATAGGAGGTTTTTACTGTGCCTATATATCTTGAGCTTGGCCATTTTCTTCTTCTTTTTGTACTCCATGACCCTGTCAAAGAGATTGTCAGGGCTGCTGTTGTCCATTACAACTATCTCTGCTGCCTTTTTCCTTATGTTTTCAGGAATCCTCTCAAGGACAGAGATTATTGCATGCTCTGTTTTGTATGCCGGAATGAATAGCATTAGTTTCATCTTATTCAGAGCAAGCCTCCAAAGTTTTCCTTATTTCTTCCCTAAAATTAGATTTCGGGCGGTAGCCAATCTTTTTTATCATTGATATGTCGAAAAAAAGTTTTTCAGACTTTCCTTTATGTGGTGATTCAACCTTGATAGGCTTTCCGTGCATTTGGCTATATGTGCTCGCTACTTCTTTGGCCACTTCAACAAGGCTGAGCGCGTTTTCTCCTCCGAGGTTATAGACCCTGCCGGAAAGTGCATTCTTAGGCTTCTTCATAACTAAAGATACTCCACTAGATATATCGGATAATGAGATAAAATCCCGTTTTTGACATCCTGGCGACTTCAGAATAATTGAATTGTTGTTTACACACTGCATGCATAGGTTGTTAATAAGCAGCGTCCATCTTTTGATGTTTTTGTTCACCGGTGCTCCGTAAGCATTTGATACCCTTAAAATCACACATTCAAGTCCAAGTCCGTTGTATTGCCTACAATATTGCTCGGCAGCATAATGGCTTATGCTGTAATCATCTCTTGGCTCTGGCAATGTTTTTTCATCTATCCTGCCATTTGCCTTGCCATAAACGTGAAATGTTGAGATATAGATAAACCTTCTTACGCCCATCCTTAATGCTGCTTCTAGCATATTCCTTGTGCCAATAGCATTAATCTCAAGAGCCCTATTCGGATTTTTCCTGCACTCTACCTCATTCAATGCTGCACAATGGACTATAAATTCGCAATTTCTGCTCGCTTTTAATATAGAATCCATTTCAAGAACATCCCCATAGAAATGCTTAAACCCATCAAGCCCTGCATTCCTTGTGCGATGGCAGAATATCCTGACTTCATAACCCTCTTTCTTCAATCTTTCACATACCTTACTTCCTAAATAACCAAGTCCACCTGTAACAAGCACAGTTTTCATGCTAATCTTTACCTGTTCCAGATTTTTCATATTCCTTAATCTGCTTCACACACAACGCATACGCATCCTTTTTTTCATAGTTTTTGTACCATTCAACAATCCATGAAACAGTCTTGGCAATATCCACGCTAGGTTTCCATCCTAGATTTTTTTTGGATTTGCCACAGTTGAGATAAAGCAATCCGGCTTCCTTTTTTTTGGATGCATCATGATAATATTTTATCTTTCCATATCTCCACTCCTTTATAATCATCCTTGCAAGCTCCTTCACAGACACCATTGAATCATGTTCAGGGCCAAAATTCCATCCTTCGCTTACACTTTTACCATTATACTGCATTTTCGCCAAAAGCAGGTAGCCTGATAATGGCTCAAGAACAAACTGCCACGGCCTTACGGAGTCAGGGTTCCTTATAGCAATCTCTTCATTGTTTTTCAATGACCTTACTATGTCAGGCACAAGCCTGTCCATTCCCCAATCCCCTCCGCCAATTACATTGCCTGCTCTTGCTGATGGAATTTTTATACCAAATGAGTTCCTATATGACCCGACAATAAGCTCTGTGCAGCCTTTGCTGCAACTGTAAGGATCTTTGTCACTCATTTCATCAGATTCAATGTAGCCGTTTTTTATCTCCTTATTCTTGTAGCATTTGTCGCTTGTTATAATCACAGCAGATTTTACAGGATGCATTCTTATGCATTCAAGGATATTAACGCTTCCCATTATGTTAGTTTCAAATGTCTCTCTTGGCTCATCATAAGAATGCCTTGTTATGGCCTGTGCAGCCATATGTATCACTATGTCTGGCTTATGCTCAACAAATACATTTTCAAGTTTCGAGAAATCCCTTATATCTGCCCTAATATCCACTATTTTTTCTTTCAGGTTAGCTTTGTCAAACACCCCATTTTTGTAGGGGTCAAGACTGTATCCTATTACCTTTGCACCCATCTCCAGAAGCCATATCGTCAACCATGAGCCTTTGAAGCCTGTATGTCCTGTTATCAATACTTTTTTTCCGCTAAAAAAATTATCAAATTTCATCTATCCAACATCTCAGCCAGCATAGCCTTATTCTTTCCAGACTTTCCATGGGGGGTCCTTTCCTTCACACATCTTGTTAAGGTCAAGAACGTCTTTATAAGTGTCCATGCAATGCCAGAATCCATCATGCCTGTATAGGGCTATTTCGCCATCCTTGGCAAGATTTTCGAATGGCTCCTTCTCTAGTAGGCTATCCTCATCTAAATACTTAAAAATATCCTTCTTAAAAACGAAAAATCCACCATTAATTAGGTCTTTCAGGACAGGCTTCTCAACGAATCTCACAACATGACTGTTACTGTCTATATGCACAGTTCCATATTTCGACCATGGGTGCAATCCTGTTATTGTAGCTATTTTTCCGTTATCCTGATGGAACTTCACTACTTTTTTTATGTCTACGTCTGAAACACCATCACCGTAAGTCGCAAGGAAATTATCCTCATTTATGTACTTCTCTATTTTCTTTATCCTTCCTCCTGTGGGAGTTTCCTTGCCAGTATCAACAAATGTAATGTGCCAATCTTCTATGTCGTTCTTGTGGTTTTTCCTATCCAGTTCTCCGGTTTTCATGTGGAGCGTAAAATTATTGCTTTTCCATTTGTAGTTAAGGAAGTATTCTTTTATCATCTCGCCTTTATAGCCCGAACATAGTATAAAATCGTTATAGCCATGATATGCATAATGTTTCATGATGTGCCACAAAATTGGCTTTTCATTTATCTCGACCATGGGCTTTGGCCTGAATTCTGTCTCTTCCCTTAGCCTAGTTCCCATTCCACCGCATAAAATGACGACTTTGTATTTTCCCATGAAACAGATGTTTCGTCCTCTTCGGCGATATATAAATATTTCCTTATACTTTCTTAGAATGTTTTATTGCGGAGCAATCTGCAATGAATCATATGAATAAAAATCAATCATTCTTAAGCACATTTCTATATGCATCCAGTATGTACTTATAATGGACTTTTTCAGTAAACCCTTTTTCATATGTTCTCCTTCCGTTTAGTCCGTATTTAGACAATAATTTGGTGCTTTGCATTTTGCGTATAGCCTTTGCCAATTCTTCCGGCCTAATACTTTCCAAAGAGATGCCATTCCAACAGTCTTTCAGCCAGTCACCAGTCCCACCTATTTTTGCTGCAATAACAGGAGTTCCAGACGCCATAGCCTCTATTCCCACTATCCCGAATTGTTCCATCCATAAAGAAGGCATTATGAGCATATCTGAGTCATGATAATACTTTTCTATGTTTTCTCTCGGGATGCTGCCTGCAAATGTCACCTTGTTGCGGATATGCTTTGCCTGTTCCATAAGGGCATTTTTTTCTTTTCCATCCCCTACAATGTCGAGTGCTGTCTTTTCAGGAAGCAAGCACATGGCATCTATAAGCCTATCAACTCCTTTCTCTCTCTCAAGTCTTCCAACGTAGAGCAGTTTATTGCTTATTTCCCTCTTTTTCATGAATTTCCATTTGCCTGGTATGAAATAGGGCACATGATGCACTTTTTTCTTGTCAAATATATCGAGCAAATACTTTGACATCTCCTTTGATGGACCAAAGTACCCATCTGATGTAATTTGGAACATTTTTAGGTGCACTTTGTTCTTTACATAGTCATATGCTTTCCTAAAAAAGCCCTTCCTGCTTAAGCTTTTACTGAAGACCCATTTTATCCATGTCGGATTGTCACATGCCTTCCCATTTTTGTCAACACACCAGCCATTGCTGCACAACAGGCCAAAATCATGGAATGTCACAACAAACTTTTTTCCAAGCAACTTTGCTGATATTGCAGGTGAGGCAGAAAGCGAGAGATTGTATTTGTGTATATGGATTATGTCCGGATTTACTTTCTTAATGGCCCTGAAAGTTTTTACGAGGTTTTTTATGCTGAAAATGCTCCCAAAAACGCTCAATTTTGTGTTCTTACTTGAGAAATACACATGAACTTCATGGCCATTATCTTCCATCAGAGATTTTAAGCTGTAGAAGTACTCCTCTGCACCTCCTCTTTTCTCCTCCTGGTCATTCAATAGAAGAATTCTCATATTGATAAAGCTTGAAATGTACAGTAACTTTTATAAATTTTAGGATTAATCCTTTTTTAAGGAGACTTGAAAGGTTATTTATGTCGGAAAAAAATTTTTGGCATGGCAGAAAGGTATTCATTACCGGAGGCGCAGGGTTTCTTGGGCCATGGCTCGCAAAAAGCCTTATAGAGAATGGCTCTGAATTAACGCTTCTTCTTCGGGACGAAGTCCATAAATCTAGCCTTAAATTGCTTGAGGTAAGCAGTTATAACCTTATTAGGGGCGATGTTCTGGACTACGCGCTTGTGGAGAGAATCATAAATGAATATGGCATAGAGGTTGTTTTTCATCTTGCGGCCCAATCAATAGTAGGTATAGCAAATAAGTCTCCATTGGGCACGCTGAATACGAATATAATAGGTACATGTAATGTGCTAGAGGCATGCAGAAGATTGGGCTCCATCAAAAGGATTATTGTAGCTTCCAGCGATAAGGCTTATGGAACACATGAAAAACTCCCATATCTTGAATCATTCCCTCTCCAAGGCATGGCACCTTATGAGGTTTCAAAGTCATGCGCTGACCTTATAAGCCAGGCATTCTTTCATACCTATAATCTTCCTGTCAGGGTAGTAAGATGCGGAAATCTGTATGGTGGCGGTGATTTAAACTTTAGCAGAATAATTCCTGGAACTATCCAGTCAGTTCTCAACAATGAGGAGCCAATAATAAGGAGTGACGGCACATTCAAGAGGGACTACCTCTATGTAGAGGATGCAGTATATGCTTATATGTCCTTGGTCGAGAATGAGAGCAATTCATTAAATGGAGAGGCATTCAATTTTGGTTCAGGCACACAAATATCAGTAATAGACTTGGTGAAAAAAATAATAGACATATCTGGGAGAAAAGGACTTAAGCCGAAGATTCTTAATCAGGCCAAGACAGAGATAAAGGACCAATACTTATCATCTGAGAAAGCAATGAGAATGCTTGGGTGGAAGCCAAGATATACACTGGAGAATGGCCTTAAGAAGGCATTTCTATGGTACAAAAACTACCTCGCCAAATAAGGCTATGTTGCATCGGCTTCCCGTTCAATTATCCTACAGCAGGAAGGCTTTTCAAGTTCCTTTCCCATCTTAGCACTGAATACGACTTAAGGGTGGATATAATCACTCCCAATAATTGGAATGGCTATTCTTTTCCTGACATTGACAAGTATAGCACAGAAAAATTTATTGTACATAAATCTGAAACTTTAAACTTTGATTTCAGAAAACCATATGCACAGTTCAAGTTTATTTTTAGGTCCTTAAGGGAAACTATAAGAAGAATAAATCCAGATGTCATATATGGCTTTGGTGAGCCAGTTGCCCTACAGAACTTTCATCTTGCCAATATCTCCAGAAAAACAAAAGCAAAATTGGGCTACCAATGCTGGGAGAACATGATATTCAAGCATCTTTTTTTTGTCAACTGGATGGAGAGATACACAATCTCGAAGGCCGATTTTCTCATACCCGGCACAGATGAGATAAAAAAGATATATCTGGGCAAAGGCGCTATTGAAGAGAAAATGTATGTGCTTCCTGAAGCAGGAATAGACATTGGTTTCTACAAGCCATTGGATAAGGGCCTGTCTGGATTCTCAGGAAAAAAGGGGAAAACATTCCTATTCCTTGGCAGGCTTATAGATGTAAAGGGAATATTGACAATTCTTAAGGCAGTTGAAATACTTGAAGCCAAGGGTGAAGAATTTAGTTTGCTTATTGTCGGATTCGGGAAAGCTAATGACCAAAAGATTGTTGAGGAAGTAAGAAAGTTTTCAGCAGCAAGGAATAACGTAAAGTTGATGGAGGACCTTGAGAATAAACAAGTACCCATTGCCTATAACACAGCCTCTTTTTTTGTTTTTCCGTCAATACCAAATGAAAACTGGCGCGAACAGTTTGGCTATCCAGTCATAGAAGCCATGTCATGCGGCATTCCTGTAATATCCACATTTAGCGGCGGCCCTGCCACCCTGATAGAGGAAGGGAAAAATGGATTTGTAATCAATCCCGGGAATGCGGAGGCATTGGCAGATAGGATAAGGATTCTTCTGAATGACAAGATCTTGTGCTCTAAAATGGGGGAATACTCCAGAAAATACGTAATTGAAAATTTCAGCATAGAGGCAACAGCAAAAAGATTCTATTCAATACTATGCGATGTTCTTAAGAAGTGAGGCATATAATTTAGCGTGCTTATTGCTCACAGTTTCCCAATTTGCAACCTTTCTGTATTTCATGATGCCTGCAGAATATTTACTGTAATTTTTTGATACTACCTTTATTCCCTCTGAAATTTCTTCAGAGATGCCTGGCTTTATCACTTCTCCAATCAAAAATTCCTTAGCTATCTCCCCCAATGAGCCAGTATTTGTGACAACAACAGGAATTCCATAGGACACAGCACTATGCAATACTCCTGACTGATAAGGAGCCCAAGTATAAGGCAGGACTACAATTCCAGCACTTCTGAAATATTCCTCTTTATCGTTTTCAGGTATCCATCTAAAGTCCGTTTTTACATTCTTAAGCCCTTTTTCTGAAATTAGGGACAATAGCTTTTTCTTGTAAACCTGCATGCCTTTTGGCGTGTCTCCGGCAATTGTCAAGTTATATTCACTTAAGCCAGACATAGCCCCTATAAGATAATGGACGCCTTTGGAAGGGGTTATTATCCCAAGGAATAACAGATTTTTAGTGTTTTTTTTGATTATATCCTTTAATTCCAATCCATGGTATATGCATTCTACTTTTTTTGTGCTGTACTTTTTCCTAAGAAACTCTGCCTGATTTGGAGTATGTACTATTACCCGGTCAGAATAACTTATTAGCTTCTTTTCTATCAGCCTTAGTATGCCAAGCCTGGCTTTTTCAATGAACCCACATTTCCTGTCATACTGGACCTCATGCAATGTTATGACTTTGGGTATCTTTATGCTGCGTAATGCACTTATAAGGCCTGCATTAAGGCTTAACCTCCCAAACTGCGGTGCATTATATTCTACATGAATTATATCGATGCCCTGGCTTTCAATTATCCTCTGGAGCTGCTCTCCCAGCTTAAATGAGCAGAAATTAATTTTGAAATCTGAATCTGATTCATTGTCTCCTATCCTTATTACATCTACCTTATCCTTCAAATTCCTGTACAGGTTATAAGAGTAAATGCCTACTCCGCATTTCTTTGGCGGGAATGGGCTCAATAGTCCTAGTTTCATGGCATTCTAGGAAGAAATATTGCTTATAATTATTTCGATAAAGCCTTCTTCAAGGCGTAAATTACACTTTCAACATTTATTTCCATCATTTGGTTTTTTGCACATCCTGCAAACTTACCCCTTATTGTATAGCATGGCCAGGATTTTGTCCTAATCACTACTGCATTTTTAGGCGCAAACCTTTCTGCCGGGGTAGGCCCGAACAAAGCAATTATCTTTGTGCTTGTAGCAGAGGCAATATGCATTGCGCCAGAATCATGAGTTATTACGGCAGCGCATCTTTCCATTATCTCCTTTGCTTTCTGTATTGAGATGCCAGTTGCATCGTATGTTCCTGTCTCATGGCTAGCCATTATCTCCTTACATACCACTTTATCATTAGAATTACCTAAAAGTATGCAGGGCACGCCTATCTTCCCTACGAATTCCTTGTACCTATCAATAGGCCATCTTTTCAAGATTGCACTCTGGCCAGGATTTACAGCTCCTCCAGGAGCGATACCAATTATGCTCTTTTTCCCTATGCCCTTTATGAGCTTTTCAGCGAATTCGATATCTTTTTCTGTAGAAAATATCTCTGGCTGGTAGTTCTTAGCTTTGATTCCTGCTACTTTTAGCAGATCATTGTTATACTCTGACTCTTGTTTTTTTCCATCAAAATTTATTGATATGGTGTTGAATGAAGCTTCTGTTCCCCTAGAAAATCCTATCCTTTTCCTTATGCCGCAAATGAAAGCAAAAAGGCTCCATGCCCAGGACTTGTCAAGAATGAAGCACCTATCAAAATTCATTATCTTTATTTTGCGTGACAATGCCAATACTTCAAGAAACTTTTTCCTTGCTATTATTTTATCATCAAAAGATATTATTTCATCAATATTTTTGTTGTTCCTGAGTACTTCCTTTGACCATTTACCAACAAGAAAGGATATTCTTGAGTTCGGGTATGCTTCCCTGAGGTTTCTAAGGAATGGAGTAGCCATTATGACATCACCGACAGCTCCAGACCTTATCACGAGAATTTTCATTTTTTAGCTATGGCATTTTTACCTTTTCTAGCCTCATTATAATATTAACACCCCAGTAATTCTTAAGATATGTAACCTTGAAATTTCCGTTTTTGTTTATGAAATTGAGCCAGCCCTTCCTATTGAAGCTGTATATATGCGTATGCGCCCACTGCCCACCTATAATTCTTTCCCAGAGAAACCAGAAGACCTTGAAGAAGAGATGATTATTGGGAGTGGTAACAATTGCTATGCCGTCATCCTTCAGGACCCTTGACAGCTCGTTTAATGCTTTTTCTGGGTCATGGACATGCTCTATAACCTCAAGGCATGAAATAACTCCAAATGATTTGTCCTTGAACGGTATCTTTTCCATGTTCCCCAATATGAATGGAAAAGGAATCTCCCTATCAACTATATCCATGCCTGTTCCATAACCAATATACCTCAAAAAACTGCCTGGCAGCATTGAATCGGACGGCGGGCCACAGCCTATATCCAAGAGCTCTTTGTTTTTTCCTTCTATCAGGCCTTTCACTATCTTGTACCTGCCATAGTGGTGCTTCTCCCTGAACTTGTTTATGAGTTTCATATCACATCTTTAGTTTATTGTTCATTTTTTTCCATTTCAGTTCTATTATTGTAATGTACCCCTTTATCAATTTTGACAAAGTAAGGCTTGATTTTCCCCTGACTCTTTCCCTAAAAACTATCGGCATCTCGCATAATTTGAATCCTGCAATATGGCACTTGTAAAGCACCTCCTGCACTATGGCAGGCCCTTCAGAGAAAATATTGTCTGTCTTTATTTTCTTAAAGACATCGCTTCTGAAGCACCTGAAACCTGAATTACAGTCCAATATAGGCAAGCCAAGTATAATTCCGATATAAAGGTTGGCAATTCTGGTTATCATCCTTCTCCATAACCCTCTTCCTATATCCCTACCTCCCTTAACAAGCCTGGAACCAAGGACTACATCGCAGTTCTTTATTCTTCTTAGCATTTCAGGTATGTACTCGGGGTCATGAGAAAAATCAGCATCCATCTCTATTATGTAATCCGCATTGGAAGCCATCGCCCAACTGAAGCCATCCTTGCCTGCCAAGCCTCTTCCCCTATTGCCTTCGCGCAATAGCAGATGCACTTTTTTGTCCTTGAACGCCTTTACTTCATTTGATGTTCCGTCAGGGCTGTTATCATCTACTACAAGGACATTAAGCCCATCTATTTTAAGAGAGAGTATGCTATCAATAAGCTTTCTTATGTTTTCTTTCTCATTATATGTCGGTATAACCACAACAGTCTTATGATTTTTCATGGAGCTCCTTCGCAGCCAAAGAAACCTTTTCCGGGATTATTGTATCCATGCAGCATTTTTTTGCGGTACATTTGCTCTTATAAAAGCATTCGCATTCCATTTCAGGGCATATTTTTATTCCTTTTCCAAACAGATATATCTCGCTTGCACTTGTAGGTCCAATAAGCGCTATAACTTTCTTGTCAAGGGATGTTGCTATATGCAAAGCAAGAGTGTCAGAGCATATGACAAGAGAGCATATGCTTATTATTGAAGCAAACCCCCTCAGGCTGTTCTTTGTTCCAGAGTCAATTATTTTGCTTTTGCATCTGGCCTTTATACTATTGTTTCTACCTTCCTCATCTTCGCCTCCAAAAAGAATGACCTTGAAGCCGAGCTTTCCAGCAAGAATGTCTATAGTGTCTACTGTCTTTTCCACACTCCATTGCTTGCTTTGCCATCTTTTTCCTGCACCTGTGTTCACACCAACAACAAAATCATTTTTTGATATTCCGTACCTCTTTGCAAACTCTTTTCCATATGCTATCTCAGCCTCTGTAAGAAATAGATTTGGCTTTTCTCCGTTATATTGTATGTTTACTATATTGGCTATCAATTGGAAATAGCTTTTACTGTTCATTTTCTTGAATTCATTTGCTCTTTCAAGACCACCTTCTTCTTCAGGCCTTAGCAGGCCCATGCCGAACCAAGGCGCTGAGCTATTAGTATACCTAACTTTATTTCCATCTGCATATGATCCTATTATTTTACCGCCACTTAAACGGGTTGCCAGCTCAGCAGATTCATGCTCATCATCCAGGCAGAGAATAATGTCAAATCTTCCATTTATCTTTGCTTTACCTTCTATGGCATATATTTCGTCTATATGCGGATTATTTTTTAGGAGCTCTACTGCCTTTATGCTTGTCACCCAGCTAATTTTACATTCCTGATACTTTCTTTTCAGCAATGGAGGGAGGAAAGTAGTACGGAGGACATCTCCCAATGCCCCAACTTTAATTATAAGAATCTCCTTAGTCATCTAAGTGAGCCACAGAAATATATTTAAATAATTAGCGATGGGGTTTCTGGAGTATGGATTCTTTCCAGTTAAAGGACAAGATTGCACTGGCAGTGTTATTTATAGCTGCTTTCTGGTTGTGGACAATCCCGCTTCAAAATAGCCAGATGCCTTTTGGTGAGCATGATGCTGCCTACATTTTTGCATATGGGGACGAAATGTCATTCAGGGACAAGTCTTTTGATATTACTGGTGATACTCCTCTCTCGACTCTTTTCTGGTATGCAGGATACAATCCAGTTCTAGGGCCAACAGGGTTGCAATACCCTCCACCATATAACCTTGGATATGCCTTGGCTCAGATATTCGGCTCAGGAAGAATTGTGCCGCCTTACATATTTGTGGCAGTAACCTGCTTTCTATCTGTTTTTTCAGTGTATTTTCTGGCAAGAAAACTATATGGTTTCAGTGTAGCCTTGGTTTCATCTTCTGCCCTTCTATTTTCCTTCAGGGAGATATTGATGTACCTTTGGGGGCAGAGGCACAATGTAACTGCCTATGCCTTTATACCTATAACAATTTACTTCCTATACAAGTATATTGACTCATACTATAGTGGGGAAGAGAAGATAAAGTACCTTTACATTTTTTTCCTGCTTTTGCTTTCAACGTTTCTCATACATCTCTCATCAACTGTTTTTTTGGCTATATTTTCAATAATATTTGTATTGATAATGGCTGTCATGAATAGGAAGCTTCCAATATCAGCCAAAAGCCTAAAGCACTACGGCATAATGTGCATTATCGCTGCAATAGTTGTTTCCCCCTTCTATTGGATATATTTTGGGCCGACAAATGTCGAGACAGATGCAGGTATCAAGGATTTGGGCAGCTTATTCCTATGGCATAAGCTCCCTCAAAATAAGTATGATATGAACCCGGCCTATACGGATTATTCATCAAGTTACATAAACTATTGGACTATTCCAATCCTGATATTCGGAGCATTTGTTCTTTTGTGGAGAAGAAATAAGGAAGATATATTGATGATGTCTGCTCTTTTAACACTCTACATACTTTTTCACTTGCCAGCATTTGGCCTTATTGAGCCAGGAAATTATCGTGTGGGTCGCTTTGTGGTTGTAGAGAGCTACTTTTTCTACATTACCATGGCAGTTGGGCTTCTTGCAATACCCTCTTTATTACCAATCTCAGGAAAACAAAGGGAAATGTCAAGGAACGCTATTGTCGTAGCAGCGGTAGCCCTCCTTATCTTTACTCAGGGTGTCCAGGCATACAAACAATTGAGCGGGAGCTATCCACCAATACTTAGGATTACCCCTGCACAATACGCCTTGTCAGGATGGATAGAGGAAAATGTAGCTGAAGATTCATCTGTCCATCTTATAGGCACTCTCACTTATCCAAAAAAGGCATTCATACAAGTGCTTAGCAGACGGGTTATTTTAAGATCTGACGAGCCTCCTGGCTGGAGGGAGATAGTCGAAAAGGACCTTGGAAAATTCAACATTCCCTCTAATTTAGTTAAGGGATCGGATATGGCTATATCCCTAGACTATGTTGTTTTTGATTATTCTGACCTAGTCCTTATAGGCGATAGGGAGAAAATAGGGAACTTCATGAAAATGGAAGAGTCCATGCAGAATAATTCAACTCTTGTATATAACAAAGATAACATAAGGGTGTACAAATACAATGGATAAAATAACTCTTAAGAAGGAATACTTAAATTATGGCATAATTGCCCTTATATTGATTTTTCCCTCCTTTTTTTTCGGCTTTACAGGCTTTACAACTTTTCTAGGGTTTTTTGTTGTGCTTGTATTCCCAGCATACCTTTTCCTAGGCTTGGCCAACATTGATAATATGGAAAGAGTGTTGCTCTCAGTATTCTTGGGCATTATTATCGGAGCGCTTCTCTTATGGTATTTGGATAGAATCTTCAGCAGCTTAAAACTCAGTATAGGAATTTCTGCAATACTATTCTATTCCTTAGCTCTGTTTCTGCTTTATATCAGGAAGAAGAATCAGAAGGCTTCTTAATGAATATCAGGAGCCATGTTATTATGGTTGTTAAGACAGGCAGGATTATCCCATGGTATTTTATGTGTAACCCGAGCATGCCAGCATAGTAACTTTCTATGCCTATTACGGCGGCTCCTATACCAAATCCTAGGAAAAATCTTACAATAAATTTTGATTTCATGAAAAAAAAGTAGGATATGCTTATTCCAGGAATTACAAACATCCACAGAAAAGAGAAAGCTATCCTAGCTATTGAAAGCAAAGGCTCGTTTATGAATGATATTTTAAAAATTATGCATAATGCAATGAAAACTATTCCAATATTTGCAAGGTCCTTTTTTGCTGTTTGCAAAACATCAGCTGACATTCAGTTCACCTTCTTCCATACAATCTTTGTTGAATGCCTTGTTTTTAATAATTAACACAGCTCCATTTTGGTAGGCAACTTCAAATTGGCCTTTTTCCGTAAGTTTTTGCGCTATAACCATGTTGTACTGTGCAAGCACTTCTTGTCTGGAGACTTTGTCAAACATTATATGTTCGGAAAGGCAGATGTTTCTTTCACCACCAAGCTTCCCTTCTTCTTCAAACTTGTGCCTTCCAACCTGGAGAAAACCTTTCCAGTAAGCATAGCCAACATCGCTTGGTCCTACTACGCGGCCACTGAAGTATTTTGTTATTTTCCCGTCTTGGAGATTTTTGATAAAAGAGTTTTCAAGTATCCTGAATGATGTCCTGAAGGAATTCCATAATATCGCGTCTTGGTTGTATACATCACCATACATTACCGTTATTATTGATTTTTCCGAAGTGTTTTGTCTGAGCCAGTTCAAGGCACTCCAATGGTCATTATCAATCATTCCTGCGCTTCCAGACGGCTCGTAATTTGCGTAGCTTATTGCTATAAGGAGTATTGCACCTACAGCTAGGGATAACTCCTTTTTTCTTGCATGAATTAAACTCATTATGAAAAACAAAGCTACTCCGAAGAATACAGATAGGTAAAGCGGCCAGAGATACCTTATTTGGAAAGTCCTTATCGCCTCAAAGCCAATTGGATTGAACCCAAAGAGCAGCATAATCCAGGCAAACAATATCTGGAAGTGTTTTCTGAAGGCAAAAAGAGATATTGCGGCGCCTGCAATGATAAAATAGAGCGGCAAGCCGGAGAGCATTCCAAGGCCTTCAATACTGAAATTGGAAATAACCGGGTCATACCATTCTGCTTTTGGCGGAGCCCCAAACAATGGGCCCTTGGTATCTCCTGAATACCATAGCAACTTGAAAATAACTCCGAAATACAGGACAATTGTAAATGAGAGCAACCCTGTTTTTATGATAAAGTATACTTCTTTTTTGCTTATTTTTCTCTCTTTTACCCATTTTATGATATAGGAAATAGCATATACTGCTACGATGTATACAGCTTCTGAGACGTGCGCTATAAAGGCCGCGGAAATGATTATTGATAACAATATCCACTTTTTTTCTTTCTCATCATCAAGCATGAATATAGCCACCATGGCGAATACTGAGGCGATTATGGCATCATAGTATCCCCAGAATAACCCTATCCTGAACTGAGGCATAAGCGCAAATATCATCAATGGCATGGATAGGTATGCAATTGATGCATTCCATTTTCTTATGAAGAGGAACATTATTATCGAGCTAATCAGCAGAAAAATGCTTGAGAAGAAAATATTTACATTATGCACTTCCAGTCCAGAAACATTTGAAAATACCGCTGCAAGATGCTGGAATAAATAAGGGTGGAAGCCAATGCAATCATCATAGCCTGCGCATATATGGGGAGCCATGTATTGGTAACCTCCTCTTTCATTCAGGGCGGATACAAACGCTAATTCCCCTGCAGCATCTGAGGCAAGTATGTTATAAGGGTGCTCATGAGAAATTCGCTTGTCAAGAATATTGGCAGGTCCTATTATAAGAAAACAAAGAGAGAATATTACCACTATCACCCATTCAGGGCTTATTTCCCATTTTGAATAATTCATTTTTTGAACCTAATCAGGTAATAAATTGCCATTACTCCGTCTTTCCAGCTTATCTTTTTTCCTTCACTAAATTCCCTGCACTTATATCTTACCGGAACTTCTATAATTTTGTAACCCTTATTTAACACTTTGGCTGTAAACTCAGGCTCAAAACCGAATCCATTTGATATTATGTTTATCCCCTTAAGAATACTTCTTCTGAATGCCTTATATCCGGTCTCCATGTCAGTTACTTTCTTGCCATATATCACCGATGTAAAAAGACTAAGAATTTTGTTTCCATAGTAGAATAGCCTGTACCTTGGGTTGTGCTTTCCAAGGAATCTTGAGCCATAAACTATGTCTGACTTGTTGCTCATCAAAGGCTCTAATATAATTGGATAGTCTTCAGGATTATATTCAAGGTCAGCATCCTGTGTTATGATTATTTCGCCACTAGCATGCATGAATCCTTTCCTTAATGCAGCGCCTTTCCCAAGATTTTTTTCATGAAAATAAACCTTATGCCTCTTTAACTTTTTTAGAATCTCCTTTGTCCCATCAGTTGAGCAGTCATCCACTATTATTATTTCCTTGATAATCCCTTTTAATTTTATTTTCTCAACCCTTTTCAGGACTTCAAGTATTGTGTTTTTCTCGTTATATACTGGTATGATAATTGATAGCTTTACTGGCATTTTAGAAGACATTTAATGGCATTATATAAAATTGCCTGATTATCGCTCCTTGACAAGATCTGTGGTTGAAAAGCCCGGCACAAGCTTTACTATGCATATCCTCCCGCCGTTTTTTCTTACAGTTTCTGCTTCTATGCATTCCTCGCCATACTCAGAGCCATTGACATGAACATCAGGCTTTATAATTTCAAGCATTTCAATGGGTGTCTTTTCATCGAAAATCGTCACATAATCAATATCCTTGAACACTGAAAGCATCAGCGCTCTTTTTGTATCGCTGTTGAACGGCCTTTCTTTTCCCTTGTTTCCCTTAACAGAGCTGTCAGAGTTGATGCCAACAATAAGCGCATCAGCAGTTTTCCTTGCCTCATTTATTATTTTTGAATGTCCTTTGTGCAATATGTCAAATGTCCCGTTTAGAGTTGCTATTTTCTTGCCTTCTCCCCTTATTTTTCTGACAATTGACGGAATGTCTTTCCTAGCTATAATCTTATCTGGCTTCTGCAACATTATGAAGTCACACGCCTGCTCAAGATTTGCAGATATATAATGAGGGGAGAACATCCTTGCTTCCTTCAAGCTTTTCTTTCCAAAACCAGTTAGTACGAGTATGCCTTTACAGCCTACCCTAGATGAGAGTTCAATGTCACACACATCGTCTCCTATCATATAAGAATCTTTAATGTCTATGCTGTAATCTTTTGTCGCTTCTTTAATCATCATTGTTTCCGGCTTCCTGCACTTGCAGTTGTCTTCAGGTTTATGTGGGCAGAAATATATTTTTTCTATTGACACTCCGCTTTTTGCTAATGTTTCTATAAGCAATTTGTTGAACTTGTGCATATCCTCTTCACTGAATATGCCCCTGCCTATTCCTGACTGATTTGTCACTATAAAAAGCAAATAGCCTTTTATCTTTTTCAGCGCTTTGTCAGTGTTTTCCTGGAGCTTGAAATCCTCTATCCTGTGGACATATCCAGGGTCAAAAACCAGTGTGCCATCCCTGTCAAGAAATATTGCTTTTGGCATCATAATGATTTCTCTAAGCTTCTTGAAAGCTCGTTAAGATAAACTGGCGCTGTCCCGATCTTTCCTACCTTTATTCCGGCAGCATGGTTTGCGATTATAGAAGCATCACTCAATGATGCTCCTGAAGATAACGCAAGGCTTAGTGTAGCTATAACTGTGTCTCCTGCCCCTGAAACGTCAAAAACTTCCCTTGCTATTGCTGGTATATGCACTGCATTTTTTCCCTTTTCGAATAAGGCAACTCCTTTCTCTCCTAACGTCAGCAAAACAGAGCAATCAAACTTCTCAGAAATGCTCTTTCCTGCTTTTTCAACATCTTCCATGGTGTCTATACTGTGCTTTACTATTTCTTCTGCCTCTTTTTTGTTGGGTGTTATGATTGTAGCCCCCACGTACAACTCTGCATGTTTCGGCTTTGGGTCTATTATTACAGGAATATTCCTTTCCTTTGCATATGCGATTACTTTTCCCAATAGATCCTTTGTTATTGTTCCCTTCGCATAGTCTGATATTATAATAGCGTCAACGTTTCTTAAAACCATTATCTTTCTTAAAATGGCCTCATGGATATCCTTGCTGATATAGTCTACATCCTCATAGTCAATCCTGAGCAACTGTTGAATAGGTCCAAGCACCCTTATTTTTTGTATGGTCGGCTTCTTTTTGTCAATTATCACCCCATCTGTTTTGATGAAACTTGATTTTGCCACATCCATAAATATGTCCTTTGCAGAATCATTGCCTACTATCCCGAACAGATGGGCTTCCCCTCCAAGTGCGGATACGTTGGCAGCAGCATTTGCTGCGCCTCCTGGCACATATTTTTCACTCTCTACTCTAACTATTGGGACTGGTGCCTCAGGTGATATCCTGTCTACTTTCCCGAATATATACTTGTCAAGCATCAGGTCGCCAAGTATTACTATCTTCTTATTCCTGAAATCTTCCAGGCATTTTTTGAAATCCTTCATAATTCTACCACATACTCGTTTATGGCTTTCTGGAGCCCGTATCTTGCCTTAAATCCTAGATGCTTCTCTGTTTTTGACGTATCTGCCTGTGTATTCTTCTGGTAAGTTTTCTCGTATGGATTGTCAATGTACTCGGGCTTTAGATTAGTGCCTAGTGATTTGTTTATCATGGCAATAAGATCATTGAATGACGTGCAAATCCCAGTCCCGACATTATACACTCCGGGCTCCCCATTAATGGCCTTAATATTAGCTGTAACGCAGTCTTTTACATATATATGGTCCCTTCTCTGCTCGCCCATTTTGAATATCCTCGGATTTTTGCCGCTTTTCATTTGCCTTGCAAGATGATAAATCATTGATGCTGCCCTGCCTTTGTATTTCTCCCTCGGACCGAAAACATTGAAGTATCTTAGCCCTACAATGTGAATCTTCCTGAGATATTCCTTAGCTAAATTATCGATCATAAGTTTTGATTTAGAATAAGCTGTGAATAGTTCTTTTTCTTGGTCTTCTTTTTGCGGTGCGGGACCATTGCCATACATGCTAGCCGATGAAGCATAGATGAGTTTTGCTTTTTTATCCATGGCCATGCTTAATATGTTCCTGAATCCAGATAAGTTATCTCTTATTGTCTCATCATCATTCTCGTGTCTTGGGTCAGTTATTGCAGCCTGATGGAATATTACATCTACTTTTCCATTCACATCGAACTTTCCTGATACATCTGCCTTTATTATTTCTCCCCTGAATCCGGCTAAGTTTTCCTCTTTACCTGTCTTGAAATTATCAACTATCACGACCTCTTCGCCTTCATTTTCAAGATGCAACGCAAGATTTGATCCAATGAAACCTGCGCCACCTGTTACTACGCATCTCATAGGTCTTCCTCCACAAGTTCGCAAATTATATGGTAAGCCAGAAGATGACATTCCTGTATTCTGGGCGTATTATCCGATTCTACATTTATATTAATGTCGCTGGTCTCTTTTAACTTTCCTCCTTTTTTTCCTGTGAGTGATATGTTTATTGTTCCCAACTCCTTTCCTTTTTCCATCGCTTTTATTACGTTTTTTGAGTTTCCAGATGTTGAAAGGCCGATAAGTACGTCTCCTTTTTTGGCCAAGCTTTCAACTTGCCTTTCGAATATAGTCTCATAGGTGTAATCATTTGACCATGCTGTCAATATGGAGCTATCTGTGGTAAGAGCTATGGCAGGGAGGCCTTTCCTCTCCTTTTTGTATCTGCCCACAAATTCAGCTGCCATGTGCTGAGAGTCAGCAGCAGAGCCGCCGTTTCCAAAAATGAGCACTTTGTTGCCGCTCCTGAAGCAGTGCTTTATGGCCTCTACAGCCTTTTTTATACTGCCGGATTCATTGTACAGGTGCCTTTTTGCTTCAATGCTCTCATCAATCATTTTTTCTATTTTTTCCATTTTTATCATTGGTAATACTTTCTCATACTTATCTCTTTATCATATATAAACCTTTTCATAGTTTAGAGAAAGATTTAAATATAATTTAGTAATACTAGGTATTACCTTGTTAAAAGAAAAAATTGCAATTTCAATAGATAATTCACTTCTAAAACTCATAGACTCGGGAGTAGATGGTACGATGCTTAGGTCAAGGAGCCAGGCTATAGAGTATTACCTAAGAAAGGGCATGTCCTCAAATTCTGTCGGAGAGGCAGTACTTCTGCTTAAGAGGTCACATCAGGATATAGCATTGAAGCAATTTAAGGGGAAGAGCCTAATAGGCAGCCAAGCGGAATTTTTCATTAAAAACGGAATCAGCAAAATATATCTTATCACAGAACAGCCAAATAAGGAGCTAAGAGAATCGCTTATAGGTATGCCAATAGAAATAATTGAGTCAAATTCTAGAGGCAATTCTCTGTCATTGATGACTTTTAAGGAAAGGGTCAGGGGAAATTTCGTTGTGATGTCAGGAGATACATACAACAACTTTGACATATCCAGGATGATAAGCAAACATATTCAGTTGAACAAGCTAGCTACCATGGGGCTTATGACCAGGGAAAAGCCTGATGAATATGGGACAGCTATCCTAGATGGCGATCTTATAGTTGACTTTAGCGAGAAGACAAGGGAAATGAGTTCCCACATTGTTAATGCGGGCATATACATATTCAAGCCTGAAATATTTGAGCTGATAAATAAGCCTTCGCTTGAGAAGGACCTGTTCCCATTGCTTGCAAGAATTAAGGAGCTCGTTGGTTTTTTTACTTACGGAGAGTATGAGCATTTCGGATAGGATATTCTGTCAAATTGATTTGCGGGCTGCCTGAAAGACATCTTCAACAGCTATTTTGCTCATATGGTTATGCCTGCCGCAGTTTGGAACTTCACCCTTGTGTACATTTATGCACGGTTTAGGAAGGACAGGCTTGTATATTGAGATATTGCCTTTGCCAAGAGGCCCAAACCTTACAGGAGTATTTGGGCAGAATAAGCCTACAGTCTTTATTCTCTGGGCTGCTGCAACATGCATCGGGCCTGAGTCTATTGAAATAACAAGGCTTACTTTTTCCATAAGCGCGAAAAGCTCATTTTGGCTTGTCATCCCAGCTATATTACAGACGTGCTTCCTGCTTTTTAGCATACCTAGTATTTCTTCATTCTCCCTGTAGACATCTTTTCCACCTATAAGGAGAACATTTTCGTATGGTATCCTGTCAATGAGCTCTGCCCATTTTTCTTTTGGCCACATCCTGCATTTTGCTGATTCTGCGGCCCCTGCAGATATCGCGGCAATCTTTCCATTTTTCATCTTTATCTTATTTAGAAGCTTGTTAATATGGTCCATATCCTCTTTTCCATACTTCAGCTTTGTTAACTCCTGTATTTTTGCTGATATACATAGAGGATTTAACAAATCTGCAAATGTCTGCGAAACATGCTGTACGTCGTTGTACCTGACTTTGACAGAATATAGTTTGCTTCTTATTCCGTGGGAGTACCCTATCGAGTACTTCCCTAAAAGGAAAGAAATTATTGCAGATATTTTCAAATATTCCTCAAAATCAACCACTATATCAAATTTCCTCATATTTTTCAGGAGGAAAAAAGCTATAAGTAAAGGATTCATCGATAATTCTATTATTTCTACGCCCTGATTATAGTATACTGCCTTGTTCCTTTCAGTACAGAGTACTGCTATGCTTCTTCCTTTGTACTTCTTTTTTAATTCAGTTATCGCAGGGAGAGTTAGAATGCTTTCCCCTACCCCCCATAGCTGTATGAGCAAAATTTTTCTTGCTTTTTCAGGAAACTTGTTTTTTATGGCAATGGATATAGGAGAGAGCAGTAGGCACATTACTGCACCAATATACTTGTCCAAGACCTTGACCAGCATTACCACAGAGGAAAAGTCCTTACAAAGGTATAATAACCTTTTGTTGATTATTGGTAGAATACTGCTTTATCTCTTTTCCTTTGCGAACTTCCTGACTATCATCTCAAGTTTTCTTTGGTTTTGCCTGACAAGGCTATAGGTGTAAATAAAGATAGCAAGAAGAGTCATGAAGCCAGCTATTGTGAAGAGGTCCATTGTCCTGTTCAGGTTGAGCCTTTCTACAAAGAAATCAAGGCTCTGCGGAAACAGTGAGACAAAAGAAAAGGCAGTCCATAGTACGAGCCAGAAGCTAAATTCTTTTATTGTGAATTCTTTCCTCTTGTAATGCAGGAAAGAATAGTATATCATAAAAAGGCCAAAACAAAGCCCAGCTACCTGTATTCCTAGTACCATACTAAAACCTCGATATTCTCCACCATACCATATTGAATACAATCTTTATGCCGTCAATTACAGTTGTTCCTTTATACTTGTCTGCATAAATTGTGCTTATCGGAACTATTGCATATTTTAATCTTTTCTTTCCTATGTTGGCAATCATCTCTGATTCCATGCTATAATCAGAACTTCTCCATACGATAGAATTATACACATCAGCCCTGAAAGCCCTGAATCCGCACTGTGTGTCATCTATATTTATCCCATATAATGCTCTCGCGGCATTGTTAATGAAAGAATTTCCGAACTTGAGCACTGTAGGCATGCTACCTCTTTTTGTCCTGACACCTAATGCTACTTGGCTGTTCCTCAGTGCCTCTATGAATCGGGGAATCTCCTTTGGCTCATGCTGACCGTCTCCGTCAACAAGCACTATTATAGTGGCGCCTTTTCCTATGGCATATTCGCAGCCTGTCTTTATGGCAGCACCTTTTCCAAGGTTGACTATATGGCTGAGAACTATGGCTCCTGACCTTTTTGAGGCAACCTTTGTATTATCCGTGGAACCATCATCAACAACAATTATGTTATCTACATACTTAGATGCCTTCTTTATGACAGAAGTAACATTTTTCCCCTCATTCTTGGCAGCTATGACTGCCCATATAGAATCTTTCATTGGTTTGAGGCATTAACATCAGATATATTCTCTTGCAAACTAGGGGCTTCTTCATTGAAGTAAACGAGGTTCTTATTGGTTCCATTCCAATCAATTTTCCAGATAACTATCCTATTGCCTGTAAATGAGGTCATATCAGAGAATTTCCTGAACTTTGTCAGGCCATGGCCATCCAGGAAATACAGCCTTGTGAAAATACCGTCTTCAAGCGGCGCAGACATCATTATGTAGCTCCATGAATCTCCTGATGGGATAAGCGTCATTGTAAAACCAACAGGGCTGTCAGGATACTCTATCTTATCTATGCCATCCTTGGTAGGGAAAACAACTGCTTTAGGATGGACAATCCCATTTGAGGACATTATGTTGGCTGTCCTGTTTTTCAGGTTTATGTCAACGTTTGCAATTCCTCCATTCTCTGTCTGAAGAGGGCAGATAATATTATCTTCCCTTGTTGAGCACCCAGAAAGCCTTGACCCATATGATGGCCATGGGGCTATCCATGAGTTTGCATCGTTACTGTTTGTTATGAAACTCACTTCCCTGTATACATTTTCAGCATCCTTGTCAGTGTAATTAAACCTATCTTTGAGGAATTCAACACCGCGTTGCTTGTTGTTAACATACTCCTTGCTCTTTAGCGTATTATAGATAAATGCCTTATCAAAATTCCAGCTTCCAAAATGAGCCCACACACCAGATTTTGATATCATATCATCTGATGTTATGAAGTAGTTCTCCGGGGGCTCACAGTGGGTATATTTCAATACTTCTTCAGCTGTGCTTTGGCCTATATGCCCCAGTAGCTCTTTTCTTGCGCTTTCTTTGTCCATCACTAATACCTTATAGAGGATGTCAACAGATCTAGTTCCGTCATTTATTTCACTATTAAGCTTCCAGAATGCCATTACAGAGCCGCAGTCAAGCATCCTAAGTATTCCAACAGCAAGATCTTCATCATTTGTAAGCAATGCATTTCCTATCCAGTGTGCCATCGGAGTATCCTGAGATGTTCCATCAAATGTTACTGCCCTGTCGCTCACGGCCTTAAACCAGTGCCCATAATCCCACCAGGAATTTATGATGGCATTCTGCGCCGACTCCTGCTTTATCTTGTCCAAAGAATCATACCATGCATCATTCATTATTGGTACCTGCTGCTTTGCCAAGTCGGTTGCTTTGCTGTATGGCCCAGGAATGAATATTGCAAGTATGACGGCCATTGCTATTATTTTAGTAACTACTTTGCCAGTATTCATATATTTAGCAGCATAATAGCTAGCAAAATTATAGATGAAACCAAGGGCTATGCCTATCCCTATGCCAGCTATAGGAGCAATAAGCAATGTGTATCTTATCCCTTTAGTGCTTGCGTATATGGTTGAGCCAAACCATATCATCAGTATGATTGCCAGTTTGAAATCCAGATCCATCTCCTTTTTATATACGGCAAGAGCAATCCTGCCAATGATTGGAAGGCTTATCAGGAAAAGGAAGAACATCAGGCTATCTGGCTTGAGCCAGAGGACAAACCAGCACCAAACCAGAGTTATGGTAAAATAAAGCCCATCTGCTGCTTTCGAACTTCTAGGCTTTATCAGGCTGATTGATATCCCCACTATTGATAACAAGAAGAGCAAGATGCTGCCTATGCCTGCCTGATTTATTACACCCTCAAGTGATGCAGGGTTCTGCTCTGCTACTGTTGTGAATACATTTGGCCAGATTGTTGATACTGCAACTTCCTTAAACTTGGTGAATCCAATTGGGCCATTTATTGCGTTTTCAAATGTAGAGTAGCTTGTAAACATTGTCGTGAATATAAGCGAGGTAAAAAAGAATACAGCCAGTGTCATGGCAGAGAGCCTGATAGTCCTTTGGGCAAGTATGTTATTTAACTGGTCCCTATGCAGGAAAACATATATAACCATGAATAGCAAAAGAGAGATTACAAGAAAATCAAAAATGTACCACCATCCCCCCCAGGTTATACTATAGATTGCAACGCATATCCCTGCAACAAAGCTTAATGCGATATTCTTCTTCAGGCTCTTTGATTCAAATGACTCAAGGAAAAGCCAGGTTATAATGAGCGGCAAAAATACATTATAGGGGTCGGTGTCTGCAGAGCCGCCGAAAGTCCTTATCAAAAATGCTGGATGCACAGCGACTATTATGGAGGCGACAAAAGCCCCAAAATTCCCGCATGCACGCCTAGCTATGAAGAAAACAGGAATTATTGCCAAGGCAGAAAAAATTATTGGCACTGCAAATGCAGAGCGCAGGAGGTCTGCGCCAGGCTCAAACACAGTCCATGCCTTATGCCAATAAGCAATAACATAAGCGTTGAACATGTCCTTGGAGACTTCCCCTCCCATAGGGGCATACATATGGTTATCCCATGGCACACAGTTCTTACTGATTTTTTCGCATATCTCTCTTGTCTGAGGGTTTCTAAGCTCGTCGCCAGGATGCCCTCTCTCGATAATGTTTTCAGCATACCTTAGCCAAAAAAACTGGTCAATATCTGTCGGGTAAGATTGGTCTCCCTTCTGTAATTGCGACTTGAACTGCTGAGAAACTTCTTTTTTCTGGTCGTTTATTGACTTCTCATTCGCCTTGATGAACTGCTGCAATTGGCCATTGATAAGGGTTGCCTTGTTGGCCTCAGGCAGGTTTGGATACTTTGCGTTAATTTCATTTGAAATCTGCTGCCTTATGCTGTTGGCTATAGCGTTTTCAGCCCAGTCATCTGTTATTGGCAAATATGCAGGCACCCATCTTATTGATATTGCAAGAAATAATGGTATGATGAGGAGCAAGAGCGTACGGTATTTCATTATCCAGATAAGTGCCTTTTTAGCATCAAATGACAAATCATCATTTTGCTTCTCATCTTCTTTTTTTTTGCCAAGGCCTTTGAAGAATCCCTTTACCTTGGAAAAATTGAATGATATCTCTTCATCCTGGTGCGAAACTTTGTCATTGCTGCCCTCTTTTGCAGGAGAATCGGTTTTGTCTGACTTCTTGAAAAAATTCTTCACCCTTGTGAAGTCCAGAACCAAGTCATCATCTTTCTTTTCCAATTTAAAACTCACCAACGAATAGCTGCAGGGTAAGAGGACACTATATAAAGTTTTTGAATGACTATTTCATGCGCAAAAATGCAAGCTGAGAGGAGAAATTGCAATTATTTGTGAATATTTGTAAGTTTACAGTTAGCCAATTAAAACAAGAATTCCGTAATTTATGTACTCTAGTGACGAGCAGCTTTGTTGCTTTAGTAGACAATATATTTTGGCAGGAATACAGAATGGAGCATGAACATTGAATATGAACTGGATGGGAGATTATATGGAGAAATAATTTTTACTATAAGATAGTTTATCTGTTTAACTACTCCGGTATACTCAATAATCGAAAACTTTAAATATAAATGTAAATCTACACTCGTAAAAGGAACATCACCGGGTTTAAGCTCGGGATATTCACAAAACATGGGGGTCAAGATAAAATGAAGATAAGAAGTGTGTTGCTGTTGGGGATTTTTATAATGTCTGTTATTTCTTTGAGCGGAATTGCAAGCGCAGTCCCAATATATATTGATAGGGTATTGGTAGACAATGTTGAATTAAACGCACTACGCACAAATACATTGACATCATTTGATAAAGGAGATGAGATGGAAATCAAGATTGAGATTACCTCATTTTTTGACTATAATGATGTTGAGATTTCTGCCAGACTGGCAGGCATTGACACTGATGAAAGAGTAAGCGATACCTCAGATGTTTTTGATGTTAAAAATGGCACAACTTATGTGAAGAAGCTGAAGCTGCAGCTGCCCCAGAAAATGGATCAGGACAGGTATAAGCTGAGAATTGAGGTTGCAGACAGGAATACTGTTTCAGCAATAAGCAACTTTGAGTTGAATATAGAGACTTCAAGGCATACATTAGTAATAAAGGATGTTGTTCTTTCACCTAGTGCAGAAATAAAGGCAGGAAGAGCATTGCTTTCAACTGTAAGGATCCAGAACTATGGAGCAGGGGATGAGGATGACGTAAAGGTTACGTTCTCCATTCCAGAGCTGGATGTTTCAGCAACTGATTACATAGATACTATAGAGGCAGACGGCGAAGACGATGACCAGAAATCGACAGAGGAGCTTTATGTTAGGATTCCTCCATGCGAGAAGCCAGGTACATATGATGCAGAAGTGCTAGTTCAGTTTGATGACATGGAAAAGTCAGTCAAGAAGGAGATGGAGATTGAAGTAATAGCTGACGAAACATGCGCTAGAGGGGCAACTCCTGGCGAGACAACTGAAAAGGATGAGAAGGTCACAATAACACCCGGGCCTACTGCACAGGAAGTTCCAAAGGGCACAGGAGCAATATATCCCATTACCATAACCAACTCAGGAGACTCCAAGTCCTTTGTTGTTAGCGTTACAGGGGGAGAATGGGGTACTTTCAGGATAACTCCGAGCAACATAGTTACTGTCGGAAAGGGAGACAGCCAGGTAGTCTATGTCCAGGTAATTCCAAAGGACTCAACAGCCGCCGGACCTCAGGTTTTCGGCATAAGCATCAAGCTAGGGGATAAGACGCTTAAGAATCTGACATTCACAGCCAATGTAACCAAGGGAGAGGAGAAAGTAAACCTTCAGAGAATAGTTGAAGTGGGGCTTATGGTTCTCGTTGTCATCCTTGTTATACTGGCAATAGTGCTTGGATTCAGCAAGCTAAGGAAAGACGACGAAGGAAAGAACGAAGAGCAGAGCTACTATTAGGCACTGCCCGCGTGCAGCTCCTTTTTCTTTTTTATTTGTTTTATCAGCCTTATAGGGGAGAATACAGAAAATGCACATTAATACTGTAGCCAGCTTTTTTTTAATCTTTATTTTAATACTTCCATCTGTATACCCTGAGGAAGATTTCATAGCTGCTTCAACAGATTCTGCAATAAGCTTATGTACTCTATCCTCCTACAGCGATGAGATAGTTGTATTCAATACAGGCGATTTCTTAAGTGACTATAAAATATCTTTTTCAGGAGACGGCGCATTGTATGCTGCTGCAGCGCCAAGAGAGTTTTCCCTGGAACCAGGAGAGGAAAAGACCGTTGGCATAATTTACAGCTTTCCTAATGGAGCTGAAGGCGAGCACGATATAAGCATAGATATAAGCACTTTTTTTGGGATTCAGAAATATATTACAAAGAGAATCAGTGCAAACTTATGCAATGACAATACCTTGCTTCTCTATAATTTTAACCAGACCGCATGCCCATGCATAGGTTTGCCATACAACCTAACAATATACAATTCAGGGGAGATAGATGAGACTTATGTTTTGGGGCTTGATGCTTTCTCTGAGTATGCCAATATAACAATGAATCCTGTTTTCCTTGCACCTGGCGAGAGCAAAGATCTTACGCTTACAATAAATCCATCATGCGACATATATGGGGAATACATTGTAAATGTCTTCTCCAACGCATTGGCGTCAGGAATAAAGGCCAGTGCACCTATCCTGCTTAACATAAATAAATGCTATGGTTACTCCATTGATACTGGTAAAATCCTTGACAGTCCAAAGGCAGATGCCTTTGTTCCCTCTCAAGGAAGCTATGAAATGTGCGCAGGAGACCAGAAATATATACAAGTAAGGACAGAGAATCCTGGGTATATAGGCAATAGTTTTGCTTATTCACTTGTCGGTCCTGAATGGGTCAGGCTGAACATAAACAGCTCGGTAATCGAGGGATACAGTTCAGGAGCGTTTTTCCTTGAGACAAGCCCTTCTCTTGATGCAGCAGGACAGCACAAGCTATTGCTTTCTGCCGAGTCAGGCTTTGGAAAGGAGAGATTACAGAAGACCATAAACATTGATGTAAACAGCTGCCATGGCCTAATTATAGATGCAAGGCCCGCGGAAATATGCAGTTGCCTGGCATCTGATATTCCTCTGAACATAACAAATACAGGCTCCTTCAAGGAGAACGTAATTCTTAATGCAACTGGCAGCTATGCAAGCCTGCTGCAAAATTCACTTTCAATTAACTCAGGGAATTCATCAAGTGCATTCCTGAGAGTTAACCCTCCATGCGATTTTTCAGGAAATACTAAAGTAACATTAATTGCAGATTTAGGGAATGGCAAGGCACATGCAGCTGCTGATATACCTATCGAGGTCAAGCCAATAGAGGCATGTTATAGCCTGGACATTAATGCGCAGGGACCTTTGTCTATAGGATATGGCAAGAATGAGATACCAATACATATTTTGCACAAGGGAAGCAAGGCAGCAAACTATTCTGTAAAAATCGAAGCAGAGAGCTGGATAAGGGCTAGTACATATAGTTTCAGGCTCTCTCCAGGCGAACAGCATTCTTTCCTTCTTTTGGCAAATCCAGGGAATGCAAGCAGTGGCACTTATTATGCCAATATACTGGTTCAATCTGAAAACGTTGTATACAAGAAAACAATAAAGCTGAGACTCTCAGATTCCCCCTCCTTCATGGATAATCTGTACAATGCTGTTTTCTATAATAGATTCTGGCTGATTTCATTTGCTTTTGTAATCATATTATTAGTCATTGCAGGATTTTACGCAAAAGAAAAAATCAAAGTATGGAAAATAAGAAGGCTCATAAAGCGCACCGCCAAGACCAATGGCAAAGTTATGATAAAGAATAAGCTCCTTTTAGCCCTCGGAATCATTCTCCTTTTGGCAGCAGTGGCAGCTGCAAGCTATTTTGCAATAATGCAGGGAGTAGGAAGCATATTTTCTTTTTTGCTGGGATTTGCTGCAGAATACCTCTGGTACATGATAGCAGGATTTGTCATCCTTGCAATAGTGCTTTATTTTATGAATAAGGCAGAGAAAAAATAACTACCATTTCTCCAGCTTAATCTTCTCGTTTTTGCATTCTTTTTTCATGAGTTCAGAATCCTCCCTAGTGTCAATAAGATACTCTCCTGAGCCTATTCCATCACTTCTGAAAAATAGCCTGAATATGTAGACTTTATCAGGCTTGAGAGTGAAATCCGAGTATCTGCTTGTCTTGCAATCTTCGCATATCATAAACCTGACAGTTTTCTCTATTATACTTTCATTGTATTTCAATAAAGGAGTGTAATCTTTGCCATGTATCTTGAACTGGTATTCAACTCCTTTCATTGGATTTTTTGTCCTGAAGTATATTTCGCCCCTCTTTTCACCATTTATGCATATCGTGCTTACCGCCAATGCCTTTGTTGAATTGCTTGTGTCATTTATCAGGGAAATGGCAGTTTCTGTAAAATTCTTATCATCTATAATGCACACTCTTGGATAATACTCTTTTATCTGGTTTCCGTCGCTCTCACATTCTTCGAAGCTTGCAATGGTATTTTGTATGAATACTGACTCTGTGACATTTCCAGCTTTTACAGAGACTATCGCCTTACCCTTTCCTGTTATATTATATGTGAAATTCCAGCACATATTGCAATCCAATGCATCGGCTCTTACAAATTCCACTGAGCCGTTTTCTCGCGAAGCAAGATACGCATCAGCAACTGCAAGGCTATAGTCCATCGCGTTTTCTCCTGCAGGTATGCTTTCTTCTGCAATGACTGATTTTTCTCCCTTTTCTCCAGAACAGCCAGCCAGGAGAAGCAGTGCAAATATCATGAAATATAGCTTCATTGTTTTGCTTTGATATCACTGCTATTAAAATATTGCCAAGAAATATGGGGCTGCTGCGATTTGAACGCAGATTTAGTGGTGCCTTCACTGAAGCATCATTCACGGCTTTCGCTCATATCTCCAATACTGGAGCCACTCGTTTGCCAGTTTCATTGAAACATCTGGCCAGGTTATACCACAGCCCCTTAATGGTCAGGGATTATTGCCTTTTTAAAAGGCTTTTTGTTTGGCTGTTCCTGAAAATGAGCAAGATTATCGAATGCATGATGGCTTTTCCCATCAGCCTTTTCTCGTAAACAATGTCCATTGTTAAATGCAATACAAACCCTGCCGAAGCAACCAGAAATGCCACATCAATGAAGCCAAGGAAGAAAAGCAGAAGAGGAATCTCAATGAAATGGAAGCACTTCACCATTCTCATGTGCTCTTCGAATTTTCTCTCTCTTCCAATGCTTAGGCAGTACTCATAGACTTTTTTCACGCCAAAGCTCCTGAACCTGAATAAATAGTAAATAATATGGTCTATATCTATCAGGAAACCACCAATAAAGACAAGAAAAGCAGCATTTCCTGTAAGAGGATATAATGCTGCTGCAAGAAGCGCGCTTGCAAGGAAATGCTGCCAGAGCATCATTCTTTCCACCTGATTTTGTCTCCTATATTTATTTTCGGTTCTTCTACAAGCTCGATTATATACTTAGCTTTCTGCTTCGGCCTGAAATATGAGATGAAAGGGAAAAGCTTCTTTACAACCAATGTTTCCTTTCTTTCATTAAGGTAAATTGCCCATATAGGGAAGAATACAAAAAGCATATGCAACGATGCCCTTGATTCCTTCTCAAAAACAAATAAGAGGTTTTTCTTTCTGGAGAACATCAGCCCAAGAAATTTTGAAAAGGAACTTTGGCAGATTTTATAGGAATCACTTATTCCCTTTCCATTTGTTTCGTTCCTTATCTCCACTCGCTCTCAGCCATCGCATATCTTTCTGGAGTGCCAACATCAAACCATTTTCCATGACACATAAATCCATATAACTTTCCTTTTTTCGCAAGGACAGGAAATACATCCTTTTCAATCATTGCCTTTTCCATTCCTTCTACTATGCCGAAAACTTCCGGCTCCATTATATAATACCCTGAATTTATAAAATTGGATACCTTTTCTTTCGGTTTCTCAACAAATTCGATTATTTTGTCTCCTTCAAGCACAGCACCACCATAGCTTTCTGGCTTTTCAACTTCAACAAGTGCTATAGTGCAGGACGCTTTCCTGCTTTTATGGAAATGAATCATTTTTTTCATGTCAATCTCAAGGAGGTTGTCAGAGTTTACAACAAAAAAGCTTTCATTAATCTGCTTTTTTTCCTTTGCAAGTATTATGAGCGGGCCGGCTGTCCCTAAAGGCTCAGGCTCCTCGATATAAGATATGTTTAGCCCTAATCTTTTTCCGTCTCCGAGCGCTTCTGTAATCTTTTCCTTCATGTATGCTACGCTTATCATTATGTCTTTTACTCCATTTCGTTTCAGAATGCCAAGGACATGCTCTATCAGCGGCTTTCCGTTGAGAGGCACGAGGGCTTTGGGAATCTTTTCTATGTACCCCTTCAGTCTTGTTCCAAGCCCGCCTGCAAGAACTATTGCTCTCATTTGGTTTTATTTTGAACGGCAATATATAATTGTTTTGTCGATTTTTTCAGGTTATTGTCGGCGATAAAACAATGGAAATGAATATAAAAAGAAATGTTTAAATAGGCGTTCTTTCATAATTGATAGAATAATTTGGTTTATCGTCGAGTTTTTGCGATTCGAGGAATAAAAAACATGAAAAAAGGGGGTAGATTCGATTTAAGCGTTGTTCTTCTAGCATCCCTAATATTAACATCACTTGCTATTTTTGTTTATGCTGAAATCGGAGGATTGACTGCTGTTCTAGCTCCAGCGATAGGCGAGAATATAAGTGCTACAAGCGTTCCATTTAAAATCAACGTAAGCGTGAATTATACAGAACAGTTGGCAAACGTCACCAGTTTTAATGTGACTTACCAGCTTTCAGGCACCACAACATGGACTTTTGCGTGCGGCAACCAAACCGATAACTCGGGCGGAGTTGGCCTGACAAACCTTTCTCTTTACTCATGCAGTTGGAACCCAACAATTAATGGCTCTGTAACTCTGAACTTCTCTATCTTCGAAAATTCCACAAAGATTGCCAATTTCTCGATTCCTACAAGGGTAGTCACGGTAGATACTCTTTATCCAGAAGTTTCACTTTTAAGTTCACTTGTCAATGGCAGCAATAGCTCTACCAATTCAATAAATCTCAGTTTTACTGCTTTTGACCAGTTTAATTTGAGCGCATGCAATGTGCATATATGGAGAAACTTAACTATAGGTAACAAGCCAGGAACAACTTTTGTGGGTGGTTTGAATATAACGAACCAAACACTGTATACAAGAGCTTCTACCAGATTTGATTTCCTCTTCAGCAACTTGGGTGACGGCGACTATATAGTAAGGCCAGAATGCAATGATACACTAAGCAACCTCAATGTAACAATGGCAAATATCACCGTCCATATTGATACAACTGACCCACAGATAGATTTAACCTATTTTAGGGTAACAAATGTAAGCACACTAACACCTAACGCCGGTTCGTGGATAAACATAAGCACAAAATGGAATGATAATGGCACCAACATATCCTTGGTAAGGCTATGGATTAATACTTCTGCGACATTTGCCAATCAGACAGGTGGAGTAACGGGTGCAGTACTGAATGTTTCATATTTATTACCAGCTGTTTCAGCAGGAAACTATAAAGTCTGGGCTTCAGCCGTTGACTCAGCTGGGAATGAAGGCGAAACTGAAAATATAACTCTAACTGTAGCTGATACACAGGCTCCAAATATTGATTTTATTGCACCAGTTAATGGATTCAATACCACTTCAACGAGTGTTTCGTTCAATTTCAGCGTATCTGATTTTGATGCAACTGCAAGGTGCAATGTTTCAATACAAAATGCAGGAACATATGCTGTAAATATCTCAGAGATTAACGTATCTACAGCATCAGGGACAACACAGCTAAATACAACAGCCGGATTTAACAGTGGTACCTATAATTGGACTGTTTATTGTGATGATGCAGCTAATAACCTTAACAGGTCAATAAACAGGACCTTCACTGTTGATACTAGGGATCCTGGCTTAGACTTGGTATCTTTCAGGGCAGCTAACATAAGCACAATGACAGCCACAGCAGGAAGCGGAATAGGCATATTGTCTAACTGGACTGACAATCACACAAATATAGCGTTCGTTAAGCTTTGGATTAACTCCTCAGCATATCCTGTAAAGGTAGTTGAGACAAGGTCAGGCATAGCAGCAGTCAATGCATCATATAACCTCAGTTTAAATATATCAGGAAACTTTAAATTATGGGTTTCTGCGAATGATACCTCAGGCAATGAGGCCGAGAGCGAGAACATAACTATTACTGTAACAGATGCGCGTGCGCCAACCTTTGTTGTAACAAGCCCAGCTAACAATTCAAATCTCAGTAGAACTTCTGTTACGTTCAATTTCACAGCAACGGATAATATAGCTCATGATATGATCTGCAACATTTCGATTAATGCAACTGTGAACATTACAAACATAAATGCAAGTTCAGGAATCCCAGAAATCAATGTCTCTCCAAGCCTTGGAAATAACAATTATATTTGGAATGTTACTTGCAGTGATTATAGCAGCAATGTAAACACTTCATTAACCTATATGTTCACTTTAGATACTATACCCATAGCTGATGGAGTAAACATAAGCAACTTGAATAATACAGTGAATGGCGGTGATGGAAATATAAACATAACATGGGTTCCTCATCCAAGCGCTGCCAAATATGGGCTATTCAGGTCAGCAACTAACCAGACAAACGCTTCATTGTATGCAGGCACATCTAATATAACAAGGATTGCAAATTTATCAGGCTCTAATAGCTATGTGGATAATACAACAAAGCAAGGAATTACTTATTGGTATACTGTAACCTACATAGACCATTCAGGCAATGAAAGATTGGATGTATACGGAAACCAAACTTTCTTGAACAGGACACCAAGCGACACGATAAATCCAAAACACCCGTCAAATATTACAGTAACAAATGCAAGCAATGTCGCGACGATAAGATGGTCGGCTGTGTGGCTTAAGGTATAGGATTTGGTATAATCTTACTACTGACAGAATAAACTTAAGCAATAATATAACTGCAAACAATCTTACAGAGATTCCTAATTCCAATGTAACTACAAACTCAACGACATTCAGTATTCCCTCTACTTGTTCAACCATCTGCCGTTATACATTTATTGTGACGACTATAGATGATGCCGACAACCAGAATATAACAATAAGCACAATACCTTCAACTCATTTAGCTAATGTAACATTACATTATAGCGCTGCCAGTTCCTCCTCATCGAGCTCTTCATCATCTAGCTCAAGTGGCGGTGTTGTCGGCTCAACACCAGCAGGTGATACAGTAAAAGCCTCTGTCACAAAGGCATGGGCAACTGTAAAGAAGGATGAAGAAGTGAAGATGGATATTGCAAACAGCGCAATAGCTGTTGATTCCGTTAAAATAACTGTGAATTCAGATCGTAACAATGTAGAACTTGATGTAAAGAGCATCAACAAGCCATCCAGTGTTAGTGCCCCGGCTGGCGAGATATTCCAGTACCTTGATATAGATGCAAAGAACTTGCCTGATTCAGGAATAAGCAGTGCAGCCATTGAGTTCAAGATACCCTTTTCATGGTTCAATACAAACAATATCCAGCGTGATACCGTTAAGCTTATGAGATATACTACCGAATGGACTGAACTAGAAACAAAGGAAACAAGGGCAGATAGTACCTATGCTTATTTCGAGGCAAAGACTCCAGGCTTCAGCTATTTCGCGATAAAAGGAGAGAAGCCAAGTGCTCCTGTTTCACAGGATCAGGGAGAAAAAGCTGAAGAGAAAACTGATGAAGCTAAAGGCGGCGAGGTTGTGCCTGAAGAAGCTGTTGAAAAATCCTCACTGCTGAAATGGATATTCCTTGGAATAGTAATACTTGCTGTGGCAGGATTCCTTGTATACTCCATGAGCAAGGGCAAGAAGCAATAAGATTTTATCTTTATTCTTTACGGTTTTAGTGTTCTGTAAGCTATGGTTGCTAATATATCGTTGGACTGAAGGAGAAAGCCGACATATCTCTCAAACCCAATTCCATAACCGCCTCTTAAAAGCGGTCTTTCCTGCTTGAAGAGGCTTAAGTATTCCCCGAATACTGCGACAGGATTCTGGCCTTTTTCGGAGATGTACTTTCCTATTCTGGAATTTACCAGTTGCTTCTTCAATCTTGCTCCGTTTTCCTCTCTTACAGCACCTCCGCTAGTCTCGCCAAGCCTTGGCATCAGGAGATCCACGTTGTAAACCTTTCTCCTGTCAGGCATCCTTTTCATGTTGAAGAATTTTATCGAGGCAGGGTAATGCGTAACGAATGTGGGAATATTTCCAAAATACGCTAATATCTTCTTCTCTTCCTTGATCCCAAGGTCATCACCAAATCTATACCTGTTGCTGTTCCTGTTTAGGATCCTCAATGTATTTTCATAGCTTATCCTTTGAAATGGGGAATCAATTGTATTGCAGAGATAATTTGCATTGCCCCCAAGCAATGAGATATCAGCAGCGTGGCTGTCAAGGACTTTCTTAGTGGCGTGTTTTACCACCCTGCACTGCTCCTCTATTATCCTGTCTAGTGCTTTTCCAGGATGCATCCCTTTGTATGGCCTTTCAGGTTCAACCAGAGTGAACTCAGAGAGCCTTCTTCCGGCAGCTTCAGGGTCGTCATAGTTTTCCTCCCTGAAACTGTTATTCACAGTAAAAAAGCCGCTCTTTAGCCTTATAACAAGTGCCTCAAGCTGTATCTGGGCGCTCTGGGAAAGATGTGCTTCCCTTCCATAGTAATCCACAGGGAAAGACGCATGAGGATTTTCGCATGAGCCTGCAATGTTCACTAAAGTAGAAGTAGTCACTTCAGTGTATCCAGCTTCCTTTAATGCTTCCCTTAGGCCGTGCAGCGCAGTTTCACGCACGTTTACAAGGGCCCTGAATTTCTCCTTGCTGAATTTCCCAAGTGCGGTATCAATTGTTTTTCCTGTCATTTTGTAACCTTTAAGTGGTAAGAGTCTATAAATTAATATAAATCTTTATATACAAAAATTTACAAAAACAAAATATTTTTATATTTTTAGTCAGGTATAGCAAATAATGTATATGGATGTCAAGGATAAGAGAATCTTGGAAGAGCTTTCGTCAGATTGCAGGCTCTCTGTCACAAGGATTGCAAAATCAGCAGGAATATCTCGGGAGGTTGCAGATTACCGCATCAAGAGGCTTTTGAAATCAGGGATTATTAGTGCCTTCTGCGCGGATATAAGCCTTGAGGAATTAGGGTATACCAAGAACGTTGTTTATCTGGAAATAAATAGCGCAGGCAAAAGCATGGAAGAGCAGATAATAGAGCGCTTGGCAGAAAACAAGCTTGTAGGCTGGCTTACTGCATCAGCAGGAAAATGGAGCTTTATTTTCGACATTTATTCCAGAAACACCACGCATTTGGGCAGCCTGCTGAGAGAGCTAAGGCAGAGCCTGGGAAAAAATCTTGGGAAATATGAGGTGGTGACTCTGGAACGATGCCATTATTTTCGCTCAAAATTCTTTTCCAAGACAATAAACGCCAAAGAAATCAGGATTAACAGCTATGGCATAGATGAAACAGATCTTCTTATAATGAGCTTGCTTAGGAACAATGCCAGACTTGACTGCGTGTCGCTCTCAAAAAAAGCGAAAATAACCCCTGAAGCTGTAAGCAGGAGGATAAAGTTGCTTAAAGCATCTGGAATTATAACTTCTTTCTATATTGTCTCTGATATTTCAAAATTTGGGTTTACACATTACAATATCCAGGTCAATCTGGAGAATACAACAGAGGAAAAAGAAAGAAAACTTGGGGGATACCTCAGGCAGCATGCCTCAGTGTCCTTTGTGCATTATCCCATATCAGCTTTGGTTGTAGAGTTCGGGGTTTTTGTAAAGGATCCTGGAGAGCTAAGGAGCTTTATCCAGGAACTGAGAAATTCATTTCCCGAGATGATAAAGATTAAGGACATATCGTTATTTTATGAGGAAATAACTGGAAATTTTCTTCCAGAGGGTGTTTTTACTTCAAAAGCTGCATGAGTTTTTCCTCTTCCCTGTCCTTCTTGAGTTTTGAAAGGAGAAGCATTATGACTATTATCACAATAATGGTAATGATTATAGCATAAATCCAAATCTTGTTGTCTGATCCAACAAGCTCGTCTTCTGTGACAGCAGAATCAAGGCTTTTGTTACCGATGCTGTTATTCACATTAATGCCTGTTTCGGTTATGTTTCCTTTGGCTGTGCCAACACCAACAGTGACAATGCTCTTTTTTGTGATAATCTGCCCAAAATTCGTTTCATATGAAAGCAGAATCTCCACTTCTTGCTGTTCATCCGGCACAGTAATGTTAACCTCCAATTCTTTGATTTCTCTAGGTGGGATAGAGTTGAATGCAGAATAAGGCCTTTTTACCCCATTTGATACTACCTCAATCTTTATGTTCTTGAATGAATGCCTATAATTAGTATTTGTCAGTATAATGGGAATAACTGCTTTTGTACTTGGCTCATGTGCTTCTATTGTTTTTGCTTCCATATACATTCCTTCTGTATCTACATCAATGGTGTAATTACTATCTTCATTATAGTTGCTACCCCTGTAGCTATAGAATACTGACTGGGCTATACCTGCCTTTCCAAGCCTGTTTGCTGCCAATTGGAACGTGATATTATCCTCTTCAATACTTCCATTCCCACTTCCACTCAACTTGCCCCTATAGACCCAGAAATTCCCTTCCTCGCTTATTCTTCCTGTTTTACCTATAAATTTCATCCCTTGAGGAAAAACAAGCCTGAATCTTATGTTTTCTATGCTTTCTGAATTGTTGTTTATCAAGCGGAAAAATATTTTTATCTCTTCTCCGAGGTCAGCGCTATCCGGTACAGAGTAGTTAATAATCAATGGCCGGTTAGCATTCACACTTATGGAATGTTTTTCAGTGACTTTCATCCCGCCATATAGCAACGTGGCGTTTGACTCAAAGCCAGTGGAATTTTTGCCTATAATGAAGTATGAGAATTCCTGCTTCTTGCCGATATTCAGGTTTCCTATCCAACTCACCTCGTTGTCGCTTATTATGCAGCCTTCACATAAGGCAGCGGCAATTTCTTTAGGGTATTTGTCTTGGTAAATGGCTCCAACAATGTTTTCCTCTCCCTCATTTACCATAACGACGCTCACCTTTATCCTTTCCTCAAGAAGTATGCTGTTTTTTTCGAAAGTCCTGTTTAATCCAACTATGTTTTTCTTTTTTTCTATCTTTATCTTAGGAATTATCGGGTACTCCTGTTTTGTTATGTTAAACTTTTCACTCATAGTTATGCTGAGAATGCAGAGCCTGTATGCCTCGACTGTTTCGCATTCTCCTGTATCCATGAAGCGCGATACCCCATTAGGGAAATCCACTACTGCTTTTCCTCCTGAAAATGCAGATACCTTGAAGCTCTGGTTATCTGCAGAAACGATGGCATTGTTGCTTATTTCGCCTTCAAAAACACTTTCATATTCCAGGCCAGTTACAGAATAGCATAGTGCAAAGAGCCAAAATAAGATTATCACCCCTTTCATATTCAATTCAGGTGAATATTCTTAAAATGACTTATTTAAATATTCTGGAAATTATGTCCCTTCTGTCCAGCTGCTAAGGTACTTTAATTGCTCTTCGTTAAGCTCGTCTATGCTTAGCCCATAGTCTTCGAGCTTCAGTTCTGCAATTTTCTTGTCTATATCCTCTGGAAGGGTTATCACCTTGTTAGGCAGCTTGCCTCTGTTCTGTACACCATACTCACACGCAAGAGCCTGGCCGCAGAATGATGTATCCATCACTTCGCTGGGATGGCCTTCTGCAAGAGCAAGATTTACAAGCCTTGCCTGCCCGAGGCAGATTAGCTTCTTCCCATTGCCAAGGGTAAACTCCTCTACAAGCGGCCTTATTTCCCTGACGCTCTTAGCTGTGCTTTTTAATGCCGCATAGTCTATTTCAGCATCAAAATGGCCTGAATTGGCCAGAATCGCACCGTTCTTCATGGTTAGGAAATGCTCCTTCCTTATAACTCTAAGATTGCCAGTTACTGTAATAAAAATATCCCCTACTTTGGCAGCATCTGCCATTTTCATGATGTTGCAGCCATCATAAACAGCCTGCAAGGCCCTAAAATGGTCCACTTCGGTAACTATCACTCTGGCACCCATGCCTTTTGCCCTGAGAGCAACACCCTTGCCACAGCTTCCGTATCCTGCTATAACCACTGTTTTGCCAGATACCAATATGTTTGTTCCTCTTTTGATGCCGTCCCATGTTGACTCGCCTGTCCCCAAGTAATTGTCAAGAAGGTGCTTTGTCTTGTTGTCATTCACGGCTATCATAGGGTACCTCAATGCATTGTCCCTCTCCATAGCCTTTAGCCTTATTACGCCTGTTGTTGTCTCCTCGCAGCCGCAAACTACTTCCTTTATTATCTCAGGATGCTTTTTATGAATCTCTGATACAAGGTCGCAGCCGTCGTCTATGGTTATATTCGGCTTCGTCTTTATTACATACTCAAGATACCTATAATAGTCCTCTTTTGTCTCGCCCTTATAGGCCCATATTTTTACTCCTTCTTCAGCCAAGGCAGCAGCTATATCATCCTGCGTTGACAATGGATTGCAGCCTGTTATTGCAACGTCAGCTCCACCTGATTTCAGCGTCCTTACAAGAATGCCTGTTTCTTTGGTAACGTGCAATGCTAATCCTATCATTATCCCTTTGAAAGGCATTTCCCTCTCAAATCTTTCCCTTATCCTGAGCAAAGCTCCCATGTGCATCTCTGCAAAATCCAGATTTCTCCTTCCCTGTTCCGCAAGCCTGATATCCTTTACTTCATAATTTATTCCTTTGTCCATTTCAAATTCACCTTTCTATATCTTATATTAACATATTAATATAAATTTTCCTCTTTTTTGTGTAAATTGTCCAATAAAATTATAATAAAATAGACATAATAGAAATTTTTAAATAGTTTTATGTACAATTGTGGATAATGGATAAAAAAGACAGTGCTATAATAGGGAAGCTTAAGGAGGACAGCAGGTTATCTGTAAGGGAGATTGCAAGAGGAACAGGATTAAGGCCATCAACAGTCCATCAGAGGATACAGAAACTCAGGCATGAAAGGGTAATAGAAAGATTCACAGTAAAGCTCGACAACAACAAGGCAGATGAAGGTTTCATTGTGTTCATGTTCGTTAAAACAAAGCCTTCTGTAAATTTAGGGACCGGCATACTTGAGAACCCGCACGTCAAGGAAGTATTCGGCATTACCGGAGAACATGATTTACTCATGAAGCTCAAGTTCAAGGATGTTGTCGAATTCAATGATTATCTCCTAAAGTTCAGGAAAGGGGAAAAGGTAGAGACCACACATACAATGGTTGTAACAGCGACAATAAAGGAAGAGATGTGAATCAGGATTCCTTAGCAAGGTAGAGTTTCTGGGTTGGATAGGCTAAAGAAATACCATCCTTCTCAAAAGCCTCCTTAAGTGCAAGGTTTATCTTATGCTGCGCATCCCTGTAAATATTCTCTTTGTTTGAGTTAAGGAAATATGCAGCCTCATAGTTGAGGCTGAAATCACCGAATTCTTTGAAATGGACCCTTTCGAACTCAGCATTCTCTGTTGAAGCAATAATCTTGTTTACTATCTCAGGAATCTTTTTCATCTTTGATAATGAAGTTTCATAAACAACACTAAACCTAAATATGGCCCTCCTTTTCTCCATTTTCTTGAAATTGTTTATTCTTATGCTCGTAAGCTCCTTGTTCGGGACAACCAATTCCTGGCCTTCCATTGTCTGTATTCTGGTGGATTTTATGCCTATCTTCCTGACATAGCCCTTATCAGGGCCTATCACTATGAGGTCGCCTTTCTGGAACGGCTTGTCGAAGTAGATTGAGAATGAGGAGAATATATCCGAGAGGATATTCTGCAATGCAAAGGCTATGGCTATGCCGCCTATTCCAACGCCGGCAAGCAATGTAGAAACATTATATCCAAGATTGGAGAGTATAAGTATTCCGGCAAGGACCCATAGGATTATCTTTGCTATTTTGCTAAGCAATTCCAGCGCAGTGCTGTCAAAATTCTTGTCTGTCTCCTGCTGCTTTTTTATTATACTGCTTGTCCCGTATTTAATCAGGTCCTGGAGTGCCTTTACAACATAGTAGCCTGAGACTATGATAAAAATGTAGGACAATATCCTGCTTGCAAAAGGATGCAGCTGCAGATATTGGGAGGCAACGAACAAAGACATAAAAGAGTAGAAAGGCCAGTGTATATTGTCTAGAATTTGCACCAATAGGTCATCTATCTCTGTTTTTGTCTTTAATGCTAGTTTCTTAAGTTTCTTTATAACCCCAAATTTGAACAAGCTCAGAACAACATATGTGATTATGAAAATCCCTGCTGAAATAGCGTACTGCTTCACGGTATTTCCTAAAAAGGAATATGCAAGTATGGGCTCTATATCCATGGTATGGCATATTCATACTTTATTTTTATTAGTTTCGTTTTTCTGCCTAAAAAATAAATGATAAGAATTAAATATACACTGCATAAGCTGCTCTCGTGGAGCCAAAAAAATTTCTTTTTGTTTCTCTTGATGCATTAAGTGTAGACTTAGCATGGCAGATAATCAAAGAAGGGAATCAGGTAAAATATTATGTCCAGAACAAGGAAGAATCGGAAGTCGGAGATGGTTTCGTACCTAAAATCAGCGACTGGGAAAAGGAAACAGAATGGGCAGATATAATAGTATTTGATGATGTCCTAGGGCAGGGGACAAAAGCCAAGAAGCTGCGAAACAAGGGGAAATTTGTAATAGGAGGCACTCCATATACTGATAGCCTTGAAGATGACAGGGCATTTGGGCAGGAAGAGCTGAAGAGATTCGGAGTGCCAATAATACCTTATAAGGACTTTACTTCTTTTGATGAGGCCATAGAGTTTGTCAAGCAGAATCCAGGAAAGTATGTCATAAAGCCAAGTGGCCAGTCTCAGAACATAAAAGGCCTTCTTTTCGTTGGCGAGGAGGAGGACGGCAAGGATGTCATTCAGGTTCTTGGCGATTATAAGAAATCATGGTCAAAGAAAATACCAGTTTTCCAGCTGCAAAAGGCGATAAGCGGAGTTGAGGTTGCTGTGGGAGCTTTCTTCAATGGCAATGAGTTCATCTACCCAATAAATGTTAACTTTGAGCACAAGAAATTGTTTCCCGGAAACCTTGGCCCATCTACAGGTGAGATGGGATGCACAATGTTCTGGTCCGTGCCAAACAAGATATTCAACAATACCCTAAAGAAAATGGAGCAAAAGCTTGCCGAGGAGAAATATGTCGGATACATAGACATTAACTGCATTGTCAACAGCTATGGAATATATCCATTGGAATTCACGACAAGATTCGGATATCCAACAATCAGTATACAGCAGGAAGGGATGAACACTCCTATAGGGGAGTTCCTTTACGAAATAGCGCATGGCAATTTGCCAAAGCTCAAGTTCAAGAGCGGGTTCCAGATAGGCGTCAGGATTGTTGTTCCCCCGTTCCCATTTAATGACAAGGAGACATTTGAGGTTAAATCAAAGGATTCATTAGTTTACTTCAAGAAACCTATGGATGGAGTGCATATCGAGGATATGAAGCTTGTCAATGGTGAGTGGGTCATAACAGGAACGGTTGGTGTTGCGTTGATAGTATGCGGCACAGGCCAGACCATGAGGCAGACTCAAAGCCAAGTTTACAGCAGGATTAGGAATATTATAATCCCCCATATGTATTACAGGACAGACATAGGTGATAGGTGGTTCGAGGATTCGGACAAGCTCAATACCTGGGGATACTTAAGGGAGTCGTAAGCTTTTTATGCATTCTTTTCGCTCTCTCTGAATATGAAAAAGATACTTCTGGCTAACCCAAGAGGGTATTGCGCCGGCGTTACAAGGGCAGTGGATATAGTGGAAGCAGCCCTTGAAAAATTTGGCAGACCTATTTATGTAAAGCATCATATAGTCCATAATGTTTATGTGGTACGTGATCTCGAAAAGAAGGGCGCAATTTTTGTCGAGAATTTGTCAGAGATACCTTCTGGTAGCAGGGCTATATTCAGCGCACATGGGACTTCCCCATCTGTAAAGGCAGATGCAAAAACCATGGGACTTGAGGTAATAGATGCTGTCTGCCCTCTTGTGACAAAAGTACATGTTGAGGCAAGGAGATATAGCCGCAATGGCTATTCTATAGTGCTAGTCGGGCATAGAGGGCATATAGAGGTTGAAGGAACAATGGGTTATGCTCACATGCATCTTGTCGAGAATCTGAATGATGTATCGAAGCTTGAGATAGACTCTGAAAAGATGGTTTATCTCACCCAGACAACATTATCGCTTGATGACACAAGCATAATTATCTCTGCACTGAAAAAAAAGTTTCCAAAAATAGAATCACCTCCTAAAGAGGATATATGCTATGCAACAACAAATAGGCAGAATGCAGTCAAGGAATTATGCAAATATGCTGACCTAATACTTGTTGTTGGCTCGCCAACCAGCTCGAATTCAAACAGGCTTGTTGATGCCGCAAGGCATTGCGGAGTAAATTCTTACTTGATATCGGACAGCATGTCTATAAAGAATGAATGGATTAGGGATGCGCAGGTCATAGGCGTAACATCTGGAGCGTCTGTTCCTGATGTGCTTGTAAAGGGGGTAGTGAGCGCAATCAAGGGATATTACCCTTCCGAAGTTGAGGAGCTGGAGGCAGTAAAGGAAAATGTACAGTTCATGATGCCTGATGAACTAAAGCCCTAATAATGATTTTCGACATATTCTTCAATCAGTTTCTTAAAATCTGATATTCTTGTTTCGCCATGCAGCCTTGTTATCTCCTTTCCATCTGCGTATACTGGTGAAACAGGGTCCTCCCCGCTTCCAGGCAGGCTTAGTCCGATGTTGGCGTTTCTGCTTTCTCCAAGGCCGTTTACAACACATCCCATCACAGCTACCCTCATCTCTTCAAAGCCTTTTTTCCCTGCTTTTTTCCACTCCTTTGCCCTTTTCTGCAGGTATTCTGTTATTTCCTCTGCTATCTCCTGGAAAAGCGCAGAAGAAGTCCTGCCACAGCCCGGACAGCTAGTCACAGATGGCAAAAAACTCCTAAGGCCATTTGCCTGCAATATCTGCTGGGCAACCTTTACTTCTTCTGTCCTTGAAGCACCTGGCCTTGGTGTCAAAGATACCCTTATAGTATCGCCTATGCCTTTATTCAGTATCGTGCTTAGTGCAGCAGCTGTTGCTATTATTCCCTTTTCTCCCATGCCTGCTTCAGTCAGGCCAAGATGGAGGGGCTGCTTTGTTAACTTAGCAAGTTCGGTATATGCATTTACAACTGATGAGACGTCGCTGACTTTTGCAGATAGGATTATCTTATTGGGTTTCATTCCATACTCCTTGGCTAAATTTTCAGACTCAACTGCACTCTGGCACATTGCCTCAACAACCAGTTCCTCTGAGCTTTTCTGCTCTTCCTGCTCCTTTTTGGAGTTTTCATCCATAAGACGCATGAATATTCTCTGGTCGATTGAGCCAAAATTTACACCAATCCTTACAGGCTTCCCGAATTCAATTGCCTTGTCTATTATCATTTTAAAATTTGAGTCATGGCTGTTCCCAAAGCCGACATTTCCTGGATTTATCCTTAGCTTGTCCAAAGCTTGAGCTGCCTCTGGATATTTCTTGAGAAGAAGATGGCCATTATAGTGGAAATCACCTATCAATGGAGCATCATATTTTTCCTGCTCGAGTTTTTCCTTTATCTTTGGAACAGCCTCAGCATCCTTGAAATCTTTTACAGTGAACCTTACCAGCTCAGAACCAGCCTCTATAAGCTCAATTATCTGGGAAACGGTTGCATCAACATCTGATGTTGGGGTATTGGTCATTGACTGTATCCTTATAGGGTTATCTGCGCCAATGCCTACCTTACCTACCTGTACTTCTATGCTTTCTCTCCTTTTCATTGATGCTAGGATTAAATGCGAGAATTTAATCTTTTCGGGGGTTAGAACATCTCACTTAATGAACATCTCTTCCATGCCTTTTTTTCCGAACACCCTGTTCCTGAATATGCTGAAGCCAAGCTTCCATAGCTTTGCTTCCTTCATCAGCAGCTGCACTATGAATTTTGAGGGGAAATTCCTGTCATGGTTGGAAAGTATATCGGTATTGCTCTTCTTCCTGAATATCTCAATCATTTCGTTTGCCTGTTTCTCAGACATGCTGTTCATCATTTCCCTCATTTTAAGGCTCACCCATAAATCCTTTGCGAGCTTTTTGTTAACATTGCTTATGTAATCTTCTTTGTCCATTGCTAGATAGTTTCCCGCTATCATTCCGTAAAGAATGCCCCCGTATGTTGTTGCCTTCACCTGCGTGGCAGCGTCCCCTATAAGGAAAACGTTTTCTTTCCTGAGCCTCTGCTTTGGGTTATACACTGGAATATACCCTGATTGGTCTTCAATTACCTTAGATGCACCCAGAAGCTTTTTGTAATCGCTCTTTAGCTTCGTGTTGTCTATACCTATCACACCAACTCTTGCTATTTTGTCATCTTCAGGCACAACCCATGAGAATTCACCCAGATTGAGATGAATCTCGGTCACACCAGGCTCAAGATTTGGGAATTTGCATCTTGCCTGCCATCCTTTTACAAATGTCCTATTTCCATATATGCCTGTTGACCTTGCTACCTGGCTGAATGGGCCATCTGCGCCTACTATCATGCTTGTATCGTATGTGCGCTTGCTTGTCTTTATGGAATACCCTTTCCCAGATTTTTTATATCCAAGAAATTTCTCTCCAAGATTTATTTTTACACCTTTGTCAAGAGCTTTGTCAAGAATAAACCTATCGAATCTTGCCCTATCAAGAACAAGGTTTTCCTTCTTCAAGTCTATATACATCTCCTTTCCATTTGGAGAAACCATCTTGAATTTCCTTATCTTGCTTACAATTAGGTTTCTAGGTATGTCTACGAACTGCTTCACAGAATCGGTAAGTATTCCTGTGCACGCAACCGGATCGCCGCATGTCTTGTGCTCTTCGAATATTGTGACATCATCATGCTTCTCCTTATAGGCATAAAAGCTTCCCGCAGGCCCGGCGCCTATTACTGAAATCATACGCAAAACGTTATCGCCCCATTTAAAAATATTGGCCCGCTATTTGCAAAGTTTTATAAGTATTAAAATTAAGTAAATTAATAGTATTAATAATGCGGCCAAAGTTCATATCAAAGGTGAAGGTAACAAAGCAGGGACAAATAACAATACCTATTGAAGCCAGAAGTGACTTGGGGATAATGGCAGAGAGCGAGCTTTTCTGGTATGAGATTGATGATGCTCTTGTCCTTTTAAAGGAACTTCTTAATGAAAATGAGCTTCAAAAGAAAATGCTCAGGAAGAGGGGTCAATAATGGAATTCACTACACCCCAAGCCCTTCACCTTCTTTGGTTCATTGTGCCTCTTATAATTATCTATCTTATCAAGGCCAAGCCTGTTGACCTAAATGTGCCTTCACTTATGTTTTTCATGCAGCAGAAAAACGTAAGGAAATACAATGCTTTCTTCCAGAAGCTATTGCTCAAGGCACTATTCTTCATCCAGCTTTTTTTCATAGCTTTTCTTGCCGTAAGCTCTGCAGGTCCGGTAATAGATTTCCCGATGGATGTTTTTTCTCTTAATACCATAGCTGTTGTGGATGTAAGTTCTTCCATGTGGGTAAAGGAGGGCGCAGTAACAAGGCTTGATAGCAACAAGAAAGAACTTCTTAGTGAAATAAAGGGCAAGGCAAGCGTTATACTTGCGGCGGAATCTCCTGTTGTTGTAGTAAGGAACGTCTCATCAAGCCGGGCAAGGGCAATAATATCCAATCTTGCGCCTGTAGATGTGCCAACAAGGATAGACAGCTCAATCCTTTTGGCAAATGACATACTGGGCACAGAAAAGGGCACTATATTAGTGTACTCTGATTTTTTGCTAGTGCCTGATGAAGATATACTGGCAGCAAAGAAAATTTCCGAGGTGAACAACAAAAGAGTTGTATTCATACAGGCAGGTTCTCCGAAGCAGAATATGGGATTTACCGAACTCAACATATATAGGGGAGCAGGTGAGGCATACGTCAGGAATTTCGGCGAGACAGCAAGGTCAGTAGAAGTGAAGATGTCTATCAATGGCGCTGAAAAGCAGAGGAAAAAGATGGATATAGAACCTGGTTCGAGCGAATATATATCCTTCGACATACCTCAGGGTGAAACCACATTAGAGCTGGCACAGAAGGACATTTTTGACAGGGATGACAGGATATACCTCTCAAATCCTTATAAGGAGAAAATTAATATATTATTTATAACGAACAACAAGAATAGCAACTCCAAACTCGATGCCCTTATTGCAAATACTCAATTTGTTGTTAATGTTGCTGTGCCCCCTGTATTTCCGGAATTAACTCACGATATTGTATTTGTCAGCGACATAGCCAAGGGCAATATTTTGCCAAACACATTCAAGGAAATAAAAGAATATGTTGGGAAGGGAGGCAAAGTAATACTTTCAGCATATGATGGACTCGGTAGCACAGATGGACTTACCGGATTTGAAGTTGGGTCTGCCATTAACAAGGAGGACGAAGCCTGCGTAGATATAGTAAGTGCGATTACAAAGGGAATAAGCAGCCCAAGATGCTTTGCATCAATTTCAAAATACCTCGAAGCAAAAGTAAAGAATAACAATTCGATTGTTCTTGCATCCTCAAAATCCGGAAATCCATTATTAATCTCAGAAGGCGGGCTTCTTTATTATGGAATAATAGAGGGAGATTTTGAAGAGCAGGTTTCATATCCTTTATTCTGGGATTCTCTCATTAATTTCATGCTAGGTAGGGAGGAACTGTCTAATTTCAATTACAAGACCGGAGATTCAATTTTAGGCTTCAATAAGTCAGGAAGGGAAGTGCTTGAAAATATAGGCTTTTTTGAAAGCGAAAGCGGAAGAATAGCAGTAAACCTTCTGAATCAGCAGGAATCTGACATAACAAGAAAGTCAGCTATTATCAACAGCAGTGATTTCAATGAGACACTTGATAAAGCGCCAGTTGAGGTCAACCTGGGATTTTATATCCTTTTAGCTGCAGCAGCACTATTTTTGTTCGAGATTTTCTACATAAAAAGAAGAGGGGACTTATGACGTTTGGATGCTATAACAACTATTGCCTGGAAAACCCCTATGTGCTACTTTTAATATTTCCAGCAGCCGCAGTGCTTCTTTTTTTTGTTTATCACGATTTCATAAAGTTTGGCAGCAAGGAGGAAAAAAAGGAATTTCACAGGAGAAAAAGACTCCTCAGGATATTATTTTCAATTTTTAGGCTTTTGATGATACTGTTGTTACTGATTGCCTTTGCTTTCCCATTCACAACGAAGGAAGTTTCAACACATGGAGACCCTGTGATAAAACTTCTAGTAGACAATACTGAGTCAATGAAAGTATTTGGTGATTCTGTGCTTGAAAGCCTTAAGAGCAAAATAGGAAAAAATGCGCCTGTAGAAATTAGCCAGATATCTTCCGGCAAAGTTTCAGATATTGGAGATGGAATTCTAAGGAAGATTGAAGGCAATGATAACCTTCTGATACTTAGCGACGGGAATAGCAATTTTGGAAAATCGCTTATTGATGTTGGGATATACTCCAAGATATCAGATACAAAGTTATTCGCATTTGAAATTGTGCCCGAGGCAAATGATGCCTATGTTGAGATAATCGGGCCTAGCGATACAATAGAAGATACACCGAATCTATTTAAGATAAAGGTCGGTAATATAGGGGCGGAACCAGCGTTTACTTTGCAGATATACATCGATGACAAGCTTGAGTTTACAGGAGGAAACGTAAGGGAGAAAGATATTTTGCATACTTTCGGGAAAGGATACCATAAAATAACCGCAAAAATAGAATTGAAAGATTATTTTGTGGAGAACAACGTTTTTTACAAGACAGTAAATGCTGTTCCAAAGCCAGAGGTGCTGTTTGTATCCCCTGAACCTGGTCCATTGGAAAGAAGCCTGGGTGATATATATCATCTGACCATAACTAAGAACATACCTGATAATCTAGAAAAATATTTTGCTGTTGTCATGGATAATGTCCATTATAGCGCCATAAGTGGAAAAATAGATGGGCTGATAGAGTTCCTTATTAACGGAGGAGGAATTGTTTTCATAGGCGGCAGGAATTCTTTCGATAGAGGAGGCTATGAGGGGACGCTTGTTGAATCGATGCTTCCTGTAAAAGTGGGCTCTGGAAAGATTGTAGACCAGTTACAGCACAACATAATCATAATAATAGATGTATCTGACAGTTTCAGCGATTTTGCCTATAAAAAAGGTGCTACAGGATCTGCCCTTGACCTCGGGAAGGGAATTGCAGTCAAGATGGTTGAGACATTTAGGGATGACATAAATGTGGGAGTGGTTGCTTTTGCAAGCCTTGCACAAAATGTTGCGGAGCCAACAGAACTTAAGGGGAATAGGGAAGTCATTATAGACAAGATAAAGAGGATAGGCAGCGGGCAAGGCACGGCTATAGACCAAGGACTTATCTGGGCAAGCAGGTTACTGGACAAGGTAAAAGGGACAAAGAACGTTATTCTCATCTCTGATGGCAAGATGGGAAACATAAAAGAACCTCCTGCTCCAAAATCAGTTGCAGAAAAGATGGCAAAAGATGGAGTGAGGATATACACTGTTGGTTTGCATTCTTTGATAAGCGGCCAGGAAACCATAAATCGGCAGTTCCTAAAGAAGCTCGCCTCAATAGGTAGCGGGAGTTATTTTGAGCCAGAGGATTACCAATACTTGAACATATTCTTCGGTAAGCCAGAGGCCAAAGAGAAGATATTTTCAGGAAATAGCAATCTGGCCATAGTTGATAAAGATCACTTCATAACAAACGCCCTAGACATAAATGCTAGGGTATCCGGTGTGAATTTTGTTGTGCCTAAGCTAGGCGCAAAGAGCCTTATATTCACCGGAGACGGAAATCCTGTTCTGAATTCCTGGAATTTTGGATTAGGTAGAGTGGTAACATTTGCGAGTGATGATGGGAGGGAATGGGCAGGGCAATTGTTGGATAAGGAAAATTCAATTCTCATTACAAGAATGATAAACTATGCTGTCGGCAATCCTGAAAAAGACAAGGAAATACTAATAGACGTGAAAGACAGCTATCTGGGAGAGGATAATGAGGTTATTGTGAAATCAAAGAATTACCCAGTTTCCAAAGAGATTGCTTTTGTGAAAGAAGGCCAAGATATATACAAGGCATCATTCAGGCCAAATGGGCCAGGATACTTCCAGTTTTTCGATGCACTTGTCGCTGTAAACAATTATAAGGAATATTACAGGCTCGGCCTAAACAAGGAGATATATAATATGGTATCTGTGTCCGGGGGAAAGGTAATCAAGCTGGATGAAAGCATAACTGATGAGCTAACGAGCTATACCCTCAGGACAGAAACTGACAGGGTAGACTTGAGGCTGTATCCTTTAGCCATGCTTCTGGCAATATACATTATCGAAGTATTTATAAGGAAAATATTTGAACATTCGCAATCTATAAAATGAGCTTTTTAAAAAAAGATGTTAATGTAGGGCTCCTGATAATTGTAGTAATGGTAGCAGTATGCTTTGTGTTTCTCGGCCTATACTATAATCACAATTACACAACCTTATCGCATGAATACAGCAAGAAACTCAACAATCTGGAAGAAGTGGCAGACCAGCTTCTTTTCTACAAGACAAGGCTTAACAAGACTGCTGAGGACCTTCAGGATAAGTCTCAGGATGAAACCGCCCTAAGCAAAAAATATGATGAGATAAGGACAGAGAATGATGGCCTAAAAACAGACAAGAGCAGGCTTGAGTCTGATCTTTCTGAGACAAAGACACAATTGCTTGAATCAACGAACAAGCTTCTTTCGGCGCAGTCAGAGATATCTGACCAGAAAAAGGAAATTACCAGCTTGAAAAACGAAGTCGAATCATTGAAGGACGATATAAAGGAATATGAGGATAAAGTCGATACGGTTTGTAGCGGAGATACATCTGTATGTTAAAATGGAAAAGATAAAAAAAGCCATAAGCGAAATTGACGACTCATTTAGGAAAGTTGACATTTTTTTTGTTATACTGAAAGGCCTTGTTATACTTATGGCATTTTACTTTTCCCTCTATATAACAGGCCTGAACCCTTATCTTGCAGCAATACCGGCAATAATCTATCTTTTCTCATCCCTTGTAATTGAGCCAAGGTCTGACAATGTGAGGAAAGTTGAGCAGAAATATCCTGAACTAGACGAGAAATTGAGGACAGCGAGGGATTACAGCAACAAGGATAGCGTTGTACTAAAGAATCTTGAGGAAGAGGTTGTCCATGATCTTAAGGGAGTAAGCTTGAGCAGCTTCTTTTTTGAAAGGAGCGCAATCATACTCTCAATTATGCTTATAATCCTTGTTTCCTCATCAGTTTATGTATCAAGCAGGAACTTACAGCTTCTTGATTTTTCAGCTGCGGTTGAATCAACACTGAAGAGATTCCAGGACAAAGATGAGAAAATAGAGCAGGCAGATTTTACAGGAGGAGACATATCCGTGCTTGAGATAGGCAACGAGAAGATAGTTGTAGAAATCAACCCTGTCGGATTGGATTTTGATTTTTCAGAGGCAAGGGAAATAGGTGACTATGATTTCAGCACATCATTCCCGAGTGATATACTAATATCGAGCGGAGCGGCTTATGAGTCTGAGTTTAATGAGGAACAGCAGATACTTATAAAAAGGTACTTTGACAGGAAAAAAGCAAACTAGGTGATGACACATGAAAAGCTACAAGCAAGCATTCGACAGCCTCTTCAAGGAAGTAAACAAGGTTGTCGTCGGACAGGATGAGGTTATAAGGCAGATACTTATATGCATACTGAGCAATTCAAATGCCCTTCTGGAAGGCTTCCCGGGATTGGCAAAAACTTTGGCTGTCAAGACTCTTGCACAGCTCATGGACCTTAAATTCACAAGGATACAGAGCACTCCAGACCTTATGCCATCTGACATAACTGGTACATACATAATAGACGATAAAGCCGGAAAAAGGGAATTCAAGTTCCAGAAAGGCCCAGTATTTTCAAACATAGTCCTTGCAGATGAGATTAACAGGGCAACACCGAAATCGCAGAGCGCTCTTCTGGAGGCAATGCAGGAAAAGCAGGTTACAGTGGGGAATGAGACTTTTGAACTTGACAAGCCATTCTTTGTTCTTGCCACACAAAACCCAATCGAGCAAGAGGGAACATATCCCCTCCCAGAGGCACAGCAGGACAGGTTCCTTTTAAAGATACTTGTTGACTACCCTAACTTTGAGGACGAGCTTAAGATTGCTGACATATATTCTGAGCATGAGCAGCCAAAGAACCTAAAGCCAATGCTCACAAAGACACATATTTTCACAATGCAGAGCCTTGTAAGGGAGATGCCAATTGCCCAGGATCTCAAGCAAAGGGTGGTTAAGATTGTCCAGCAGACGAGGAAAGAGAAAGATATGCTTCATTACGGCGCCTCGCCAAGAGCGTCAATAGGGTTAATACTTGCAGCAAAAGCATCTGCGCTTATAGAAGGCAGGAGCCATGTCTCTGTCCAGGATATAGAGAAACTGGCTTATCCTGTCCTAAGGCACAGGATATTGCTAAATTTCGAGGCAGAGAGAAAAGGAATGACTCCTGACCAGGTCATAGAGCAATTAATCAAAAAAGTCAAATGATAGACTCTTCGTTTCTCGACGGGATGTCGAAATTCAGCCTTATAATACGGAAAAGAGTAACGTCCAATTATTCCGGCCCAAGGAAATCCACTGCATTCGGAAGAGGAATGGTTTTCAAGGACCATAGGATTTATTCTCCAGGAGATGATTTCAGGGCAATAGACTGGAAAGTTTATGCACGCACGGATGAGCTGATGATGAAAAATTATGAAGAGGAAAGAAGCTTAACAGTACATGTTCTCGTCGATAAATCCAGGTCAATGGGGTTTGCCAGGAAATTTGACTATGCGTCGATGCTTGGTGTAGGTTACGCTTATCTTGGCATGAAATCCAATGACAAAGTGCAGTTTGCGACATTTTCAGAAAATATAGATGCATACCAGCCAAAGAGGGGCATGTCTCAGGTTATGGCAATGATAGACTACCTTAACTCCATAAAGCCAAGTGGAAAAACGGATATGAGGAGTCTTGGGAGGAAATACAGGCATTCCATAGGCTCCAGGTCACTTATTGTTGTAATATCGGACTTCTTTTCCTCTATTGATGACATAAAGGAAACAATAATGCACCTCGGGCATGCTGATGCTTCATTTATACAAGTGGTAAGCAGAAATGAAAAAGAGCCTTTCTTTGAAGGAAATTTCAAGTTTCAAGATTCTGAATCAGGGGAAACTATGAGGACCTACTTTTCCATAAGGGATAAAGAGGAGTATGTTAAGAGGATGAGGCAGCATACAGAGGAGATAGAACATGAGTGCAGCATAAAAGGCATAAATTTTGCACAAGTAGACACCAGTATGCCGATATTTGATTCTTTTTATGCTGTTCTCGGTTCAAAACAGCTAAAAATATGATGCAGTTACTAAAGTTTTATTCTTAAAAATTTTCCAGATATAAACTTTATGTCCTCTTTATATAAAGCGAAATATAAGAATCTTTATAAAGAACTCGCTACATCAATCACTCTGTGCGTTTACCAGCACGTAAATGCTCAATTAAATATCAAGTGAGGTGTGGAAACACAATGAAACTAAGAAAAACAATAAAGAGGATCGTTGCCTTGGGATTAGGCAGCACAATGGTTGGCGCTACCATGTTTGGAGCGACCGCACTAGCAGACCTTAACGACTATCCGTCCCCATTCATAAAGGATGGCAAGTTTACAGGAGCACTAGTTGTAGGAGACCTAGCATCTGCACAGGATGTATTGGGAGTATCTGACATTGCAGCCGGTTTGCAGTTTGCAGCAAAGATTAAGGCAGGCACTGGAGCAACTACATCTGTTTCTGTTGAAGGGGATGCATTCAGAGTATCTGAGAGTGGCAATGCCTTAAACTTATACCAGAATTTAAGCGTCGTAAGTTCAGTTCTTGATGATGCAGACCTTACTGCACTTGCAGATGGCAAATTTAGGGCTAAGTCAAGTGTTGATTATACACAGACACTTACCATGCCAACTGCATCAGTTGGATTTACGACAGACCCAGATGTAAGCCCAGAGGATCCAGCACTTTACCTGACTTTCCAAAATGCAGTTAGGGCAATAAACTATAAGTTGTCTTTCACAACATCAGCAACATCTGATTGGGATGGTACAAAGCTAAAGGACTTTGAGGATGAGCAGATTACTATGCTTGGTAACACTTATACAATTACCAAGGCAGTAAACGCAAGTGGGAACATGAAACTTACCCTTATGTCCGGAGCATATCAGGATACCCTTGAAGTTGGTCAGACCAAGACATACACTCTTAATGGAAAGGAATATGTCGTTACCAACGATATCGTATCAGGTGATACCAGTGCCACATCAATAACAAAGTTCACGGTAAACGATGAGTCAACAAGCTCATTGTCCAACGACGAGACTTATACGCTGAAGGATGGTATTGAAATAGGCATCAAGGAGATATTCCCAACAAAAGCAGGGGATGTAAAGCAGAACCTTGTTGAGTTCTACCTTGGCGCACAAAAGCTAGTATTGGACGGGCAGAATGCAAGATTGGAAGTAGGAGATGAATCAATCAGCGACGCTACGGTTACCATAACCCAGAGTGATTCGGGCTCTGAGAGAAAGCTTAGCGAAATCCAAATACAATGGACACCAACAGACGATTATTTTGTACCCGTTGGCGGAAAGCTATCTGAAGCAGTAAGCGACAACAAGGATTACAAGCTTATGTTTGACAAGCTTGGAATTGACTATCAGTTCTCTGGGTTAGAGGCAAGTGACACGGAGATGCTGAAATTCACGCCTTCTGGAAAGAACTATTACAAGTTTGAGTTCACCAACAGGAAGGGAGTGAAGTATGACCAGAGGATATTGTACTACAACGCAACTGCACCCGGACCACATATTGGTTGGGGCGAAGATGATAACGGCGCAGACCCTCTGAGATTCAGGGAAGGCGAGACTGTATGTAAAAACGACCTCTTTATCGTTGAGTCCAACAAGAACTCAAGGATTTTGAGATTGTCAGACGTAAGCCCAACAGACAAGGTAGTGACACTGAAGGACTTAGGAACCGGAGATAGCAATGACTACAGCTATACTGACTCATCTGGTTTCAACGTGTCTAGTGTTGTCATGGATGGAGCAACCTATACCATTGATGTCTCTAACCCAGCAGGCGATTGTGTGAGACTATCAAACATTGCTGCAGATACTGGAGATACAATAGCAGATATCTGGACTCAGTACGATGTGAAAATCGGTCTGAACCCAGTATATGGTATAAACTCCTCCACAGTAATTGATCAGATTGCCCAGGGTAACTGGTCAGGTGTCTTCAATGTTACTGAGGACCTTGATGGAAAGGAAGATTCATCTACAGACATCGATGAGCTTATGTTTAATGTAACATATACTGCAGCCGATGGACTGGATGTATCTGCAATCAACACAACGCAAAATGGAGTAGCAACAATCCCAACAACAGGATGGGGCTTTGGAAGGTCCGCTTTCATGATACCCATGGACAGCGATGACAACCAGAACCAGGCTTATACGCCATGGGGAAACAAAATTGTCCAGAAGAGCACAGACAATCAGGACAAGTGGGAGATAACCATCTCGAAGAAAGAGGCTGTCGCAAATGTCTTCGTTACAGCAGGAGCAACAAAGGTCACATCAGTTGATGCATCAGGAGAAGCAGTATTCCTGAACAAGATTGATGTTGGTGCAACAAAGCTTGCCAGCGAGATAGTCGGCAAGGAAACCACCATGAACGTGATACTTGTTGGAGGGCCATGCGCCAACGCAGCTGTCGAGAAGACATCAGCAGATTTCCCAACATGTACCGGCTGGACATTAACCTCTGGTGAGGCACTGATACAGCTTGTTAACCATGCAAACGGAAATGTAGCATTGCTTGTTGCAGGAACACTTGCAGCAGATACAAAGGCAGCTACATCAATAGTTGCAGAGTCAACAAAGCTGAAGGCATTGGCTGATGGCGTAACCAAGCAGTTGGTAACCAAGGTCAATGGCGTTGATGTGCTGACAAATGTGGTAGCACCAGTAGTTGATGCACCTGTAGTACCAGCTGTTAACGTAACCCAGTAAGGGAATTAATTTCCCTTTCTTTTTTTTCTTTTATATTTCTCTCTTTTTCTTTAACTCTATCTAAATCTAGGCAATATTCTGCAGAAGTTATTCAAGGAACTGAAATCCAATAGAATACTTCCAAATTAACGACTTATATTATCAAGCAGGCACGCCATAAAAGACGTTATGGTTATCTCTGGTTATCTTTATTTTCGTCCTATTCTTTCCTATTTCGCCGTATACTGTGATAATCCTGCCCTTTGCAAAACATATGAATTCATTTTTGTACCTGCCTTTTGAGGCCATTTCTACCTCTATTATATCCCCTTTCCTGAATGGCTTAGGAAGCTCTTTTGTGATGGGAATGCCTCCCTGGAGTATCAATTTTGATGAATATTTATCTTCCAGCTTCCTGAGAAAGCTGTAGAAAGAATCAAAATCAATTTCCTTTACAGGATTCCTGCCTTTATTATTATGCAGGAAATTCTGGATATTCACGCTAAAACCATGCGTTTTCCCATAGGCAACTATCTCCTCTACGTCCTTTTCGTTCATGCCCTTCAGAAGCACAGGTGCAAGAATAATCTCCACTTTGCCTTTCAGATATTCGAGTACTTCCTTTATCCTGCCAACATTGTAACCTTTCATATTGAAAAGCTGCTTTGCCCTCTCAGGGTCAAGAGAATGCAGGGAGATGTTAAGAGAGGAAACACCGGCTGAGTTTAGCTCATCCCCCAGCTTTCTTGTCAAGAGTGTGCCATTTGTTATGATAATCACTTTCTCAGCATATTTGAGGCCGGATAGACCTTTTACAAGCGAAATTATCTCAGGATAGAGCAACGGCTCACCCTGCGGATTTATGTATATATGGGCAGGCTTTTTCTTGTAATCAAGGAGCTTGCAAACTTCATCAACAAGGTAATCCTTCTCGACAACTATATCTAGGATTTTTTTCGACGAAGGGCCCTCATCAACAGAACAGAAAATGCAGTCAGCGTTGCAGCCAGAGAAAGGCTTCACCTCGAGGAACATTGTTCCTTTGTCCACTATGCCGAAGCTCAGGCTGCCTATCAGAGGAATGCCCGAATTCTTATGGATGTAAAAAGTAGGGTTTTCTGTAACTTTGTTTGTAAGATTGGCAAAATTCCTGACAAGGAGCTTCATGAAAAGCTTTTCTGCCTTATCATGGCTTAAGGAATGGAAAGTTATCTTATTGCCTTCAACACTGATATTGCTTGCCTTCTCCAGATCATCCTTTGAGATGAAGAAATAGTACAGCTTAAGGAAACTTACCTTTACCCTGTCTCCGCAGTTTTCGAAGCCCAAGTCATTGAAACTTAGCTCTGCCATAAAGCCAGGATGCTGGCTCATGTTAAAATCCTTTCGCGGAAAAGTATAAAAACATGTGCAGGTTAATGATATGCATGGGGAAATGGAGATAAGCTACGAAACACTATTTGAGTTGCTTCGCAATGAGCGCTCGAGGGCAGAGCTGCAGGAGGTCCAACAGGATTTTATGGAAAGGGTCAGCATGTTTATTCAGGCAGAGATATATTCCGCAGGCCAAGCACCTGACTCAAAAAAAGAGGAGTCCAGGGTAAGGAGCATATACAAGATACTTGAGGAGATAGATGACAGAAGGACAAGGAAGCTGGTAATACTTGCACTTAACAGCAGCAAAACATCGTCGGTAATAACAGATTATGACAAGTTCCTTCCGCATGAAAGGGAAATGTTTGACACAATAATAAAAATTTTCCTTAATCAGAGGGAGGTCATGAAAGAACTTTCTGCAAAAATCCCTCAGAAAAATGAAGGAATTGCAAAGGATGAGCAGAAAAAAGTAAGGTTCATAAGCCCTGTTCCTAAATTCATAGGCCCTGAGCTTGAGGAATACGGCCCTTTCGGAGAGATGGATACTGCAGATTTACCATCCAAGATTGCAGATATACTTGTAAGCAAGAAACGCGCCGAGGAGATATAATTATCCTATATAATTGACATCTTGGCCCAAGAGCCTTTTTCCGGCAGATTTTTTACTTATCTTTGAAAGCTCTTCTGTCCTTTTCATTGTCTCTTTTTCCATAGCCTTTACTTCCTTGTCGAGCTTTTCGGTGTTTATTGCAAATCCAAAACGCTTTCCAAGGTACTTAAGAATCTCCTTGGCTCCATTTATGCCCAGGTACATCGGATGGCCATATGTTTCTGCCAATAGCGCCACAGCCCTTATTCTTGGCTCAGATAGGCCAAGGAGAAGGCCTGATACGCCCACTATGGGGCCAACCACTCCATAGAGCTTTGTATTTATCATCGGATCCTTGTATTTTTTAACAGCATCGCTTGTATTGCCTGTGCAGTAAACCTTCGGTTTTTTCGGAATCTCGCTAAGCCCTATTCCTCCAAGGGTTATGATATCCCTGCAACCGTGCTTCTTGCATATATCAATTATCTTCTCGGAAAACTCATAAGAGCTTACTTCATCTATTGGCTGGACATCCCCGCTGAGAAGGAGAAAATCCTGCCCCTTTGCCTTTTTGTAGAAAATCTCTATCTTAGGCAATTCAACTAGGTTATCTTCATTTATGAAGACAGAATGTGGAAAGGTGAAAGAGCTTATCTCATATAGCTTTATTGCCTCAAGCTCATCTATAAGAAAATCTACGGCAACTTTGCCTACATTCCCTATTCCAGGCAGGCCCTCTATGAGAACACCATTCTTAAGAGATACTGCCTTAAACTGCTTTATCCTCCAGTTTCCCATGTTTGCACCCTAAATAAGGCCTCTTTTTTCCCTTTCTTCCTGCATTGCCTGTCTCCTGTAACCAGCATATTTGTCTTCAGGAGAATACTTTGGCGGCTTTAGAGTAGAGGCCTTTGAGCCACACTTAGTGCAGAGTTCGCTCATCGTAAATACATTACACTTATGGCACAGGTATATGTGTTTCATGACTGTTTCCTTATAAACTCTGCTGTCCCGTTGCCGTTGGCTATTATTGGTGCCATTGCCTTGGAAAGGGCATCTTCAAGCACTTTCTCCCCTTTCTTATAACTTTCAGAGACAACGCTTACCTTATAGCTTCCGCCACCAATATAGCCTATTGATACTTTCTTATCGACAGAGGAGGCATCTGCAAGGCTTTTTTTAATCAGCTCAATACCATTTGGCTCATAGGTCTGAAGCTTAAGCATTCCTCCAATCAATATCTCCTCTTCCTTGAACCTGAGCTTTATGATTTCTATGAGCTGGCCGGCTATCTTTGCGTCTATGCCAAGCTCTTCCAGAAGTGAATGATTCTTTACAGCATCCTTGAAGCATGATGTCAGGTCCTTGTACTTCTTGGATATCTTTCCTATGATATCCTTATAGAGCTTCTTAATCTCCATCTTGTTGTTTTTTGCTATCTGCTCGATTATCCTCTCTGATTTCTGCTCCTGCTTTATCTCGTCTATCTTTGTCCTTTTCTGGTTGTCATTTACTCTTCTTAGAGAGAGATCAATATGGCCCTTGCTTTCATCAACCCTGAGAACTTTGCAGACTACCTTCTTACTCTCAACAACAAAATCCCTTATGTTCCTTATCCTTCCGGGAGCAACCTCAGATATGTGTATGAGGCCGGACTTGTCGTATTCGTCCAGCCTTACGAAAACAGAATGGTAATGTATGTTGGTTACAGTACAGAGAACGAGAATATCTTCCTCCGGATATCCTTCTCTTTTAAGGAGCATTTACTCAAGGACCTCCAGGACCCTTGCTTTGATTCTCGACTTTCCTCCTGTAGGAGAAGAGAGCGTTTTTTCACAAACAAGGCATTTTATCCCGGTAGAGGATTTCCCAAATATTACCTGCTCATTCTTGCATTTAGGGCATCTGACCTTTATGAATTTGCTTGATGGCTCTGTCATTATTGTCACCTCATGTGAACTCAATTTTCTTTGTCCTTATGCCTTCTGCCTGTATGTGCATCTTGCCGCATTTTTTGCATTCAAACCTAAGGTCAAGCTTCTTGCTTATTTTCTTTCCAGTCATCTTGAATTTTGTTACTGCTGGCTTGGAATATCTTCCTAGATTTCCATGGCCCCTTGCCTTTCCTCTTTTTTTAGCCCTTATCTTAGAACCGTAGGTAAGGCTTGAAGCGTTTTTCTTCTTATTTTGCGTAACCTTATGCTCAGTATGCGTCTTGCAGTATGGGCAATATCTCTTTATGAGTTTGGGCTTTTTCATTCTTTGAAAGAATAGTATAAGATTTAAAAAGCTTGCTAAAGAGCTGGAGACGATGCACCCAATAGCCATACTGGGCATAGTTTTTCTATTAATAGCTGTAAGGCAGGCATGGAGGATAAGGCTTAGCATATGGCATGTAATGCTTGCAGGCGCAGTCGCTACACTGCTAGCAGGGAACATAACGACATCAGATGCCATTATGGCTATAAATATGGACGTGATGCTTTTCCTATTTGGCATGTTTGTGGTCGGCCAGGCTCTCGAGGAGAGCGGCTATCTTTCCCATCTCTCCTATAGACTGTTCAAACGTGCACGCTCTTCAAATTCCCTTCTTTTATGCATACTTTTCGTGGCAGGAACGGCTTCTGCCATACTCATGAATGACACCCTTGCAATAATAGGCACACCAGTAATGCTGCTTCTCGCAAGGAAACATAACATGGATTCAAGGCCATTGCTTCTGGCTTTGGCATTTGGCATAACAATAGGGAGCGTTATGAGTCCAATAGGGAATCCCCAGAACCTTCTTATTGCCCTTAATGGAGGCATAGGAAACCAGTTCTTTACCTTTCTGGGACATCTTTTCATCCCAACAGCAATAAACCTGTTTATTGCCTATGCACTTATCAAGATGTTCTATAAGGGGCATTTTGGGAATGGCAGCTTAAGCCATTCCCAGGAGCCTATTAAAGATGCCAAGCTTGCAAAACTTTCAAGGATAGCGCTCCTTATTATCTTTATGATGATCATTGCCAAGGTTCTTTTTGTAATTTTAGGATTCGAGTTTGATTTTAGACTCACATACATAGCACTTGCAGCCTCGCTCCCTGTTTTGCTTTTCAGCGGCAAGAGGATAAACATTATCAGGAATGTTGACTGGGGCACACTCATATTCTTTGCCTCAATGTTTGTCCTCATGCAAAGCGTCTGGGATTCAGGATTTTTTCAAAGGCTTATAGAAGGCTCAGGCATTAAGATAGACTCACTTGGCATGATTTTATGGTCAGCATAATACTCAGCCAGTTCATATCGAATGTGCCTCTTGTTGCCCTTTATATGCCGATGCTTGGGCATGCTGGAGGGGCAACAAATGAGATGATGGCCCTTGCTGCAGGAAGCACAATAGCAGGGAATCTGTCCATCTTAGGAGCGGCAAGCAATGTCATAATAATACACAACGCAGAGAAAAAAGCAGGACAGACAATAACCTTTTTTGAGTTTTTGAGGATTGGGATACCTATGACCATAATAAACGCACTTGTATACACTGCGTTTTTGTCTATCTTCTGAATATCCTCTATTATAACTATCGCCACGGCACGATTACCAGCCGAAAGCATTAAAAATCGATTGTTGTTTCCTGTGTAAAATGGCAAGACTAAGAAAAGCTGTTGCTTATAGAAGGCTAGAGAGACCATACACGAGAGTATCCAAGTTCAAGAAAAAGTCATTTATAAAGACAACTTACAATACAAGGATAACAAAATTTGTAATGGGAAACATGAACCAGAGCAAGTTTGACTCCACAGTTAGGCTTAAATCCCTCGCAAACTTGCAGATAAGGGATAATTCGCTTGAGAGCGCAAGGCTTTGCTCAAACAGGCTCCTCGAGAAAACAATAGGACCAACTAACTATTTTCTAAGAATAAACAAGTATCCATTCCATATACTTAGAAACAACCCGCTTGCATCAGGTGCAGGTGCAGACAGGTTCTCAACAGGAATGGCGCATCCATTCGGGAAGCCAATAGGGCAGGCAGCCCAGTTCAGGAAAGGGGATACGGTCATAGAGATAAAAGTAGATTTAAAGAATATCAATCTAGCCAAGAGAGCACTGAAGAGTGCAGCAACAAAGCTTCCATGTGGCGGATCAATAGAAATAGAAAGGAATCATCTAAAGCCTTTGCAGTAATTCTGCCTTAAGCAATGAGTCATCACTTATTCCATTATATTCTTTCTCGAATTTCTCAAGTTCTTTTTTACTGACTATGTCTTTCTTGCTGAAATATACTATCATGTCCTTTTCAAAATCTGCCTTTATCCTCTTATAGAGATTTATTTGATCCATCATAGGATATTCCCCTGTAAGGTCGAAGACATAGACTATAATAGATGCACAATACTTTATGGCAAGATAGGCTACTTTCTCTATATCGTTCATCTTGTTGAACCTGTTTAAAGTACCCGGAGTATCTAGTATCTGCATTTTTTCATTTCCTTTCCTCAGATATGCGACATTTATTCCTTTGGTGGTGAAAGGGTAACTCTGGATATCGCCCTTTGAGCCTGTAAGCCTGTACATCAATGTTGTTTTGCCGATATTAGGGAAGCCTGAAATTACAGTTGTTTTTAATGCGGTATCTATGTCTGGCAGGTTCTTCAAGCTTTTTCTGGCATCCTCCAGAATAATCAGGTCACGCTTTATTTGTTTCAGAATAGATGATGCCCTGCCCAGGAAACTATTTCTCAGGACGTTTATCCTTTCGAACTCCCTGTTCTTGTTTATTTTGTCAGCATACATGCTGAGCATCTCCCTTGATTTTCTCATGGCCCAGTCGACAGCTGCCAGAGATTTCCTTACCTGCCCATAATCTATCCTAAGCTTAATGAGCTCCCTATAGAATTCAGGCAATCCCTCAAAGCTCGGGAAGGATTTTACTATGTTTTCCATTCTCGAGGAGACAGTGTCTGCAAATACATTCATCTTCATGAGCTCGATGTACTTTGACTTTTCCAGGCTACCGCCTCTCAGCTTTTTTGCCCTAAGCTCAGAACCTTTTTCCCTTGCCCTTCTCATTGCCAAATCTATATAGAATTGGAAATTCTCCACAGGCTTTATTCTCTCAAAATTCATAAATGATGTATTTGGTGCTTAGTATATAAAGCTGCCCAGCTTAGGATGATTGCCTGTATGTCGGGATTACTGTTTCATGCCCAAGATAGGCGATGCTAATTGTATTGGCACCTTTTATCTTTTTTTGACTATCTATAGCTACAGCAAGGCTACCTTCCAGCATAATTGCAATGCCCTCTTGTCCATTTGTGAATACTTGGTATGCATTTTGACCAGGTGCATAATCAAGAGACTCTCTGATGCTTTGGTTGCCAGTAACCCAGAAAGGAGCTATACCATCATGCATGGCTGTAGCGAGCTTTACAGCTTCCCACGCGCCGACAGGATATTCGGCACCATTTCCCCTGACATAATTAAGATAAGCCTCAGGGCGCATTTCCTTAAGCTGCCTAAGCGCACTAAGATAACCTTTTCCACCGCCCATGCCATCCCTATTTGGACCAAGCAGTACAACTGTGCCATCATTTTTTGTTATCCTGCTTGCAGCACACATGCCTTTTACAAGTTGGTAATGGTCGCTGCCAGTTACATGTCCTGCTGAGAACAATACTATGTCATATTTTCTTGTTACATTAACATTACTGTAAGGCATTGCTCTCCCGACACCTTTATTGAAAGCATCTTTAATATTTCCTCCTACAACAAATGTCAATTCTTCCTCATGCTTGCCCATGTTAAGGAGGTAAAATTGAACTCCTTTTTTAGCTATTAAATCCAACCCCTCATTTATTGAACGCCTTACAGGGTTTCCATCTATAAGGAAAAAATCTGAACTTGGGCTTGCCATTTTCTCTGCATCATGTATGCCTTTAAGGGTTGTTTCTGCGGCTGCTACACCTGGGAATATTCCTTTTGCTCCTCCTGAAAAACCTGCCATGAAATGAGGCTCAATAAAACCCGTAACAACAACTAGGTTTGCATTTGTCACGTATGAATTGAACCTTGCGTCAACTCCATTAGAAAGTGCGCCTACGCTAGTCATTGCACTATCTATACTGTGATGATATACTATACCTCTGCCAAAACTGTCCACTATAGTGTTGCCGAATATCCACCTTGACACAGCTTCTTGATTAGGAATCACGTGGTTTCCTGTTCCTACAAGAATAGTTATATTGTCTTTACTGATGCCTTTTTCAAGCAATAAATCCAGTGTTGGCTTAAGGAGGCCTCTTGGGTCTTCTGCACGGTAATTTACATCCCTTGTATCATCTGATGTCACTATAACTACATTTTGCTCTTTTGCACGGCTTCCAAAACCATCTACAATATCAGCAAGGCTTTTACCTATTGAATTATCTGTAAGCGCACTTATAATCTCTCTTTCTGCATTTCCACTTGCAATTTTTTTAGCTTTAGGTGCTTTGATAAAATCAATGCCACGAGGCAAATAAACCTCCAATGCCTCTCCATTGTAACTAATATACTTTTTTCTTGCTCCACTTGTGTAATCATCAAATATTTTTCTAAACTCCCCATTATCCGACGTATTACTCATATCTCACGAGAATACATGATATTTTTTAAATCTTTACACAAAGAATGCAATTTTTCTACAAGCGAAGCTCTTCGCCAATCTCCATGAGCCTGTTGTATTTCTCAACTCGTTCCCCTCTTGACGGGCCGACCTTGATGAAGCTTGAGTTTACTGCAACAGCCAAATCTACCATGAAAGTATCGTTTGTTTCCCCGCCACCCCTATGGCTAACAATAGTGTCCATTTTGTTTTTCCTGGCTAGCATGCAGCAGTCAACAGTTTCAGTAAGTGTGCCTATCTGGTTCAGCTTGATCAGTATAGTATTTATCGCCTTGAGCTTTATCGCCTTTTCCAGCCTATTTATGTTTGTTACTGTCAGGTCATCCCCTATGATTTTTATTTTACTGCCTAATTTTTTAGTAATCTCTGTCCAGCTTTCCCAGTCATCCTCAGCTAAGGGGTCTTCTAGGGTAATGAGATTGTACTTTTTTGCCCAGTTTTCAAAATACCTTATCATCTCTGATGACGACAATTCCTTTTTTTCCTTGCTAAGTATATATTTTCCTCCTGAAAAAATCTCAGAGGCTGCTGCATCGTGGCTTATTCCAACATCTTTCATGCCTGATTTTTTGATTGCCTCTGTGATAATTTTTAATGGCTCTTCGTTGTCAGGCATGCCTGATGGAGCGAATGCCCCTTCATTGCCAACATTTGTGTTATATCTTCTGCTTTTAAGAACATCTTTGACTGCGAGGTAAATTTCTATGCCCTTTCTTACTTTTTCCCTTGCCTTATCCTTTCCTTTTATGGAAATCAGGTACTCCTGCAAGTCAGTTGAATTGTCAGCATGCTTCCCGCCTTCTACGACAACCATCATAGGGCCAGGGAGATGGAATCCTTTTAAATTCACGTCGAGAGCGTCCCTTATGTGCATATAAAGCGGCCTTTTTCTTTCATTTGCAGATGCCCTTGCAACAGCCAAGCTTGCGCCGAGAATTGAACTTCCGCCGAGCTTTTGCTTGTTCTCTGTTCCGTCAGTCTTAATCATCTTCCCGTCAATTTTTCTCTGTGATAATGCATCCTCGCCTACCAGCAGCTTGGATATTGCATTGTTGACTATGCCTGCTGCCTTAAGCATTCCTTTTCCACGGAACCTTTTCTTGTCTCCATCCAGGATTACTGATGCCTCATGCGAGCCCGCAGATGCGCCGAATGGCACAGAGGCCTTTCCTGATGCGCCAGACTCAAGAATACATTCGACTTCAATTGATGGAGTAGAACCAGAGCTTAATATTTCCCTCGCCCTTATGGATTTTATTGAGGACATAACAGCATATGGAATATTTTGATTTATAATACTTTTTATACAATATTAATCATGAAAAGAATATCCAGACAAATGCAGATGAGGCAACAACAGATGCTATTGTAAAAGGCAAGCCTATCTTTACAAATCCACCGAAGGTTGTCTTGTAACCTTCCCTTTTCATTATGCTCATTGAGACTATATTGGCTGATGCCCCAATTGGTGTAACGTTGCCTCCTATGCTGGCGCCCAAGAGGAGGCCGAAGAAGAAAAGATAAGGATTTGCGCCAAGCTGTTCTGTAAGGCTCTGCGCTACCGGCAGCATTATGACAAGGTAGGGTATGTTGTCTATGAAGGCACTTAAGAGCACTGAGAATGTTACTATTATTATGAAAGCAAGCAGAATGCTGTTTCCTGACAGCGTACCCATTGTTCCTGCAACATCATTGACTATGCCCGAGGCAACAAGGCTTTCTACAAGTATGAATACTCCAATTAAAAACA
>JAGVYS010000038.1 GCA_018303125.1 Candidatus Woesearchaeota archaeon | reverse complement strand
GTATCTCGGAGAAATTGAACTCGTCAGGCAAATAAAGGGATTCAGCTCTTATATGATGAGAAAGGGGCATTGGGACATGTTTCGGCACAAGCTTTGGGGGAAAAAATTCTGGAGTGAAGGTCACTTCTATCGAAGCGTTGGTATGGTAACAAAAGATACCATGAAACATTATATAGAAGAATGCCAAGAAAAACACTGGAATAAAACAAGAGAACAGAAGAGTTTAATGGGGTTTTGAATTTCGCGGGCGGCGGAAACGCTGAAGGTTGAAACCTTCAGATAGCCGCCCTTTTAGTTTTTACAAGCTCTTAGAGTTATTCAATCTTATTCTTTCAACATGACTTGATACCATCTAACGCAAGCCTCCTGTGAGATTTCAAGCATTTGAATATATGTGGAAATGCAATATTTGTTATGTTTTATGCTTACTATAGTATACAAAATATCATGTTCTATGATTTTCTGCTGCATCATGCCTTCTTCTCAGAATACTTCATTATTACGTTCCTTATGCCTTCCCTCGCTATCTCTGCCTCTGTTGAAAATAAGCCAGAGCCTATCAGCTTTTTCATCTGGCTCTTCATTTCTTCTCCAACCCTTATATGAATAAGATTCTGTTTCATTTTGATATACTAAATATATCGTTATGATATATAAATCTTGCGTTCTAGAATGGAAATACGTTTCCCCTTAGTATCAATAAGAATATAGTAATAGAAGCGATTATCCAAAGTGTTATAGTATCGTTTATGACTTTTTTTGACTCTGACTTGAAGAAGATGATAAAAAAAGTAAAGGGAATGAAGTAATATCTTGGCTGGATGAACCAAAACGGTATGAGAAATAAAAAAGTAAAGAGGCAAAGAAGATTTTTATGCTCAATTTTTGTTACACTGATAGAAAGCGCTGAATAAATAATAGGAAGGAAGAAAAATGACTTAAGCAATATTAAAGAAGAGAAATAAGCAAGAATGGAGCCTGATAAAAGATAGTTTGCTGCGATTACATTGTATGGGTTAGTATTCTTAAAAGTTAGTAAATAAACTATGAATAATAGCGCTATCATAACCCATGCTATTTTATTCTTTAACAGTTGCATGATTTTTCTAAAATTATGTATATTTAGCGGTAAAAAAAGGAAGAAAAAAAGGAACAGGAAAAAATATATATTTCCAAAGTAAATGTAGAGTGATTTATACATGTCCTTGTCGCCCAAAACTATTCCTTTATTAATTACCAGGAATATAATGAAACTAACTATGCCAAGAAAATATGCCCAATTTTTTTTAATTGTCTTTATCAAAATAGCAAGAGAACCAGTACCATTGTTCTGCAATTTTATGGCGATTGAAAGTAGAAAAATAAGCCATATAACATTATTTTGTCTGATAAAAATGCTTATGGTGGTTAATATCCCTGCTGCTGCATAATTTTGTCTTATTGTAAAATAAAATCCAAGCAACACAAACATTAATGATAACATGTCGGTGTAGATTAGGAAGAAAAAAGGGAAAAAAAGGGGAAAGGAGGAAAACATTAATCCTCTTGAGTGAGGCAAGTGCAAAGTCTTTACCAGATGGAAAAATATCAATATAGTCGCTATAGAGATAATAAGCTGAATGAATCGCATTTCTCCAATGTGATTTAATCCAAATGCCTTTGATACAGTAGACATGAAGAAATGGTAACCAGGCATTACAGCAGTTATGTCCTGAGTGTAGTTTCCAAACATGAACCTTTTTATTTGTGTAAAATGGAGGTTTTCATCAACCAATGGTGCGTAATTATATACTAGAAAAAAGAATCCAAATAAGATTAGGATAATTATTAGCAGAATAAAATTTCGCATATATACAGGATTTAAACTTAATTAATAAAGATTTATATACAAAACAATAAAAAATAACGTCTATTTTAGTTTGTCCTTCCAGTTATTGTGAAGGTTGCAGGATGCTTCTGACCAGTATAGACGTTATCATACCATATCCTGAAATCTCCGGAGAACCTTCCAGGAGGAATTACAGCAGATGCAAGTATCCTTATTTTCAGCAAGTCTCCAGCAGCTACTGTCATTCCACCACTACCAATATCGGTAGGTGCAGGTGGTACTACACCGCCTGCAGGTGGTGTAGAAGCCGTAAAATGCCCAGTACCCGGAGCTGCTGTGCCTCCGCCAGCCCATGTAAAACTGTTTCCTGACGTGACGCTTCCTCCGTATGCAGGACCAGAATCTTGGTCTCTTATAACTATGTTATAACCTAAATTGTTTTTAACTGTGAATTCAACATAGTTATTACTTAATGCTATTCCCCCAGTATCTGTTCCAGTGGATATACTCGCCTTCTCAATGCAGTCAAATCCTGCAGGACCAATGCACCTGTAAGGCAGCAATTTATCAGGAGTAAGAACACCAAAATAAGCCAATGCACCTATTGCGACGAGAACAACCAATATAGCCCAGCCATAGGTCATCAAGAATTCCATGGCAGCCTGCGCTTTTCTATTGAACATACTACACACACCTCTTTATTTTTAACTTCTATGCTTTATAAAATCTTTAATATTTAAATGTTACGTTTTTGTGTATTGGCTAATCCAATACAAGCTCTACGATATCCTTATCCTTTATCTCATGCTTAAGGTTTCTTATTACCTGGCCGGCAAACTTTGAGCTTCCCCATACCCTTGCGAACCTGAACCTTTTCACAAAATCCCTATGCAACCTGTCGCACATGTCCTGCAATGTTGAGCCTTCTCTCATTATCAAAGGAGTGTCCATGTCTGCTTTCCTGCTCTGCTGTTTGCAATAGACCTTCATGAATCTCAGTTTCCTGTATATAATCTCCTTAAGCCCATCCATGTTTGTGCCTTTCTCGCAGCTAATCAATATATCATGGGGTATTGCCTTTGCCTTTCTTAAGGTACCTTCGTCTGCTATGTCTATCTTGTTTATGGCAACTATGCCAGGAATGTACTTCCTGTTCCCTTCTATGGAATCTATCAGTTGGTCAGCATTTATGTCTGACCTTATCAGAACATCTGCATTCGTTATCCTGAACTCATGCAATATTGCCTTTATTGTTTCCTCGTCTATATTAGTTAGCCTAACAGTTGAACCTATTGAAATTCCTCCTTTAATTGTTGCCTTTATCCTTATGTCAGGCCTTTCTTCATTCATCCTTATGTAGGAATCCCTTACTTCTTTCATTAGGACAGGGTAGTGCTCTGTATGGAATACGTCAATAAGCAAAAGAACAAGGTCAGCGTTTATTGCCACTGAAAGGACTTCTTTTCCCCTTCCCTTGCCTGATGCTGCGCCCTCTACTATGCCAGGCACATCAAGAATCTGTATCCTTGCGCCGTTGTAATCCATCATGCCAGGAATGCAGGTAAGAGTTGTGAATTCATAGGCAGCTGTCTTTGAATTGGCATTTGTAAGCTTGTTCAGCAATGTGCTTTTTCCTGCTGAAGGGAAGCCAACAATAATTGCTGATGCATCTCCGCTTCTCTTTGTTGTGTAACCATAAGTTTTGCCAGAGCCTTTTTTCCTAGAAACCTGCTTTTCCCTCAGCATGGCAATTTTTGCCTTTACGAGGCCAATATGGCTCTGTGTCCTTTTGTTGTACTTTGTGTTCTCTATCTCTTTTTCCAGCTCCCTTATCCTGTCAGGAATGCTGCTTTTTGCCTTTTCTATCTTGCTGTTCCTTACCATTGATTAGGCAATGTTACAGCACTCTTTTAAGTTTTTTGCAGAATACCAATAAAGATGAGCTTGCAAAAAAACAGCAAAATGGGGAAAGTATTCAAAAATCCTCAATATGAATGAACAATATTCTATAATCTTGCTCATTGGGAATAACTGCAAGTATGGACATTTGCCAACCTTATGAACCTTTCTTTCCCATTTGACAAGTCTTTATAAATGATTATAAAATGCCAAAGAAGCTAATAGCCAATCTGGGTATTGTTATTGTCAAATACACCCTGCAAAATGCCTGTCACTGAGAGGTGTTCTCTATGCTGAGCTATATAATCTGCAGCTCCTACAGACCTTCCATTTTTCAGCAATTCAGACCTTTGCATTAAACCATCGACGCTGTGCACTACCAAACCATTGTTTCCGTTCCTGTTTACAATGCTTCTTCCAAAGACATCTATGTCCCTTAAATAAATGTTTGAATAGTCTGTTGGAAGCAGTTTTCCGTCCTTCATCTGGAATTCTGAAATTCCTAAATCCAATTTTATATCCAGCCCGCCTTCTTTTAATTTCTCCGCCCTTTTGTAAATTATGCCTAAAACAGAATTTGCCGCTATGGCAGATGCCTTCAATTCTCCATTCTCTGTTTTGCCATATATCGCAATCGTTCTTGTATCGTTTGCCTCTTCCAAGCTTACTCTGCCTGATAAAACTCCAAGATCATAAGCACCTTCAACAACATCCCCTTTATAATTCTTAATTTGTGAGAAATACCTCATGTCAAAAGTGTTAGTGTAGCTAACTTTTCCATCTGTCTCAACAACCATTCTTTCGAGTGTTGGATTGAATTGTTCCCTCTCAAGGCCTATGGTAATATATCTTTTCTCCCCTGTTTTCTTGTTTACTTTTGCAACCCTAATGCTTCCTTCTATTCCTTGTATACTGTGTATGTACATTCCATCTTCTTTCTGCACATACTTCGTAACTAATCCTTGCTTGTCCAGAAGATAAATAATTGCTGCCAAGACAGTGTTTTCAGGTGCTTTGTATGTTCCATCTGCCTCAAGCGAGCTGATGTTATCTTTCCCAAAATACCTTACCAGCCTTTCGCTAACTGCATCATCTATGCTGCCAAGTGTTATTTCCCCATCTTTGATATCTGCCCTCACTGCACATAGGTCTTCTCTCTTTATCTTGTCCTGCCTATACGGCTCCTCTACTTTATTTTGTAGAAGGAGGCTATCTAGAGAGTTGCTCGTTTCACTAGGGCTACTTGCTACGATTGTTCTATCTGCCAGATAAGATATGCTTGGAGTAGCGACCATAGTGTCAATTGTTATAATAGGCCTAACCTTTTCAGTCCCTAAGAGAAGCACACTATCCCTTAATTCAGAATTTATACTGCTAACATAACCACTATCTGCAGTTACTGTGTTTTCGCTCGCTACAGTATTCCTTGTTTTTGGAGTTACATTATCTGCATTTACCGATAGCTCAAGTTCTCTGTATACTGCTTGCGCTAATTCCTGTAAAGGCTCATGCGAGGAATCTAATTGAGCATAGTAATTTACTCCAATCCTATCACTAAGCGCAACATTGACATATTGTGTTACAGCAACAGATTCTGTTACTGGAGCATTTGTGAATTGCGATGGCAGATTATTCGTGCTGTCTTTTGCTATTTCAATCGAATAATTTACAGCAATTGGTTCTGAGTATTCTAACTTGTTAGATTTGGTTATTGTTGATGAAGCATTGCTTACTATGGAAGAAATAGGCTCTTCACCTAAGACAAAAAACTGTGCTGATTGGATAAATGAATTTTCGCTGGATAGTGTCGAGTATTGCCTTTCTACAATCTTTATTTCTGCCTGGCTATTTATCTCAGAAGAAGCTATTTTGTTTTCATAAGCCATGGTAAACGGCAAATTAACCATTGTTGGCATTGCAATTTGAGAAATTTCTGAAGCATCATAATATGAAACTCTGCTATTTTCGCTAATTGGCGCAACATACATAACTGAAGGCTGTGTTAAGGCATCTGTGCTAGATAGGCTTGAAATACCGCTGTTACTTGTGTTGTCAGAAACATATGTTCTTTCTTCGTAATCCTCTCTCACGAGCAGTTGCGGAACATTAACAATTGTTTCACTTGCAGCTACATTGCCGTATGATTTAGTTTCACTATATCTTATGGAGCTCTGAGGAGTTCTTAGTTCTGAATAGGAAGACACATTAGAGGCGCTGTTGTTTAGGTAGGCCGCATCTTCCCCATATTGATAAGCTGCTATGCTTAAACCGGAATTAAAAGAAAAATTATTTTCCCATGTCCTCAATATGCTTGGTTGGTTCTGATAAGCAAGATATATGGTGATAGGAACAACTGCAGGATTATATCTGGAAGAATACTCAGGATGAGCCTTAACAATAATCCCTGATATGCCTCCCATTCCTTGAGGGGCAAGCATCTCTTCCAATGAAAGAGATTTTATTGCAACTATTGGCTTTTTTGCTGCTTCAGCTGCAGAGTCTTGAGGAGGCCTGGGAAAGCCAGATGAATCCGCGCTCCATAAGTCAGCTATCGGAAAAGAAACTATTTGAGCTGAATCAGCTTTTGCATATAGTGCTTCAATCACAGAATCCATTCATCGCAAATTGTTTAAATGCTTTTCTATTCATAAATCGCAATCTTTTTAAGCATTTATCCGAACTCCGGTGGAAAGCCAAATTGGTCTAATTTAAGTGCTTTTTATGTCTGCATAATTACTCATGCATAAAAAAGGAATTGATAATGAAGAAAATTACTGAGATACTAAAAGAGAAGAAGTTCACTATATCTGTTGAAATTGTGCCTCCGCGAAATGGCACAGACCCAAATGAGCTCTTCGGCAAGTTACACAAAATAAGGAATAGGGTTGATTTTCTTTCAGTTACTAAAGGTGCAGGAGGAAGCTTAAGGGGTGGAACGCTTCCAATATCCTACCTAGTCAAAGAAAAGTATGGGATAAACACCATCGCCCATTTCGTCTGCAGGGAGAGGACTAAGGAAGAGATTGAAAATGAGTTATGCGACTTAAACTATCTAAACATAAAAAATATTCTCGCCCTCAGAGGGGATCCTCCTGCAATGTCAAATGAGGAATGGAGGGGCGAATACAAATACGCCTACCTGCTTGTAAAACAAATAGCGGAAATGAACAAAGGAAGATACTTGCCAAGGAAAGGGCAGGATGAGAATTTCAGGGAAGGGATGAAAACTGACTTTTGCATAATAGTTGCAGGCCATCCGGAAGACCCAATAGAGGAAGAAATAAAGCATATGAAATGCAAAGCAGATGCAGGAGCAGAGGTAATAATCACACAAATGGTGTTTTCATTCGAGGAGTATAAGAAATATGCTGAAAGCCTAAAAAAGAACGGTATAAAACTTCCTGCACTTGCAGGGATAAGGCCACTTACTTCGCTGCAGCAGGCAGAATCAACTGAGAAATTTTTTGGATTGAAGGTATGCAATGAGCTGAAGAAAGGCCTTGCGAAAGGAGGCAGGGATTTCGGCATGAAATATTGTGCAGAAATGATAAGAAAGCTTAGGAATTACGGCGCATTAGGCGCGCATTTATTCATACTCAATGAGATTGACCTAACTCTTGAACTGCTCGATATGGTCTGATTCTTTGTAAAAATATTCTTTTGGGAATAAGCGGAGTAGCAACGTATTTAAGACGCACCATATTATGTATAGTTAATGACAATACTTCGTGAAATCCTGAAGAAGCGCATAATGCTCCTAGATGGCGCTATGGGCACAACAATACAAAAGCTAAGGCTCGGGGCAGCAGATTTTGGAGGGGAGGGCTATGAAGGATGCAATGAGTACCTTAACCTTGTGAAGCCTGAAGCCATAAGGAAAATCTATGAAGACTACCTTAAGGCAGGCTCTGACATTATATCCACGAATACCTTTGGTGGCACTTCAGTCACATTGTCTGAATACGGCCTTGGGCATATGGATTATGAGATTAACAAAGCAGCTGCAGAGCTTGGAAGGAAAGCCATAGAAAAATTTACTTCTGCTAAAAAGCCCAGGTTTCTGGCAGGCTCAATCGGGCCTACCAATAGGACCATATCTGTTACATGCAACATCAGCTTTGAAGATCTTGCGGAGGCATATTACAGGCAAGCCAAAGCACTTGCAGATGGGGGGATTGACATATTCCTGGTTGAGACTATTTTTGACACGCTGAACGCTAAGGCTGCAATGAATGCCATTCACAGGCTTTTCAAGGAAAGGCCGGCATTGCCTATAATGCTTTCCACAACAATAGAGCAGAATGGCAGGATGCTGGCAGGGCAGGACATAGAGGCTTTCTGCACTTCCATGGAGCACCATGATCTTCTTGCTATTGGCATGAACTGTGCTACAGGCCCGGATCTCATGAGGGACCATCTAAGGACATGTGCCGGCATCGCACGGACAAATGTTTTCTGTTACCCGAATGCAGGGCTGCCGCTTGAAGATGGAACTTTTCCGCTGAAGCCAAAGGAGTTTGCAAGGCACATGAGTGAGTTTGCGGATGAAGGGTGGCTGAACCTTGTGGGAGGATGCTGCGGGACAACTCCTGAATATATCATGGAGCTAAGCAAGGCCATAGAAGGAAAAAAGCCAAGGAGGATTCCATCCGGAAGAAAGGCAAGGGTTTCTGGCTCTGAAACACTAGTTGCTGAAGAGGACAACAGGCCTATAATTGTAGGAGAAAGGACTAATGTAATCGGAAGCAGGATTTTCAAGGATTTAATTTCATCAGAGAATTTTGATGCAGCCTCTGAAATAGGCATTGAGCAAAAAAGAAAAGGTGCCCAGGTTCTTGATGTTTGCCTTGCGAATCCTGATAGGGATGAGGTAGCAGACTCCATAAAGTTCTATGACCTAATAACAAAGAAAGTCAGGCTGCCGATTATGATAGACTCGACTGACCCTAAAGTCATAGAAATAGCCCTGAAAAGAACCCAAGGAAAGAGCATCATCAACTCAATAAATTTTGAGGATGGAACAGAGCGCATAGAAAAAATAATGCCCTTGGTGAAGCAATATGGAGCATCAGTAATATTCGGCACGATAGACGAGGACAAGGAACAGGCCATGGCACTGACTGCGGAGAGAAAGCTCAGCATAGCAAAGCGGGCTGCTGAATACCTCAAGAAGGAATGGGATTTCGGCGAAGAGAACATCATTTTTGATTCTTTAGTTTTTCCTGTAGCAACAGGGGATGAAAAGTATAAGGATACGGCAAAGCCAACTCTTGATGCCATATCCAGAATAAAAAAGGAACTGAAAGGAGCCAAAACAATACTTGGAGTCAGCAATGTATCATTTGGCCTGCCACCATCAGGCAGGGAAGTGCTAAATTCAGTTTATCTTTATCATGCAACAAAGGCAGGCTTGGATTATGCCATTGTAAATTCAGAGAAGCTGATGAGGTACCCTTCAATATCTGAAGAGGAAAAAAAGCTTGCAGAAGACTTGTTGTTCTGGAATGTAAAAGACCCCATAACGCCTTTCAGTGATTTTTACAGAGGAAAAAAAGCGGCAACCCAGGACATGGACAAGCTTCCTCTAAATGAAAGGCTGAAAAGGTACATAATGGAAGGGAGGAAGGATGGCCTTATAGGAGACCTTGAAAAAGCAAGGGAGACAATGAAACCCATGGATATAATAAATGGGCCATTGATAGAGGGAATGGGCGTTGTCGGCAAGCTATTCAGCGAAAACAAGCTCATTGTATCTGAGGTGCTCCAAAGCGCGGAAAGCATGAAGGCAGCTGTCTCGCATCTTGAGAATTTCATGCATGGAACAGACAAGGTCAACAAAGGAAAAGTAATTATTGCCACGGTAAAGGGAGATGTGCACGACATAGGCAAGAATTTGCTTGAAATAATATTGAAGAACAATGGCTATGAGGTAATCAATCTCGGCATAAAAGTCCCTCCGGAAGTTCTTATTTCCGAGTACAGGAAGCACAAGCCTGATGTGATGGGACTGAGCGGCCTCTTGGTAAAATCAGCGCAGATGATGGTTACAACTGCAGAAGATTTCAGGGCAGCAAAGATGGATGTCCCTCTTGTTGTAGGGGGAGCAGCGCTTACCAGGAAATTTACATCGCTAAAAATCCAGCCAGCATATGGGAATATAGTTGCATATGCAAATAATGCGATGGAAGGGCTTAAAGTAATAGGTGAGATTTTGAAAGATCCGCAAGCTTACAATAAATTGCAGCCTGAATTTGTTGAAGAGGAAAATGAAGCAAAGGAAGAAAGCAGCGAAGTAAGAACTGAAAGAAGCACATTTGTCGAGGAAACAAAGGTAAAAGCAGCTCCTGATTTCAAGGAGCACATAATAAAAGATTACAGTCTTGATGAGGTTTTTTCCTACATCAACCCGATAATGCTTTACAACAAGCATCTTGGATTGAAAGGACATCTCTCAGCTTTGATTGCAAAAGGCAATGAAAGGGCAATTAAGCTGAAGCAGCAGGTTGATGATGTAAAGGCATATGCCATCCATAACAGGCTTATAAAACCAAAAGCAGTCTACAGGTTTTTTGAGTGCAAGTCAGAAAAGAATAGTATCTTAATCTACGATAAAGGGAAGGAGATTGAGAGGCTTGAGTTTCCAAGGCAAAAGCAGGATGAATTTCTTTCTGTCCCTGATTTTGTCTCTTCCAGAGAGACGGATAGCATGGCATTGTTTGTTACTTGCTGTGGCGAAGGGATATTGAATAAATGCACAGAGTTGAGGGAGAAAGGAGAATATCTCAAGAGCCATATGCTGCAAGTACTTGCCATTGAATCTGCCGAAGCCTTTGCTGAGATTGTGCACAGGAAGATAAGAGAATCATGGGGGATTCCTGACAAGGATATTTCGATGGAAGATATTTTCAAGGCAAAGTATACAGGAATAAGGCTGAGCTACGGCTATCCTGCCTGTCCGAACCTCGACGACCAGCAGAAGCTTTTCAAGCTCCTGAAGCCAGAACAGATAGGAGTGTATCTGACAGAGGGAATGATGATGGACCCAGAAGCCAGCGTTTCAGCACTTGTGTTCCATCATCCACAAGCAAAGTACTTTAGAGTTTAGTTTATCTCTTAATCTCCTGTGACCACATTATTCCAACGCTCTGGAGCTCCTTGCTGAACCTGTCGGATAAGGTATAGGTCTTCTTGTAAAGGTCGTAATAGATGAGCCCCATGCTTTTCATCGGGGTGAGAATCCTGTCATAGAACTGCCTCTTGTTGTAGCTGAGCTTTACCTTTTTCCCCCTGAACTCAGGCAGGTCTATCTGGGTAATATACTTGCCTTCATGCAACTGCGTAGCGAGGAAGCTCATCTCAGTCTTGTTGAAGGAATTGCCGTTTTCTTTCATTGCTTTCACCAGCACCTTGGCTATTATCATCTGCTGGTTTGTAGCGAATAGTATTCCGTAAATATCATCTGGAAGATTGAATATATCGAACAGTATTACCATTGTACCCCCGATTGACTTATTTCGGAAACTACTATATAAAATTTCCTTTTCTGTATATTAATAGAGGAATACCTATTTCATACTTTATATATAATAGTAATATTTTTACATATTTAATATGTATAATATAATTAAAATAGATATATTTTTATACTATTTAGTAATACTATAGCGTATTATGAAAGAAAGAATAACCATTACTATAGAAAAAGAGCTTCTTAAGTGGATAGACTCCAAGGTAGGGGAAAAAATATTCGCAAACAGGAGCCATGCGATAGAGTACCTAATAAAGAAAAGGATGGACAGCGATATTTAGAAATATTATTATCCTGCCAGAATTCCCTTTTAATTATGAAATGGAGGATTATCCCGCAGGAGAAATTCTCGGCCAGTATGAACATGGCCATAGACCATATGCTCTTCTCTGCTAGCGAGCCAACAATAAGGTTTTACAAATGGGAGTCTGGCGGGGTTTCAATGGGTGCTCTCCAAGACCAGAACGAGATAAACATTGAAGCGTGCAAGATTAAAGGCATAGGTATTGTGCGGAGAATGACTGGCGGAAGCGCCATACTCCATGAGCCTTATGATTTTACATATAGCGTTGCCGCACCGCTTAAAAATTTTGGAGGGAACATAAGCGAGGCATATAGGGAAATATGCCAAGGCATTATCGCTGCTTTGGCGGGAATAGGAATAAACTCAAGTATGAGGAACAGCAACGATGTATGCGTCGGAAACAAGAAAATTTCAGGGAATGCCGCAAAGACAAGCAAAGGAAACTATCTGCAGCACGGAACTATAATCTATGATTTGAACAGCGCCAGAATGTCCGAGATTCTTAAGGCTGATGAAGCGCAGATTAGGAGAAGCGTTACATCTGTAAAGCTAAATTCAAGCGCGTCCCAGGATGACCTGTACAATGCCATGATAGCATCATTTAGCTCAGGCAGGGAGTGTTATACAAGAAAACTAAGCAAAGAAGAGTTGCTGGCGGCGAAAAAAATTGCCGAGAAAATATACAGTAATCCATATAATGAGAACGCGGTCAAAAAAAGAGGAGCATGCTATGTTCGCTAAAATTTGCAGCTTTCTACCTTTTCTATGAATTCCTTCATGAACCTTGCTGCTTGTGCGCCATCAACTATGCGATGGTCATAAGTCAGCGAGAAAGGCATTATCTTCCTTATCACTATCTTTCCATCCCTTACAACCGGCTTTTCTGATAGCTTTCCAACTCCCATGAGAGCGCTTTCAGGGAAATTAAGTATAGGGGTGAAATAGTCAACTCCGACAGAGCCAAGATTGCTTATCGTGAATGTGCCTCCCTTAAGCTCCATTGGGTTTATCTTCCTGCTTTTTGCATCCTCAGCAAGCTTTCTTACTTCCTGGGCTATTGCAAATACCTCTTTTTCCTGCGCACCTTTTATGACAGGAACCATGAGCCCATTTTCAGTATCAACTGCAAATCCTATGTTCTGGTATTTCCTGAGTATAATCTCGTCCTCTTCTATTGTTGCATTAAGGTATAGATGCTCCTTCAATGTCAATGCAACCGCCTTTATTAAGTAGGCAATGAATGTAACGTCCTTGTTTTTCTGCTTGTCCTTCTTCCTTAGGTCGTCGAGTAAAGTAACGTCAACTTCATGCATGTTTGTGACTTGGGGTGCAGTGTATATGGATTCCGACATCTTGTCAGCTGTGATTCTTTTAACTCCTTTAAGCGGTACCCTGTCGATGTATCCGAACAAGTCATATTTTGGCTTTACTTTTATGGCAACCTTCTTCTCTACAGGCTGTGCCTTGTCCAGGTCCTGGACAGTTATCCTGCCTTCTGGGCCTGAGCCTTTTATCTTTGAGAGGTCAATGCCTTTCTGCTTTGCAAGGTTCCTTACAGCTGGCGTGGCCAGTATTCCTGTTGAGGTGATTTGCACAGATGATTCTCTTGAATGTATAGGCTCAACTTTTTCTGCTTCCTGCAGGAAGCCAACAACAGAGCCGGTGTACCTTTCCTCATTGGGCTTTTTCTGCTTAACAGAATCCTTGCTTTCCCCTTCCATCAATATCGTGACAAGCGGCTCTCCCACCTTTATAGTCTTGCCTGCTTCAAAATGTATCTTCAGAATCGTTCCAGATTTTGGAGAAGGCATCTCAACAACTGCCTTGTCTGTTTCAACTTCGCATAACGGCTGGTCAACCTTTACAGAATCCTTCTCCTTGACAAACCACTTTACTATCTCTCCTTCATGTATCCCTTCGCCGACATCAGGAAATATAAAATCGTATGGCATCCTAGAACTCCATCACTTTTTCAATGCCTTTTTTTATCCTGGCCATGCTTGGCAGGAAATCATTTTCCAGCCTGTATAGCGGGAAGGGCACATCAGGAGATGTAACCCTTACAACAGGCCCATGCAGGCTTAGCATTGCATCCTCATTTATTGCAGCGATAAGCTCTGCAGCGAAGCCGCATGTCTGTATTGCCTCATGGACTATTACACATCTTCCTGTTTTCTTTACTGAATTTATCACAGTTTCCCTGTCATACGGGCTTATTGTCCTCAGGTCTATAAGCTCTACACTGTAACGGCCCTTCATCTCCTCAAGCAAATCCTTGCACATCTTCAGGCTTGCGCCCCATGCGATTAACGTCAAATCATTGCCTTCCTGAACTATGTTTGCCTTGCCTATCGGTATAAGGTACTCCTTTTCAGGTATGTCCTGCTTTATTGCCCTGTAAATCCTCATGGGCTCGTAGAATATCACCGGGTCAGGGTCCCTTATTGCAGATGCAAGCAAACCTTTTGCATCATACGGGTTTGAAGGGACAACCATCTTTAAGCCCGGAGTGTGAGCGAATATTGCTTCTCCAGATTCTCCGTGAAGCTCTAATGCCCTTATACCTCCTCCGTAAGGTGTCCTGATAACTAATGGACAGGTAAACCTTCCCCTGCTCCTCATCCTTATCCTTGCAGCATGGGAAAATATCTGGTCAAATGGACCGTACATGAAGCCAGAGAACTGTATTTCCGCTATGGGCTTTAGGCCATTGACAGCCATGCCAACTGAGGTACCGACAATGCCCAATTCGGCAAGAGGGGTGTCAAATACTCTTCCAGGAAATTCCTTGTATAGTCCATCAGTGGCCCTGAAAACACCGCCGTTAACTCCGACATCTTCGCCAAGGACAACTACCTTGCTGTCCCTCTGCATCTCCTGCTTAAGTGCCATGTTTACTGCTTGTATTATGTTTGCCACTACCATCTTATTCACCCAGCAAATCCTTCATTTGCTTATTCTGCGCAGGTGTCATCTCTGCAAAGACATATTTGAACATATCCTTCGGGTCAGGGGCAGATATCTTTTCGAATGCCTCGATTTCTTTCTCTATCTTTGCCTTGGCTTCTTCAAGAATGGCATCCTTGTCTATCTTTATACCTCTCCTCTGCATGTACTTTTCAACCCTTGCAATAGGGTCCTTCTTTTCCCATTGTTCAACTTCACTTTTGCTCCTGTATCTTGACGCATCATCTGATGTTGAATGGTCAGATATTCGATACGTGTAGCATTCTATGAGCGTAGGGCCATTGCCTTTCCTTGCCTTATCCGCAGCTTCCTTTACTGCCTTGTAAACTGCAAAAATATCATTGCCATCAACCTCAATTCCTTCCATGCCGTATGCAACAGCCTTCTTGGAAATGCTTTCAGACTTTGTCTGCTTGGCTCTTGGGACAGAAATCGCATATTGGTTGTTCTGGCACAGGAATATAGTTGCGGCATTGAATACAGATGCAAAATTAAGACCCTCGTGGAAATCTCCCTTTGATGTCGCGCCGTCGCCAAAAAAACCTACCGCAACTTGGCCGGATTTCCTTATTGTGGCAGCCCAGCCAGCACCAGCAGCATGAGGTATCTGGGTTCCAACTGGAATTGCAATTGGGAAATTATTGACAGAATCCGGGCTTTTCAGGCCCCTTTCGTCCCCTCCCCAATATTGCAATATCTGTACTATTGGCTGCTTCCTAAGTAGAAGAACACCAGAATCCCGGTATGTCGGAAATATGAAATCCTTGTCTTCCAAGGCTAATGCGGTACCTGCCTGTGAGGCCTCCTGGCCTTTATATGAGATATAGGTGCCTATCCTGCCCTGCCTTTGCATGTTGAAAGCCTTCTGGTCAAAAGCCCTTATGAGGACCATTGCCTTATAAAACTCCTTTATCTTGTCATTCGAAATCTTAGATAGGTATTGCTCATCTGATTTGCCGTTTTCATCAAGCACGCTTACAATGTCTGATTTGTTTTCTTCTTGTTTTTTGGCCATTTTTTCCTCTTTAACGTTTTAAGCTTTCATTTATAAAGTTTTTTGAGAGCGCTTTTGACAAAGTTTTCCCCTGCCTTGTATGAGCTCCTTACAAAAGGGCCTGATGCGACATAAAGGAAGCCCATTTCAAGCCCTTTTCTCCTGAAATATTCGAATTTTTCAGGCCTTACATATTCTTTTATTGGGAGATGCCATGAACTAGGTCGCATATATTGGCCTATGGTTAGGAAATCAACATTAACATTCCTTAAATCCTCCATTGCCTTGATTACCTCCTTATCTTCCTCGCCTATGCCTAACATTATTGATGATTTTGTATAAGGCGAGCCTATTTCCTTTGCGTTCCTAAGAACCCCTAAGGACTGAGAATAGTTGGCCCTTATATCCCTTGCTTTTCTCTGAAGGCGCTCAACAGTTTCTATATTATGGGCTATTACCTCAGGATGGGCATCTGCAATCATCTTTAGGGAATCAATGTTTCCCCTGAAATCAGGTATAAGCACTTCTATAATTATACTCGGATAGGCTTTTTTTACTTCCCTTATGCATTCTGCAAAATGAGACGCTCCCCCATCTTCCAAGTCATCCCTGGTGACAGATGTAAGCACAACATAATCAAACAGCGAGATTTCAGCTATTGACTTTGCCAGCTTTCTCGGCTCATCTGCATCAAGGGCTTTTTTCGGATTGCCTGACTTGACAGCACAAAACTTGCATGACCTGGTGCAGACATCTCCCATAAGCATGAAGGTGGCAGTTCCTGAGTTCCAGCATTCTGATATGTTCGGGCAATGAGCCTCTTCGCATACAGTATGCAGGCCATTTGCCTTGATGCTTTGCTTTACAGAATGAAACTCATCTTTTGCAGAAAGCTTGACCTTCAGCCATTCTGGCTTTATTAAAGCCTGTTCCATTTGGGCTAATTCCCCTTGGCCCATTCTTTCAGCTTTTCGTATTCCTGGTTTCCGCAGAGCCTTTTGCCTGTCTTCTCATTGTAGAACATGGGTATTGACCTGCAGAATCTTGAGCCGTCAGGCTCTGTATCTACCTTTTCCATGAAGGAGGCATTTTCAGCATTATGCCATATCTCCATCTTTTCTACCTTGACTCCTTCTTCTTTTTCCAGCCTGTCAATAAGAGGGTGCATCTGCTTGCAGTGAAAGCATTCCGTACCAGTAAACATTATTAGCTTATTTTCCATTGTTCATCACCATAGAGGGTGAAAATAAAGGCATTTAAAATGTTTTCCCTTGGGGCATCTAAACGATTTCATGGTAGGCTGATAGGACTATTAAAAACTTTTATATACACGATATATGAAGAATCCATATGAAGAGTTATGTTGCTATAATCCTTATCCTAATTGTCTTTCTTATCCCTTTTCTTGCGATGAATTCTGACAAAAAAACAGGCAGTGCAATAGCTAATATTGGATGCGGCGAGTATTCATTATCTGCTCCTGTTTTTGCAACTGCAGATTCAGAGTATAGTGCGGCATATACCGCCTTAAAATCAATAGATGGGGATACCGGGACAATGTGGATAGGTGGGCACAACACAAAATTTCCTCATTGGATATCCCTTGATTTGGGAGAAATAAAGTGCATTAACAGCATACAGGCATATTTCTATCCGGACTATGCTCCATTAACAGTTGCAATAGAGATATCTGATGATGGGCAAAAATGGTCTAAGGCTGTGCCTGAATGGAAAATCGGAAAAGGTGGCATTTTTGCAAGAAAGGATTTTCAGGCCAAGGCAAGATTTGTTAGAATATTTGAGATTAAAGGAGTTGATGGAACATATGGCAGCCTAAGCGAGGTTAAAATCTCAAACGCTGATGCAATAACTGAGAATAATGCCGGTTTAATGCATATAACTATTCTTGATGCAGATACAGAAAAGCTGGTTAAGAATGCAGAAGTAAGGATTTATGATGATTCTCTGACAGAAATTGAGGTTAAAACAGGAAATGGAAAGGTAACGTTCCAAAACTATCCTATACTGTTTGAAGAGGGCATACTTGCATTATATAGAGAAAATGGAGAAAAGGCTCCAAAAATAAACAGGTTCGATTCAAGGGAATATTTTGCTGATGTTGCTGCTCCGGGGTATGAGCCAAAGCTAATAAGCTGGTATTTTACTGAAGGCAAGGATTCAGAGGCAACAGTTTACCTTTCCAAGGATACAACTGGCTTTGGCATTACCGGATATGCTGTTGCACTCAAAGAGCTAATACCTTCTTCGGAAGCAAATTCCGGAGATGCATTTTCAGACTCTAATTTTAATGTCCCCCTTAAATTAGCTCCCCAATTTCCTCAATCTGGAAAATGTGCATTTCGTTTTGAGAAGCTGAGTGCCAGTCCTGTGCCGGAAGATTTTGGGAGATTTAATGTAAAGGGTATCTTGAGAACAACCAAACACTGCTCCGGTATATATGACCTTTCTCTATCACTTTCTGATGTACAGGTTGTTCGTGTCACAGGAGTCGGAAGTGTTCCATTTATTTTTGAAGGAATTGTGCGAGTGCACGGCAATGCAGCAGGGGGGCTTGATTGTCCTTCCCTAACTGTTCAAGAGATTCTTGATGAGGACCATTGGATATTTGGCACGGAAGTAAGCGTTGGGTTCAGGCTCCCTGTTTTGGCATGTAATGATCCTACACTGTGCCCTATCGGGGGAGGAGATGGGGAATCAGAACCGGTAAGTGCATGCCAGAGCTACTTAAAAGGAGAATGTGCTGCCCAGCTTAATGGAGCCTTATGTGATTGGGAAGAGCCATTCTGCAGCGGCCCGTTAAATGGCGGCTCACCGGCAGGAGGAGGAGCAGACCAACTAAAGCAGAAGATTCTGCAAGAGGATGGTCAAAGATGCTGTTTCTGCGGTTATGACACTAAGATAGATGCAGGTTTTTATTCTGAAACTGATGGTAAAGGAGAAGGCATAGCTAATGTAACCCAGAAATGGTGCAACGAGTTCTTTAGCGGAGGATTAGGGCTTAAACAAAGAGACCCCTCATTCCGATGTGATGTTAAAGAGGTTATTCCTATTTTGGAGTGGGAATCCAATATCAAAGAGCTTAGTGAAAAATATTCCTGCAAAGACCCCATAGCATTTACTGTTGTTTCCCACGGGCATTATGATCCTGATCTTCGAACAGAGCCTGATGAAGATAGGGATTTTACCCTGACTTGTTCGACATTTACAGACATTACGGAGATTTGCCTCCAGAACTTCCCGGGAAGAAGCATTTTTTATGGTGGAGAGTCATGTCAGGCATTTAGCTCCGAAGAAGGCATAGACAGGCACTTAAGCTGGCTGCAGCCTTACTTAGTGTCCTGAGGGTTTAAACCCCCGACCTTTAGGTCGTTTTCTTAGAAAAATTTTTGTGCGGCAGAGCCGCAGGAGTGACCTGCGGCCGTATCTGCGCACGAATCTACCAAATCAAAGTAGCGTGAGCTCTCGTCCGTGGAGGACGAGAAAATGCAAATAAGCCTAACCCATTTTTCCCACAAAAAGGGAACGAATTTCTGGCATCTTGAATGGTGCCCAAAGTACCGTTACAAGATGATGAGAAAGCTTGAGAATAAAAATCTTGTTGAAGCAGCCATCCGCAAGGCAGCCCATGAACATGGCATCATCATCCATTACATCGCTGTCATGCCCGACCATGTACACGCCCTTGTCACGCTGCCACACGGCATGACAGACTCAGAAGCGTTTCAACTCCTCAAAGGCCGATCAGCCCACATCTTGTTCCGAGTCAAAGAAAAATTCAGGCTCCGCTACCCGAAAGGACATTTTTGGTCACCTGGAGGATTCGCAGTAACAGTCGGATACAACGACCTCAACAGCATGATTACTTACATTCAAGGACAGGCAGAACACTATGGCGTAGTATTTACCTAAGCACCGGAAACCGCTGCTTTAGGCCGCGGAGGAGGTCATGTGATGATTATAAGGTAGATATAGAGGGCAACATTCTTAATGGAGAGATGAGCGAAGAAGAAGATGATCAGATTTTTAAGTGTACATTGAAAAGAAGAGTGGTTCTTTCCTCGAGCTGCATTTCTAAGACACCCCTTTCCTGTGCTGAAGAAGAAGGTAGCTGCTCTCCACCTAAAGCTATCGCTCATTCTTGCATCGATAAGAACGGTGTTAAGACCACACAAATGTGTTGTCCTGTTTTTCTCTTTGAATCTGGTGATTCTATTGACCCTGGTCAATTTTCTCAGCCCGGAGGAATGTGTCCTCCCCCGACATGTTCAAAATATCCCGGAGATGGATGTAATTACGATTATGATGAACCGGTACCTACCAACCTTATTCCGAATAAGCCTTATACATGTAAGGATGTGAAAGAGGATGGAACAGAACAAATAAAGTCACAGGCATGCTGCTCACTTCAAGTAAATGGCAAGGCATTTTCATTTATTAGCGAAGCATCCTGCCCTACCCAATGCCCTGATAAACTTGGCAATGGCTGCTTTGTTAAAAAAAGTGGAAGCGGGCTTGATTGCCAGTATGAGCAACTACCTTTCCTAGCTACCTGTATGCAACCTGATGGAAAACCAGGTCGTTGCTCAGAGGATGGTCACTGCATTAATGCATAAAACAATTATGTTAATATGCTATGCCAAAAGAGTTAAAAATACCTGTCTTATTCTTGTCCGGATGGCTAAGATTATAGTAGAAGGGCAGGGAAAGGAAGTTCCAGATGGCGGGCAGATAAAAGAAGCAGCCAAGGAGCTTGGCGTAATATTCGGCTGCGAAGACGGTTTGTGCGGGACGTGCATGGTAGAGGTAGATGAAGGCCAGGATAACCTTTCAGAACTTACTGAAGCAGAGAAAAACATGGGCGTTGACGGCAAGAACAGGCTTGCCTGCCAGTGCAGGATAAAATCAGGCGCGGTTAAGCTGAAATACTGATGCTACTCAATAACATATATCATTCTTGAAAGAGACTTATGCACATAGCATTCGAAGCTGTTCAGAATTTTGAACCCATTGGATTTCATGACTTTTTCATAATTACGGACTTTGCCACTGAACAAAGGAAGGACAATCACCGCCTTTTTTCCAAGCACTTTTCTCAAGTTAGATAGGAAATTATTGTAGAGAGAATCTATGTCAATTTTCCCTGTGTTTTTTCCGTATGGCATGTCAGATACAAGATATTCTATTTTTTTCCTTATTGTGCAGGCATCCTGGTTAAGGAGGCAATATTTGCGTATCCCCAATGACTCAAGATTTTTCCTGCTCATCTCAAGCATTTCAGTGCTTATGTCATGCCCGACAGGCAAGAGGCCCATTAGACCGGCTTCTATCAATATCCCTCCTGTGCCGCAGAAGGCATCAACAATTCTTCCTTTCTTTATTCCTGTGAGGTTCACAAGACATCTTGCAAGCTTAGGGCCAAGAGATGAAGGATGCATGAAAGGCCTTTTGTTAGGCCTCCTGCTTTCATAGTCCTCTTTTTCCTTTTTTTCCTTTATTGTAAAATAAGATTTATTGCCATGGGTTATGAGAAAAAACTCCGTATCAGCATCTTTCAAATCAACCTTTGGCTTGGCCAGAGAGCCCCATATTACGGTAGCCAGATCCCTCTCTGAAAAATTATATACCTTTCCAATTATCCTCAGACTAAAACTCCCCTTGCAGATGTTGCCCCATTTTAATCCATGCATAATACGCATTACATCGGCTGCCTTACACTCAAAGAGAATCCTATAAGCGAACTTCGTAAAGGCAAGCCTTTTGTAAATCCTGCCGATGCTTCCTGTTTCAACTATCGCCAAATCGCCTTTTCTTTTCTGCTTGCCGAGCAAAGCCTCAAGCTCGGCCATAGGCAATTCAGGATGCTCCTTTGAAAGAAGGAATATGTATTTCATTCTAGCTTTTTTTTTCTTAAGTTGCCAATCTTCCTGTAAGAAATAAAAATCACTATAAGCAGCTCAATCAAAATGACAATTGGCCTAACGTACCTGTCAAGCGACTGGAAAGAGCGAAGTGTGCCGAAGAACAGCACGAAAGTGCCTCCGAGCATCAAGCCCGTGCCTATCCATTCGTTGAGCGGGTTCTTCCCTGCAGGGAGATAGAGCCCCAGGAAAACTGCAATAAGGGCAAAGAAGGCGGAGATGTAAAAAACATAAACATTATGGGTTTCACTTTTGCTCTCATATTCTTCCTGGCATGTTTCACAATAATAACTTATTGCGCAACCATTCTGGCCGCGTTCATATTCAATGTAGCCCTTTTTCTCTGCGCAGGACTCAGCATCTTCCTTGCTTACGTTAATATTGGTGCATTTGTCTGGCTCAACAGGCTTTTCCAACAAGGGCATAAATGGACTCTTATTGCAGAAGTCGTCCCATTTCGGCTCAGGATAAACTGCCTCTATCGTAGAGAAGACAAAAATGCTGAAAAGTATTGCAACGACGAAAATTATGATTATCTTTCTTATGTCCATGACTTAATATAAGGCAGAGTTCTATTTAAATCTTAGTGCTTTGTCTCCATCGTGGGAAAAATTTATAAGTCTGGCTTGGAAGAAAATACCCATGACGAGAGGCAGGCCTGTAGGCTCCAACATAAGGCAGAACATAATAGAGGTACTCCATTTTATGGGCAAGGGCTATGGCTATGATATCTACAGGAAGTATATTGAGATATTCCCGCCTGTCACTATGCGCTCCATTTATTACCATCTCAGCAAGGGAGTCAAGACAGATGAGTTCAAGATTGATTCAGTAAGGAAAGAAGAAGGAGACTATTCTTGGGGTAGCCTGGTAACAAAGACTTATTATGCACTTGGCCCAAAGGCAAAGCCGGCAATAGTAAAGGAAGCGAAGGAATATTTTTCTAAGAATTAGTTTCCAATAACTGATAGTATCTTGAATCCATAGTTCATTGCCAAGGCAAGTATTATGGTGAATAAGAATACAAGGCCTACAAATGCCCATGCTGAGTCGGCTTTCCTGCCCTTCCCGATAAGTTTCTCTAGTGCAACTTTTAGCATCCTGCCACCATCCGTTATTATCATTGGAAGCAGGTTTATCAGGCCAACTGCAAAATTAATTATGAGTAGCCACCTGAGCAAGCCCTTGAGCCAGAAGAAGGGTGAGTCTATAAGCTCGAAACCATCATTGATCCTTCTCTCGTTCTGTATTCCTGTTATGCCTATGTAGCCTGTGCCAGGATTTTCAACTGACTCCTTCGCTGTAAGCATGTAAACTTTGCTGTCTTCTGCTTCAAGAGTCACTATATCCCCTGGCTTGAGAACTCCAACTTCCTTAGAGAATGAGCCATAATCAAGGATTTCAATTCCATTGGCCTTCTTTATCACTGTTCCAGGCAAAAGACCTGCTTCGTCTGCCGGAAAGTCCTTCATCACTCCAGTAAATGAAAATCCAATTGGATGGGTTATTGCATTCTCCACTGGGGTTATTGCCCAAACCATGACTAACATCACCAAAATAGACAGGATAACATTTACAATTGGGCCTGCAGCGTATATTGAATATTGCACTATGTCAGGTGATTTCTGCAGCTGTTTTTCATCCGGCTCAACGAATGCCAGCGGAAGTATTGGAAGAATTGGTGAAAATACGCCAAGCCCACTTGACTTGATGTGTATATTGTGCGCCTTGGCAACTATGCCATGGGCAAACTCATGCACAAGTATGGTTATAAAAAGCGCAATCAGGAAATGCCAGAAAGAAAGATAGCCAAGGCCAGGTATGTGCGTGAGGGGAAGAACCAAAGAAACTCCCTGGGAGGCTTCTTTCGGTGAGATGAAAAGCCTGAAAAGAAGGTAGGCTATCTGCAAAGATATGAAAATCATGCCAAAGAACCCAAGGCCTATTGAACAGTACCCAAATAGCTTAACCAGCTCCTTGCGCTTTGACGCAAAACTTTCCATGAAACTTATACCGAATTTTGTTCTCCATAGCACAGCATAGACTATAGGTATTTTACCGATTTTCAACATAGACTGAAAATCAAGTTTTTTCCTGTGCTTGATTATGAGAAAGATAAGGAAAGCAAGGAACAGTACAGCACTTGCTGTATCGAAATTAAGATATGGGCTAATGACAAAGAAGAATGTTGGCACTGCCAGCACAGTAGTAAAGAGTTTTGCGTTGGCCATACTTTTTTAATAAACAAACAGTTATTTAAAAGTTCGCATTAATCACTTTTTCTTTATTGTTCTTAGGGCCCTTCCGCCGCATTTCCTGCATGTAATCTTGCCCTGTATTACTTTCATGCTGCTTGACCTTATCTTTGACTTGCAGCGCCTACATACGAATATATTCCTGAATTTCCTTGCTTCTGCCTCAGGGAATCTTGTCATGTTCAGCCATTCACCTGCTTCATAACCTTTTCGTCAAGCACTATCCAGTACATGACCTGTGACCCTTCCTTTACCTGGCCCTTCAACTCTTCCGGAATCGGGAGGTCGAAAGTTTCAAAGTTTTCAGAATCCATGATATTTGCAACTTCGCCGGATATTGACAGGACCTGTGCGTTTTTCTTCTCCACTATAGGAGTTTCAACATTATCATGGCCTGGTGCAACTATGACCCTTTTCTTGTTGTCAATCAATCCTACACCAGTAAGCCTTATCTTGGCATGGCCGTGCTTTCCTGGCTTGCTGACCTGTATATCTACCACTCTTGAGGCAACTCCCTCTAAAACTATATAGCTGCCTTTTTTCATCGAACCTATTGATGCTGACCTTGTTTCTCCCATAGTCTTATCGGATTTGTCAGATATATAAAAACCTATCTCTCACTTGATTTCAAGGCCAGCTTGACATCGCTTGATTTTACTGTTTTCCTGCCTGCATGAATAGACAGCATTACAGCTTTTTTCGAGATTTCTTCTGCCTTTTTCTCAAGCAGTTCCTTAAGGGCTTCCTTTGCATCATCTGATACCCTTTCTGCGCCAGCATCCCTGATTATCTTCTCCATAGCTGCCAATGGTATAAGTCTTTCATCCATAAGGCACAGATAACCTGTGCATTTTTAAATATTTCTTTGCATCAGAATAGGTCATTGAAGCCTGCCCTCCTGACAAGCCTGCTTATATCCTTGTTTATCTTTTCAATATCCCCGAACCTTGCCTCATCCTTAAGAAAATCCTTGGTATGGTGAAAATTTCTTGCACCTTTAGTTAGGAATTTATGCTTCTTATGCAGCACTTCGTGGTACATCACATAATTTAGGAGGGTTTTTTCAGCATTTCTGAAAATTGTGCTTATAGTTATCGTATCTGTGCCATAATCATACCTTCCAAGTGTTCTCATTGAGCGAGAACCCCATTGCAGATTAGGCTTCTCTATGATGCCATTAAGGTACAGTTCATTCACATAATTGTATGATTCCTCCAGGATAGCATCTGTCTTGACCTTGGGTATTGCAATATGTACCTTTTTCAGGAAAATCTCATAGAGCTCGATGCTCCTTGTAGTAACCTTTGTTTTCATTAGCCTGTTAAGAAGCGTTTGCATTATGCCTATCTTTATGTCTTCGTCAATCCTTTCCCATTTCCTGCTTAGGGAGAAATGTATCTTGCCTGGCTTTTTTCTTATGTTGGCATTATATCCTGAGAATTTTCCTGAGTACTCGAGAGAAAAACTGTACTCGCCCAGCCTTGCTTCAGGGTAGAGCTCCAGATAGGCGCGTTCAGCAAGCATTCTGCCTTAATGCACCTCATACCTTAGCAATGCTGCCACCCTTCCAATTTCCTTAAGCTGCACGCCTTCCCTTGTTTCTGTTGAAATTATGACTACTTCTGTGCCGTAATTTTTTGCCTCTGTCTCAAATTCTTCTATTGTTTTTTCATCCATGGCTTCTGAAACAAGTATCTTGTCTACTGCCCCCATTTTCAGCTTTGACATGACATCGTCTTTGCCATATGCAACGCCTAATGGGCTCTTGGCAAGCCTGTCAAAGAAGGTGTTCATTATTTTCTTTTCCCCTGAAACTGCTTCTGATGCCAGGACATCATCAGATTTCTCGAGCAGCTCTTCGAGGCCGAAATCTCCAGTGTAGCTCAGGTCCTTTATCGCTATTATCTTTTTCTTCAGTTCATTGGTTAGGAAATCTCCGTCAACCCAGTCGTATTTTGTCGGGCCAGGGCCGCCGACTATTATGCCTTTCAGGCCTTCGTAAGTAAGAAATTGCTGCTTCACATATTCCGCTACCTTCTTGTAATGCTCCTTTGCAGCGCCTTTTGCCCACCAGCCCTCATTTTTCCCGGGACTTCGCTGTGAGTTTTTAACAGCGGAATTATAGTTTTACCCTTCAAAATAGCTATGTTTGCATCCCTCCTGTCAAGGACTATCAGGCCATAAACTTCCTTTGCCTCGAGCATCTCCCTTAGCACATCAAGCTTGAAATCCTTGTCGCACCTGTATATGCGCATGTTTAATGACAATGGTGGCTCAATGCTCCATACCCTAACGTCTGACTGGCCTTCTGCAGAGGCGATGTTTCCTGAGTATGCAGCAAGTCCATTTTGAGGAGTCTGCTTGAACAGCCTCAAGTGCTGTATCATCCTTTCAAGGGCATCTATAACGTTCTTTCTCGTTGATGCAGACTTTATGTTAGTGGCTGTGCCCTGCTCCTGGCTGAGATGGCCAATTACCTTGTTCATGTCATATCCGGCAGGTATAAGGACGCTCACGAATTCTGTATGCCTGCCTCTATGCTGGTCAAGCTCTTTTATGAATTTCTTAAGGTCATACCTTTGTTTTTCTGTTAATGACATTATTCTCCAGAGTTGAGGAGAATTTATAAAATTTGGCTTATTGTCCTCCTGAAACATGAATGGGTACAGGAAGCTTTCAAAGGTATGCTATGCTATCTCAGGAAACGTAGATACTCTGCTTAATGGCATAACTTCAAATGAGCTCTCTAAACCAAGGAATGCATTTCTTGACAGGTTTGGAAAGCTCATTGCGCTTTTTGAGCAGAAAATAGAGGATGGAAAAGCTTACATTGTGCTTGAAGAAAAATATGAGGAAGCATTTCTGGAGCATATCATGAAATACGCAAGGTTGGCAAAGGCAGACGTGAAAAAAGATTCAGGGATAGTCATACATGTAATAAGCCCACAAGGAATAGGCAGGATAAAATTCCAGCAGAACCTCGGATATCTTGCATTGGCTGATGAATTGCCTGACCTGCCAAAGTTGTCAGAAGAAGAATATAATCTAATCAGGCTCGAAAATAATATACCTGTCCAGGGAGTTGATTTTGACAGGCCAATGTTCCTTGATACTGGATTATATGATGCAGTATCTTTCACCAAGGGATGCTATCTCGGACAGGAGGTCATGGCAAGGGCACATAATCTTACTAGGCCAGCAAGAAAAATTGTCAGGATACTTTATGATTCGCCAGTTAAAGATGTAAGTTCAAAAGGCGAGAAAATAGGCCAGATTACAACTTGTAGCTATTCAAAAAAATATGGCAAATACATTGCTTTTGCTATGATAAGAAAGCATGAGCAGCCGATTGACAATGGGGAAATAATCAGGGAGAAAAATTTATAACAGTTATTGAGATACTCCGATAAAATGAGGGGGATAGGTGACAGGAACATTCTGGATGATTTTTGCATTAAATTTTCCTCTATTGTGGAGAAGCATTGCAAATACATTGTTGTTTCAGGATTTGTAGCCATTTCTTCTGGAAGGTCAAGGGCAACTGAGGATATAGACATGATTATAGAACGTCTAAACATGATAAATTTCGGAAAAATGCATCAAGACTTAATCGCTAACGGGTTTGTCTGCATACAGTCGGAAAAGCCAAGGGAAATATATGATTATCTAAAGAATAATGTTGCTGTAAGGTATACCTTAAAGAACAGTCCGCTGCCTGATATGGAAGTTAAATTTGCTAAGGATGAACTTGATATGCTGCAGATACAATCTAGGACAAAGCTTCTGCTGACTGGAATAGATGTCTGGTTTAGCAATGTAAACATGAACATAGCCTTTAAGGAAGAGCTGCTAAAATCAGATAAGGACATAAAGGATGCAGAACATTTGAGGAAAATATATCCCGAGCTAATAGATGAACCGGAGATAAGGGAATACAAAAGAATAATAAGAGAGAAGAGGCTATGAGTGAGGAAATAGATAGGTGGATTAAGTTTATGAAAGAGCATCCTAAAGAATGGAAGAAAATCCATTCCCAATTCATAAACGCGCAATTTGATAAGTCACATATGTTCATTGAGAGGCTCTCGAAGACAGAGTCGGGCAGGAAGAAAATCATTGCAGCTTACAAAATAAGGAATGTCAATGGGTATCCCAGAATTCTTAAAAGATAGTCTTCCATAAGATAATTTTTCAGGATAGGCTTTTAAATGGAATGTGATTCTTTTACTATACCCGGGAACTAGTCCCGACCAAAAATGAAAATATTTATTGAGAAGGAAGGCAAGCAGTTAGAGCTGTCAAAGGAATGCAAAGGGCATGAGCTTCTTGCGGAGCTTAAGATAAATCCGACAACTGTTATTCTTGTCAGGAATGGGGAGGTAACCCTTCCAGAAGAAACGCTATCTAATAAGGATGATATAGTAATCATATCGGTGGTGTCTGGAGGATGAATTGCTCAAAGTGCAATGAAAAAGCCATCTACAGCAATTGCGGGATGCTGCTTTGCAAGAATCATTTTCTAAGTTATTTCGAGGCAAAGGTAATCAGGACAATAAACCGATATGGATTGATAAAGAAAAATGACATAGTGTGCGTTGCTACTTCTGGCGGGAAAGACTCGTTGGCCGTGCTTTTCATGACGATGGTATACTGCAGAAGGAACAAAATAGATTTTTTTGCCCTTGCAATAGATGAAGGCATATCAGGATACAGGGATGCAACACTTACAGACCTCAGAAAATTTTGCGGTGATAATGGAATAAACCTTCATGTTGTCCAAATAAAAGAAACTATGGGAGTAACGCTCGATGAGATGAAGGAAAGCGCAATCAAAGAATTTGGAAAGAAACCTTGCACTGTATGCGGCATACTAAGGAGGTCATTCCTAAACAAGAATGCAAGGAAACTTGGTGCGACAAAGCTTGTAACAGGGCATAACCTCGACGATGAGTCGCAGTCATTCATGATGAATACCCTTCTCGGGAATATGAGGCATAATGCCGCGATGGGACCAATAACAGGCCTAAGCGAGAACAGCATGTTCGTTCCCAGAGTAAAGCCACTTTATTTCGTGAGCGAGAAGGAGACAAGGCTCTTTGCATTGCTTAAAGGATTCGATGTCAATTTTGCCGAGTGCCCAAACATTGGAATGTCTTTCAGGGCAGTTGTACGAGATGCACTTAACGAGATAGAGGCAAAGCTTCCAGGCGCAAAGAACAGCATAGTGAATTCTTTCCTTGAGATATTGCCTGAGCTTAAGGAGAAATACAAGGGAAAGCAGTTCATGATTTGCGAGAGATGCGGTGAGCCATGCGCAGGAAAGATTTGCAATGCCTGCACACTTGAGGAGCAGCTTGGAGTGAAACGCCAGCAAATAAGCCTTTTCTCATGCGGGCATGGCGATGCCGATGAGGCCATTAAATTGCCGTCGAAAATTTTTTAAATCCGGGAGCCAGGAAAAGAAATATGCAGGGGCAATCAAATTGTTACAGGGTAAGGGAAGATGCGAATCCTGAGTTCGCTTTAGTAGCGCATGAAATTCTTACAGGAACAGAATTTAATGAAGGAGATTTGACTCAGGCACTTCGTAAGCATGGGAACACGTTTTTGGAATACTTCCAAGGGGAGATGACGCGGCAAGCGCCCAATAATCTAACACAATCAAGATTCGAAAGAATCGCGGATGGCTTATTTGTGTTTTATGAGAAAGACGACAGCGCAATTAAGACTATTGATGCAACTGTTGCCAATATTGAAGAACTCTATCCGCGTATGTCGCTCGAAGAGGCATTTCTTAGCGAAGATATACAAGCAAGAGCCTACCAGCCAGGGCAATTGCAGTCTTTAAATGCAGCGTTAACAAAGCCGGTAGAATCAGAGAATGCCCAGCCGTCGCTATTAGAAAATTTGAAGAAAGTATTAAAACAATATGTCAAATGAAAGAGAATAGTGACATGAAAATAGTAATAGGCTCGGACCATGCAGGCTATGAGCTGAAGGAAGCAATAAAGAAGCACCTTTCCTCAAAAAAAATCAGCTTTAAAGATATTGGAACTGACAGCAGCGAGAGTACAGATTACCCAGATTATGCTAAATCAGTTGCTTTGTATGTCGGGAAATCCGGAGGACTTGGAATTCTTATATGTGGGACAGGATTGGGTATGTGCATGGCAGCCAACAAATTCAGAGAAGTAAGGGCTGCCACATGCAGGGACGCCAATGATGCAAGGATGGCAAGGGAGCATAATAATGCAAATGTCCTCTGCCTGGGCGGCAGAACAACCGATGAGGGCAAGGCTAAGGAGATAGTTGACACATTCATTCAGACAAAAGCAAGCCCAGTAGACAGGCACAGGAAAAGGCTGGACAAGATAGCTGAAATTGAAGAAGAAAATTTCAAATAAATTGGTGGATAATAATGATTTTTGAGCATGCAGCCATAATAATAATCTCATATCTAGGCATTGTATCAGGCTATGTGATACTTATGTTTGTACCCGAGGAGAGAAAGCAGGGTGAAAAATATTTTAGCCTTGCTTCCTTTACCGCATTCTATGCAATAGCATTTCTTTCCATTTACTTCCTAAAACCAGCTTTTGTTTTCCTGCCTATACTGTTTGCAGTGCTTTTTTCTTTTTTCAGGACGAACAACATAGCATATATTTTTTTTTCAGCATTAATCCCATTTCTTCCTAGCTCTGACGCGATTATCTCAATATCCATTGCAATATTCTTTTACGGATTATCAGCAGGTGCATTGATATTCAGGAGAGGAGAAAGCAAGCTGAAGAAAATCCTGAGCTATGCATATTATCCTGCTGTCAGCATTGCCATAATGATTATGCAAGCTCCTTAAGCAGGTGCCTGCTGTTCCAGAAATATTCTATTCCCGAGTATATCGTTATGATGACAGCAATAGCCATCAAATTCGTAGAAATGGGCAATTTGACAAATACAGCTGTGATGGCTATTACCTGAGAGACTGTTTTTACCTTTCCAGACATCTTTGCTGGAAGCTCAATGTTCCTTGCCATTGCAACTGTCCTTAAGCCCGTAACAGCAAATTCCCTCGCTATTATGACAAAAGCAATCCAAGGCTCTACTCCTTTTCCTATGAGAAAAATAAGCGCTGCAGAAATAAGCAGCTTGTCCGCAAGCGGGTCAATGAATTTTCCGAAGCTGGTTATCTGCCTTCTCTTTCTGGCCATGTATCCATCGAGTGCATCGGTAAGGGCCAGCATTATGAATACTATTGCTGCCAGTATGTGGGTATAAGGTAAATCGGTTAGCATGATTGCAATAAAAACAGGTATGGCAAGTATCCTTGTTATGGTAATCTTGTTCGGCAAGTTTATTTTTATGCTTGGTTTCCTTGAGAGCAGCTTGTACCCTTTTACGAAATAAACAAAGCCAGAAAGCAAGGTAAAAATTACTGTTAAGGAAATTGCAGTTACCTTTACTATTTCTCCTGTATCAAGAGGATAGATAACTATAGTTGTCATCTGTATGAACGTAGTAATTTTACCAAGGAGATTGGGAACAAGAGTTTTTTTCCTGTTCCTGTAAAGAAAGACCATGCTGCCGAAAAACAGGATAAGGTCCCTTGATATTATAATAAGGCCCACCCATATAGGGAAATTGAACTTAAGCATCAGGGCAAGGACAGCGAAAAATATGATAACCTTATCAGCTATAGGGTCAAGCATCTTTCCAAGCCTTGTCTGCATTTTCCATGCTCTGGCTATATGGCCATCTATGAAATCAGTTGATATGGCAAGGAATATAAGCACAAGGCCGGTTATGTAATACCCGCTGAATATCGCCCACATAAAGATAGGGGCAAGAAGCATCCTTGTTATAGAGAGCCAATTGGCAAAATTTATACCGCTAGTTTCTTTTTTGCCTACCATTTTTCATTTCTTATGCCAAGGTAAAAAGCGGCATGGTTTACTATTATATGCAGGAAAAATGTAATTATGATTGAACTCGCTAATAGCTCCATAGTTATAAAATCGCCGTAAAAAGGCAGCGTGAACAGATAAGCCCCCAATATAAAATCTATTTGGTCGAATGGAATGAACTTGTGGCCTGGCATTATTCCGCATCTTCTCTTTGCAAAGCTCTTTACCATATCCCCTATTATGGCACCAGAACCCATAAGGAAGCCTATTAATACATAGGAAGAATAATCTAAGATGCTCACGCTTCCAATGAGGGGAGACAAAAGCCATTGCACAAAAGCAACAACTATGCCCATCAATATCCCAACCGCTACTCCCCTGTATGTCTTGTGTTTTCCGAATATTGGCTTGCCATCCTCCATTTTTATGTCCATGTCAATGGGCTTATTCATCCCAGGCAGAATCTTGAGCCTTTTTGCTATTACAGGGGCCATATTGGCGAAATAAGCTGGGAGCATAATATAGAAGCTCTGCAAGAGAAGGATTATCATGACAATCTCCTGAACCTTATGCTTGAAACCATGAGGAAGCCGGCAAGTGCATATGCTATTGGGTATACTATGTCAGGCAGAGCTAAAAAGTAAATCAATGGGAAAATAAAGGCATTCATTGTTATTGGCATGCCCAGGAACCCTTGCTTGTAATTCATTATGTTGTATCTTGCCAGCCTTGCCGCACCGCAGATAACAAAGAAGGCAGAAGAAATCAAAAGAAATGCATCATATTCAATATACGAAAGCCCAAATACAAAGGGTGCAACGCCAAAGCTCACAACATCTGCTATAGAGTCAAGCTCTTTCCCGAAATCTGTTTTCATCCTGAGCATTGAGGCAGTTTTACCGTCGAGATAGTCAAATAGGGCTGCAAGCAGGATGGCTAATGCAGCCTCCCTGAACATCGAATTCATGGAAAAAATGATTGATGATACGCCGCACAAAAGATTGAGGAAGGTGATAGAATCCGGGGCATTAATCATGCTTTGCAGCTTGAAATTCCTGAGATTTTTCATTTTGGCTTCTGAACACTTTTTTGCATTAAACAAAATATTTAAATATATCTGATGTTATGGCTGAATAATGAAAATTGAGGTGAATCTTACAAAGAAGAAGTTTTATGCTCTTTTTGTAGTAGCGGTTTTTCTTGCAGGTATACTAGTGGTTTATGCACAATTTGGTGTCAAGCCAAATCCTGGTCATTTAACAAGCGAGCTTGTAGCACCAACAGGATGCTCAGCTGGGCAGGTACTGAAAGTTGGAACGGATGGCTTGATTACATGTGGGGCTGCGGGGGCAGTTACCGGAGTACTAAACGTGTATAATTCAGTTTCTTCTACAATAAGTGACACTATTTCCGGTTCTTGGGTTGAACTACCTGAGCTAAGCATTACTGTTGTTCCTTCTGCTTCAAATTCCAAGTTTTTAATAAACGCAAATGTGATTGCTAGAAATCCTCAAAGTTCAGGAAGTTGTTTTGTTGGTTTGTTTAAAGGAGATACAGAGCTAATAGCACCATTTGCTGTATCTGATCAGTCATGGAATGGTGATTCAGAACAAGGAAGTATCAGTTATGTGGATACAGCCATAGATTCTTCAAGCAGGAACTATAAAATTAAGGTTCGTAAAGAAGGAGTGATGGGATCCTGTGTCATAAATCGTGCGCCTACAACAAGATTAGGTCAAACTCATGGAGTGTCTACTATGTCTATAGTCGAGATTGGCTCAGGCGGTACGGGGACCTGAGGCAGTGGGGCAACGACAGGGACTATAGAATGGGCTGAAGGTCTTAAAACTGGTGGTCACACTAATGATTGGGGTGCCAAAATTTTTAAGTGTGGAGCAACAACAGGCACAGGTAGCTGTACTCAGAAGCTTACTAATATTTAATTATTATAGAGTAATTGATACTTATTGTACAGATGGCAGCCCTATATTGACTTACTTAACCGATGTTGAAGATAAGCATGACACAGAACAGTATATTTATTTCCATTATAAGGGTTATTGTATTGAGAATGGTTGATGCTTTGTTAAAACGTACGATTTTCCTTTGCCTAAGTTTCCGCTTTAAATCCATGAACTGTACTTTTTGTTGTTGTGCAACTGTACACTAAGAAGGTAAATCAGAAGGCATCAGAATGCGTCAGTCCAGAACTCAAAAAGCGTATAGCTGACTTTGTCCTCATTGAGGTACATTATTATTTCCTGTGTATGGGCATGAGGGATAACGAAGGAAAGGGGAGTAAGCTTTTTTCCGCCCCATTCTGAGACCAAGCCATTTGTCATGTAGCCCTTTTCTTTTCTTCCGAACAATGTGCGAATAACCCTGTTTCTTGCAGAAATTTTTTGCACAGGTTTTAGCACAAACTGAGTATATGCCTTTGTATTTTTAGGCATGCTTTTATACCGGCCATAGAGAACAATGCCATTTGCAACGATACTGCGCTTGAGCTGCCATTGCTCAAGATTTCCTACTTTGAGCGAGATTTTATGATTTATTCCTTTAAGCTTCCAAATCTCACCTATCTTGGAGGCGTAAAAAAGCTCAAGCTCCTTTCGTGCAGTTTTCTCAGCAGATTCCTGTTTCTTCACATCTCCACTTACATTGATGAAGATGTCGATATCGCTCTCTTCGGCGAAATCACCGCGTGCAACCGAGCCAAACAGGATTACCTCTTCTGCTTCTACTTTAGGTATGATCCATGATGCAAATGCGGATGCGTAAGCAATCAGTTCCCTAGATTTCGATTCCCTCATTGCGCAGCAACCTCCCTATTATTCCCTTGAATTTGTTGAATGCCACTATAACCTTCTTTGTTTGCCCTTCTGTCGGCTTGCTATACATAAGCGAACCGCGCTCTTCTTCTATTTCGTAGAGCAGCTCGTAGATAATGCTCTTTTCAGGTATATCTATTTTGAGGTGCCGTTTAGCAATCGGTTCCTTCCTTTGCTCTTTTGTCGGCCGCTTGAACCATTCATGGTTGAGCGTCTTTCCCATGTCAATCTTTCTGGCAGCATGAAAGTACAATTCAAGCAATTGCAGCGAGCAAGCCGAGCAATGGAACGCTATGGTAGCAGGGCGCTTTTCAATGCCTCTCTCAATGGATTCATTGAGTCCTTCAAGATGCTCCTGTATTTTCCTGATATGCTCCTCAACTGAAGTCATGGTTATTTTATACCTTTTTTAGGTATATTTTAATCCTTAAATATTTTTCGGTTATTTTATACCTTTTTTAGGTATATCTTATACCCAATATCAAGTTGCCGCGAGTTGTCATTCATTCTCTCAAGGTTCAGAGAAAAATGTGCAGCAAAGAACAGGAACGAAAAAGCAGTCCTTTCATGGTTTTTTCGATGAATGCCCTTTTGGAAGATTAGTAAGATTTTTAAAAGGGAAGTGCCAATAATATCAAAAAGAGGACAGAATGAGGAAATCACAAGCGCTGATTATTAGTACAATTTTCCTTATCGTAGTTATCATGATTGGGATAGCTGTATTCTATTTTCAAGTAGTGAGCCTTCAGAAGGGCCAAGATGATTTCGGGGCCCTCCAGAGCGAAGGCTCGCACATAAGCACTGTTCTTTTAGGTGAAGCATTTCCTGATGACTGGAATAAGGACAGCGTCCTGAAAGTTGGTCTTGTCAAGGATGATACTATAACTGATGAGGTATTGCTTAAATTTGCTGAAATTGATTACCCAAGGACAAAAATATTATTGGGCATACAGAAAGAGTACCTTTTCTTTTTTACAACGCAAGATGAGAAGGATATAGAGGATATAAAGATACAAAACCTTCCAACTCCTATAATTATAGGGAGGGATACACAGTACTTTGGCTGGAATGGGAGGAATGAGGGCGGCAATGGCGGAGAGAACTTAGAAGATGTATTGGAAATACTTAACAGCGGGAGCGCAAACATAGTCAAGACTGAAAAGCTCACAGTTCTGGATGCACGCATAGATGGAACGGATCAATTAAAGCCTGTCAGGCTCGTAACCCTTGTATGGGACTTTGCATCCGGTACGGTTACAGAGTCTGATTCATCATTTGACTTTTTGGCTTTCCTTAAGACAGACAAGGAGATATATTCGGTTGGTGAGACAGTGGGGATAACAGAGTAATATGCAGGCCAAAAAAATTAATGGACACGGAATTGGATTTTTGGTTACTATGTGTACTATTTTATCAGTGGCTTCTTCCCTTGCTTTTGCCGAGAGTTTTACATTGGAACAGGCAAGTGCAGACGGATTATGGGATACATACAAGCATACAAAATACTGGAAGGTTGATGTTGGTCACGCAGAAGAGTACAATGGGAAGCTCTATTACTCACATAACTATGACCCTGATGGGATAACCAACACTTATGACACTAATGCTGAAATATATTCATTTGATGGCACTTCATGGAGAGCACTTCTTTCCCTGCCACAGGTGCAGCCGAATGGCCAGAGTTACAAAGATGCGAGGATACTTACATTCCAGTTTGAGGGAGGCAAGCTTTATGTAGGCGATGTAAGTGGCAGGATATTCAGGTACAATACAGATGGAACAGGAGGAGTGATTATTTATGACGTAAATGCAGGCATATATACGTCCAGTCCCCAATACGAAATACTGAATGATTTTAAAGTGTTTAACAACGTGCTGTATATAAGCCAGACCAAGAGAGGGGTTTATACTGTTGAATTACCTAGCTCGGGCGCACGGCTTACAAGCATACAGGGGATCTATCCATATGGAGACACAAACAGCTGGAGAAATCCCAGAAATATGGTAGTGTATAACAATAAGATGTACTTAACAGCTTACCCTTCTCCAGTTGTGAAAGAGCCAAACATAGAAGGGTACCCTTCATCATGGCGAGATAATATATATGTAAAAGGAGATACAACCTATACTTTGAACCTTTTTAATGTGCTTACCTCTCCTTTGAACCAGGCAGATGTCTGCAAGGACACAAGGACAGAATCATATCTGGACACGCAAAATTCACTGAAGTGGTATCAGACAAAATATGTTGATTCCCTTCTCTACTCTTTCGGCAATAAGCTTTATCTGGCAGTCGGTTGCGTCACAATAGGATCATCAACTGGAGTATACCATTCAAAGCTTTATTCCTATGATGGAACTGCCTTTACTGAGGTAAACTATGATTTTTCCAAATCAAGAATAGTTTCCTTCGCAGATGATGGAACGTCTCTTTTTGTTAGTACTGAGCTTAGGGGAGGCGACCTTCTGGTTGAGGAGGATAGCCGCGACTTTAAACTGCTAAAGTATGATGGCAGTGCATGGACAGAGAAATACTCTGACCCTGGCAAGGACACAAGCAAGGGAATCTCAGAAATGAGATTGCTGAAGATATTCAATGATGTTGCCTTGATTGAATGGTCTGCAAGCGAGGCAAGCGGTTTTCCACACCCAAAGATATATCCAACTGAAGCAGGCTACGGTGCAGCAAGCCCAACATATGATTTGCATTCCAGACTCTACTTTTATGACATATCGACAATTAAGCCAGAAGCATGCTCTGGGACATTCGCCGCTAGCACTATGTACGAATTTAGCGGTCCTTCGCCAGATACACTTTGGCATTCATGCCCAGCCTCCTCCCCAGATCAGTTAACACTTGAATACTTGGATTTTTTTTGCCAAAATCCTCCAAAAATCTCTTATGAAGTACGCGGTGATAAATTACATATTTCTATCTCCTCCGTACCACTTTACTCCTCCCTGCCCCATGTCTACGATTACTACACTTCTACTAATATTCCTCATCTTTTTCCTGACTTTAAAGTATTTAAGGATGGTTCAGTTGTTGCAAGCAAAGCTGCAAGTATCTCTACTTCCGAACCGGTTACTTTTGAAGTCAGCTACAACCCTCTTTCAAACTATGAAGTGTGGGGATCCTATGATGACTGGCCACTTCAGAGGTGGGAATCCTACTATGTATTGACTGGCATGCACAAGTGGAAAAGCACCATGACTTCTAATGACCTAAAAGAATGTGTTAAAAAAACTGTTCCAGAGCCTGTTTATTACAGATGTTCAGATGCCAATCAGGAGATGTTCAGGATTTCATCTGAGAAAAATGCGCATGTCTACTCGCATGGCGACACATCTGCGCCCGTGCCAGTATGCTACGATGAAATCTTTGGGCAAAAATACACAGGAGTAAACCCATGGCTATGCTCCCAAAACAACGCCAATAGGGTTATTGCTGCATCAGGAACGAAAAACGCGCATGCAGAAGACCCAAAGAGAAGTAGCAAGACTGCAGGCTATGATTATATATGCTATGGAAATCTGGACTGCAGACTTTCATCATCGTTCTGCCTTTCTAATGAAAAAGAGGTTGCAGCCCTTACAGAAACAACGAATGCACATGCAGGAATTGCAGGGACGGCATATCCTTACAAGGTTTGCTGCGGCATACCTTCTCCTAAAAAAATAGATGAACCTTGTATCATTACGTCTGTTACTATAAGGCATGATGATTATAGCGGCAATATTGCAACACGGGGTAATGGGGTTGCAGATTCTGACGAGAATGTTATAATCCTAGGCTATGTAAACTCCAAGGCTGCATGTATTGCTGCAAGACATATACAGGTTGATGCAGTTGACCTACAAAATAGTTGCATTCTCGGCTTCGGTTCTTCGGCAACTCTTAATGGCGTAAATTATTATCCTATTAGTGCGGCAGATTTCATTCCTGTAGATTCAACCATACCAGATGGCAGTGCTTACGTTAGGCTTAACTGGAAAGTTCCTGTAATAGTTTCTGCATGCAGCGGAAAGACAGTTTATGCAGGCCTGTCAGCCCTTAGGGACGGTGGTCCTTTGCTCAGTAGTACAAAAGTTATCAGCAATTACTTCCAATCAACAGGCTTATTCACATTTGCCTCACAAACCTGCGAGCTGAAGAAAGCATCCATAAGCTTTTCACCTTCACAGGATACCGTATTAAAGAATGGCAAGGTTGACCAGAATGAGAAAGTAACCATCCTTTTTGAGGTCAATAACCCACAGAATTGCCTTGCTGCAAAGCACATACAGGTTGATGCAAAGGAATTTAGTAGCACTGCAGGCCAGAGCGAGTGCACCGTGCAATGGGATTTGGCCAAAATCAGCGGAATATACAATAGTAACTTGAATCTTGCATCTGCGACCAGCAATGTAATAACGACAGAATGGCAACTTACAAGCAGCATACCGGCTGATTGCACAGACAAGACAGTAAATGCAACCATAGCAGTATTAAGGGCATCTCCACCTTCTTTAACAAGCCAGGTAGTGAGCAACTATGTAACAAGGGAAACTGGAAAAGCCACAGGCTCAATCACTTTCGGCGGATCAGGGCCCAGCACACAGCTATGCAAGTTTCAGTATATTGAAATGGAGCTTCAGGATAAGAATGGCAATATCATTCAATATGGATGGACGGGAGACAGGATAAAGCTGAAAGGGCATGTGGAATTAAAGGATAAGTGCACTATGGCTGATTACGCATTGATGGAAACTAAAAGCACTGACGGAGTTTGCACCATCGCACTTAGAGATGCATCCATTAACAAAGGGATGTATTCCAGGATTGAGCTGAAAAAGCCAAGCGAGCTGCCACAGCATTTTGACGGCTGGGGCCTTAATGAAAACCAGGGAGCTTTTGTTGGTTACTGGGAAATACCTGTTGTGCCAAATGAATGCAAAGGAAAAACAATGATTTTTGGCATTGGAAGATTGTATCGTGGTGAGCCAGAATTAGGCAATATCCAGAGCAATACAGCAGATGCAGGAGGAAAGTTTACATTTGCCAAGCCATGCACGCTCAAGAGTGCCTACATAGAGCTTATAGACAATAACCATGACGGGGCAAATTATGGGGACAAGGTGAAGATTACCGGAGAGGTAGTTGATGCCGTAGCATGCGCCAATGCAAAAAATATACAAGTTAATGCAAGGAATTACCCAACCAGCTACAGTTCAAGCGAATTTTGCTCGATTACATGGAATGGCGGTACTAGTGGTGGGATTACAGGCATCAGCGCCCCTGTGAAATTTTCAGGCAACCAATTTATCGCAGATGACATAAGTGCACCGATGTGGCCGTTCCCATCGCAAACTCCAGGTTCATGTTGTGGAAAAAGAGTTTATGCAATGGAGGCAGCGCTTTTTGCCCCGAATACTGTTCCGGGCACTGAAGTAAGCAATTATGTGAATGCTTCAGGAGATTTTGGCATAAAGTGTGGAGGCGTGCCGAGCTGTGTTTTGGAAGAGTCATCCATTGAACTAATAGACAAGAATGACAATGGCTGCATTGACCTTGATAACCCTAATGAAATGGTTTTGATAAAGGGAAGAGTGGAGAATGCACTTGCGTGCAACAATGCAGAATATTTCTATGCGTCAGCTTCTGACGGCACTGGACAGTGCAAGGTGCGATGGAATCAGTTGAACCTTCCGGGAATGTGGTTTAAAACACAGAGGGGCTATGTAGGATATTATCAGATATTTAATTATGCATTAAGGAATTTTATGGGCATATGGGGTGTGCCTAATAACCCGCCGCCTAACAATGTACCCTATTACTGCAAGGGAAAGGATATTTATAGCAAGGAAGCTTTCCTGCTTTTAGCTCCTCCTGCTACTGCGCCTGTAGCGAGTGAGGATATCCACAAGAGACTTAGGTCGAATCCTGTCGAGCCTTCAGGAACATTCAAAATCTGCAGGGAAAAGTGCGAAATTACAAGAGTGGACATATACCTTCAAGAAAATCCTTTAACCAAGAACGGGTATGCTGATATAGGTGAGTACATAAACATAAGGGGAGATATAAGTCCTGACTCAATCTGCGAGGGCGCAAACCATATACAGGTTGATGCGTCTGAGGTTCCTCCTGCAGGCCCTGCACCTGGCTCAATGTCCTTAAGTTCACTTTTACTGGACCCTGAAGCAAAATGTGTGATACAATGGGAAAATACTCCGTTGCAGGGGATATATTATGAAGGAGGGCCAATAATTTCCGGCTCTAAGCTATCTGGAGAGTGGAGAATACCAATAATACCCGATGAATGCAAAGGAAAAACAGTCTTTGCACAGACTGCTGTCATGAGGTATAATACGCCAGATACCCCAGAGTCTGAGATAAGCAATTATATTCAGGCTCAAGGGTCTTTCAAGTTTGCGGACATGTCTATCAATTCACTACTAGGATCTTTCTGTGGGGACGGCATAACTGATCTTGCAGGGGAAGATGGTGATTATGCCACAGATTTAGATAATGAGCAGTGCGATGATCGCAACACAAATGATGGTGACTTGTGCTCTAATACATGCAAGCTTAATCCAAAAGGATATGTAATAGACTTTAATGCTCTTGGAGAGTTTAATAATATAGTCTACAATCCGATTAGCTCATGGTTTGGCGTAAGGGCTGTTCCTGCCACACCTGGCTGGGGCGGCTGGGTTATTGACAGTTGGGATAAGGATTACGGGACATGGCAGAGTTGGGTGTCTGAGCATGAGATTACTGAATGGCCAAACCCAACAGCAGGGCCTCAGGCGCTAGTTGTTGATTTCCATAACTTTAATTCGCAGAAAGCCACTTACAGGTTTAAGCTGCCTGTCAATGCGACTTACAACATAACTTATGTTATTGGAGGCAAGATGAGATGACAGTTACTGTAAAAGAAATTAAGTTCGCTTATAAAACAGATATTCCTTCTGTGGTCAATGGTAAACTAAAGTATGTTACTGAACAAGATAAAGAGTTAGTTGCTTCTGTTGATGGTTTTATAGAATTTGAATTCACAAAAACTAATGCAGCTGACTTTTCAGCAATTGCTGGAATTATTCTGACTTGTGTACCTCAAGGTCCAGAGGAGGATGGGAATGGCCTTGATGATGACTGCGATGGAAAGGATGTTCATGAAATAAGCTTTATACAGAATAATAAGAGAGCTGCCAAATCTGCATATATCCTGTTAGGTGTACAAAAGCTTAATGGCGGTGTCTGGAAGGATTTCAAAGAAGTGTATTCCAGTGCTTCACTGGAACAGTTTGGTCCATTTGGAGATAGCAGTAAAAAGTATCATATATTGCTGCAGGGTTTCTGGTCGTCTGAAGGAGGATTCACACCGGCTGTAGGGGATAAAGGAACATATAGGCTATACCTTGAGGTGCAGGATACAAATCATAATCTACTCTACTCTAATGAGCTTAAGCCTGCTTACTATGATTATGCTACGGATGGTTCGGCTAAAGAAGTAGAGGGCGGATATTCTATTAATGGAAGAATCTACTCAAACCAATTTGAAGTAAGGTAAAGCATAATTGGGATATATCCATAGATTATTTCAAGTTTAGATTACTATCCTTCAAGACTGTAAATATCTTCAACTTGTAATGACTGCAACTATGGCGGCGGACGTTAATATCCGTATGAATTTGTTAACGGTTCGCCTGATATAGGCAAGGAAAGACCATTACGGTTATTAAATTCCTTGCTATAAATTGAAGCGATTTCACTTGAGTATCCAATCATTCTTTGGCCCTCTTTCTAGTGCCATCTATGCAGCTAGTGTTACTTTCTATTGTTACCTGCTTTACCCGGATAAATTACGTTGAATAAATGAGAGATTGTAGAAAAATAGGGGGCATTATGCCAATTGTATAATCTCCCACAAAAGATTGATGGAATTCTTATATGAATTAAGCTAAAGAATCTTTAGCTATTCTAACTTATGTATTCTGCGTTATTGGATATAGGTGATATGAAATCATTATCATCCACTGCCTTTATTACGAAATACCTGAAATCCTTTGCCCCCTGCCCCCTTATAACCACTTCTTCCTTTGAACCTGCCTCAAGCGGCACATTATTAGGGGTAAATGTCGGAAGGTCTACCCACTTATCGGCATCAGTTATTGGATTGTCCCTGCTTAATTTTACTATGTATTTCTTTGCCTTTCCTACGCCGCCATCATCCCCGGGAGCGGTCCATGTAAGCTTTGGAACATTGCCCTCTATGTAATAAACCCTTAAATCATTTATTCTTCCAGGAGATGTTGCATCAGAGCCTGAACACTGCCCGGCAATCTGTGTTCTATACATGCACTCATTGCCAATAAACGTATTATCTGAAAGCACAAATTCATTTACACTCCCTACTTTTGTAAGAACGTTTTTACTGT
>JAGVYS010000037.1 GCA_018303125.1 Candidatus Woesearchaeota archaeon | reverse complement strand
AATGGCCTTAATGCCCTCAGCGCCTCCGCAACCCTTATCCTTGAAATAGCCATAAAAATTACAATCATGCAAGTTAATGCTATTCTCTCGCCCCAGCTACCCATAAACAGTATCAAAGTGCTCAGGATAAATACAGAAATAACCTTTACTCTTGGATCGAGATTGTGGATTATTGTTTTCCTGTCCCTGTACTGGCCGAAAAGATTATAGTTCATCCATCTCTGCCTTTCTTAATATATCCTTTGTGAGGCTACTCTTTTCCCCGTCAAATGCCTTTCTTCCTTTATGCAGCAGGACTACCCTGTCCGAGCTTATGTCAGTAAGGTTATTGGTCACCATTATTATCGTCGTGCCTGCTTTATTCAGGGACTCCATTATTTTCTTTATCCTTCCCTTATTCTTGGGGTCCAGCCATGAGAAGGGCTCATCAAAAACTATGTGCTTTGGCTCCATTACAAGAATGCCGGCAAGCGCTACCAATTGCTTCTGCCCGAAAGAAAGATTGTTTACATTTTCCTTTGCCAGTTCTGATATGCCTATCTTGCTAAGCATTCCATCTACTTTCTCTTGGATTTTGCCAGTGCTTACTTTCATGTTTTCAAGGCCAAAAGCTACATCCTCTTCCACAATAGAATTTATAATCTGGTCATCAGGATTCTGGAAAACTATGCCTACCTTCTTCATGATATCCCTTGCTCTTTCACAGGTGTCTAATCCATCAACCTCAACTTTGCCTTTGGTAGGTGAGAGTATTCCATTAAGATGTTTTATCAGGGTAGTCTTGCCTGAGCCGTTTGGCCCGACTATGGCTAAAAATTCTCCTTGCTTTATCTCAAGGGATATGTCTTTCAGTATGCTCTTTCCCTCGCTTTCGTAGTATACTTCCTGTATTTTTATCATAATGAGGCCGCCGAATAAAGCCGAATCTTACTATTTGAAATGATGCTTATCTCTCTTTCTATGTCTCTCTTAAAGCTTGCAATCAGGTATAATCCAGGATAGGATATATCTATTTTTTGCCTCTTATTCACGAGTATTCTTGTTTTCCTGGTTGCTTCTGCAACAACATAAACCTTTCTCCCTTTTACAGGGAAGATAACCACGCCTTTCCCCTCTGAATATTCTTTGCCTTGCTTCCACTCTCCAGCATAAGTGAACTTGAAGTTCCCTTTTCTTCTCCCGAAGTAAAGTGCAGGGTATCTTGTAATAATAGGCTCTTTACTGAAAACTGCTTTATTCTTTGCTCCATATATCTCCTGTATCTTGTCTTCAAGTTTTTTATACTCTCCTTCTCCTATGTGCCTGTATATTGCCTTTCCATCATGAAATAAAATTTGTGCGGGCCAGAAATTCACGCCCATTCCCTTTATTATTCTCCTATCCCTATCCACTATTATAGGCAAGCTGATGCCTAAATCCTTTGCTGCCATGGCAATGTTCTCCTTGCTTTTCTCAAATTCCCATTCAGAAGGATGCACTAAAACAGCATTAAGGCCGTATTTTCTGTATGCCTTATCCAATTTCATGATGCTCTCAAGGCATCTCATGCAATTCATGCAGCTGTATGAGAAAACACAAAAAAGCATCATCTTAAGTATCTTTTGAGATTAAGGCCCGTTGACAAATAAGCGGCAATGAGCAGCTTTACTGTGTCGCCTATGATGAAAGGCAATACCCATCCTGCAAATATTCCCTGCCATGTCAATTCAGGAAGGACTATTTTTGCCTGCAAAGAGCCCATTACATAAATAATCAGAGTGCCTGCAAACATTGCAAGTACTGCATTTGCGTCTATCTTGCTTTTCTTTATTAGGTACAAGGTTACCAAAAACAGAACTGCGATAAAGGTGAGGCTTGCAAGCAAAATTGTTCTTTTAATGCCCTGCCCAAGTCCTAGCTTGATTATTCCGAATCCTAGTACAATGTCAATATAGGCAAGCAGCACCAATGCGAGAAGTATTGCTGCAGGTGCATATTTCAAAGACTTTCTGATTCCCTTGCTTTCCGTCATGTATCCAACGATAAAAGCCGCAATAGGATAGCTGAACAAATACCCGCCCGTAGGTCCGAAAAGGGAAGCTATTCCTCCAGAGCCTCCGGCAAATACAGGCAAGCCTGCCGCACCCAAAACCAAATATAGGAATTGTGACAAGGCACCATACCTTGCCCCAAGCATTGCTCCGGAAAGAAGCACCATGAGAGTCTGGAGCGTTATCGGTACAGGAGTGAAAGAAAGCGGAATTTTTACCTGAGCAGCAACAGCAGTTAGGGCCGCAAATAAGGCAGCCAGAATCATCCCTTGCATTATCTGCCTTTCCTTTTGCATCAGCTATTAATGTTTGTATCAGTTTAAAAATCTTATGTGCTTAATAAAATCAACTCAATATATATTTAAAGATTGGCTGTATGCAAAACAGAATGACCATGGAAACTCCACAATTAAGTCCGCAGATTCTGGATGTAATATGCAGCTTAATCCTATACAAAAAACCAAAAAAAGTTAAGAAGGCATCAGACCTTGAAAAAATACTGGCCAAGGATTTTGTATACATAGAATCTAAAGCAGAAAATAGTGCAAGTAGAGTTTTCGTGCCAGAGGTAATGAAAAATCATACCTTCCGGGATAAAAAGGAAGAAACAGGCAAAGATACTGCCATAGTAAGGTATGATGCATTCATTCCGATGAACCTTCCTGTAAATTATGGATTGGGCATTTCTTATTCATCAATTAGGCAAAAAGAGGAATTAACCTTATCATCTCATAGCTCATTCATAAAGATTGAAAAAACACATGCTGAGAAAAGGGAGTATGAATTAACAATCAGCTATGATAGCCAGAATAAAGGATATGCTATAAGGTATGAGGCTATGAGTTACGTTGACAAGCTGGAAATTACAAGACAGGATTTCAGGCTTGCGCTTGACAAGGCACTTGACATAATGCCAAAATCACTTATGGGCGGAGTCCTTGGGTTCACTTATCTTGGTTCAGGCAAGATAGCAAGGAGAGAAGACTTATTCGGAAGCATGGCACTAATGGTGGATGTGCACGAATCAATACATACGACAGATGAGTATGAGACAAGGATACTTACGGACTGGATACTTTGCATAAAGCAGAAAAGGTATATCTCATGATTATTTCAATTTTGAACTCTTGAAGATATGCTCCTTGTAAGGCTTTATCCTGACAATCTCAGGCTTTAGCCCCCTGGCCAAAAGCTCTTCCGGAAGAGATTCAATGAAATGCTTCTGGTCATAGCCCAAGCATATGACATCAGGCTTTACCTCCTCAAGAATTGCATACTTATTCCCTTCGCTCCCAAGAATAACTTTATCAGGTATTCCTGTAATCTCAAGGTGCTGCTTTCTTTCTTTTTCAGAATACTTTGGCTTCTTCCCCTTCATCTCTATTATTGTCTTCTCCCTTGCTAGGACAACGTAAAGCATGTCTCCTTTTTTCTTTGACTCAGACAGGAAGAACAAATGCCCGGGATGCAATCTGTCGAATGAGCCGAATGCAAGCACCTTTTTCATGGTGTTGAATTTATCCAATCATTTTTAAACTATTCCATGAAAACAAGGCCATGCATGACGCAGAAAATGTATTGTTTGCCCTGAAGAAAAAAGCCAATCCGGAAAAAGCAGGGATATTGAAGAGATTCTTCAAGACAGGAAAAGGTGAATATGGCGAAGGCGATGTTTTCATGGGCATCACTGTCCCTGAGCAAAGAAAAATCGCAGGAATGAACAGGGATTTGAGCCTTAAAGGAATTTCTCAGCTTCTTAAGTGCAAAGAGCATGAATGTCGCCTTACAGCCTTCATCATCCTCATTGGGGAATATATCAGAGCAGACAAAATAGGCAAGGAAAAGATATTCTCATTCTACATTAAGAACCTGGAATATGTAAACAACTGGGACCTTGTTGACTGCTCTGCCCCTTATATAATTGGCAAGCATCTGCTTTCTTCTGATAAGGGCATGTTGTATAATCTTGCAATATCAAAAAATATTTGGGAAAGAAGAATTGCAATTATTTCAACGCTCGCATTCATAAGGGAAGGCAATTATAAGGACACGTTTGCAATTGCCGACATGCTGATGAAAGACAATCATGATTTGATACATAAAGCGTGCGGCTGGATGCTCAGGGAAGTTTACAAAAAGGACAATAAGGTAGCTAAAGAGTTTATTACTAAGAGAAAGGACAACATGCCAAGAACTATGCTCAGGTATGCAATCGAAAGATTTCCTGAAAAAGAAAGAAAATCGATTCTCAGCTAATTTTATTTTTTCTTGTGTGAATAAGCCATGAGAAATAGAGAAACTGCTATTATTATGGCAAAGGCAACTGCAATTACATCCCATCTCATCAAAACAGCTTCCTTTTTATCTTCTTCAGCTAAAGGTATGACTTTCTCTTCTGGCTGCACAATCTCTTCCTGAACTATCTCAGCTGGAACTTCCACTTTCGCTGGTTCCTTGTCTGCTACCTTGGCAGTCTCATTCTTCTTTGGAGGAGTTGCAGAACCTCCTCCGCTGCTGCCTCCGCCGCCTGAAGATGAAGAGCTTGAAGAGGAGCCACCTGTATTTGCTACTGCCTTATATGTGGAGAACCCCAAGCCGATCGCATCAGGCACCTCACACTCTGCGGCGCTACTGGTGAAAGTGCAGTCTACATTGCTTGTAACATCCTTACAGTTAGCTCCATCATCATCACAATGCTGTAATACGTTTTTAGCACCTGATGTTGGTATGTATACAACTGCTTTGTCTGCGCCAGTCTTCTGCTTGAAGCTCTGGAACTGGAATGCATCCATTCCAAGCAATCCAGAAGAACTGACGAACTTAGAGAGGTTTATAGTCAGTTTTTCAAATATGCTTGCTCCAACAAGCTTTATTTTATCATTTGTTGTTTGGTTCTTTATGGTTATATTCATATCCATAAGGTTCTCCGTTGATGCCTTGAGGGCATAAAGCCCACTGTAATTTGAGAGGTTTATGCTTGGAATGTCAATTACCCAACCACTAGGGATTATCACCTTAAAGGTTATGTTATCATATTCTGCTGCAGTAGTTACGTTGCTACAGCTTGACAACGCGCAGTTACTACTTGGGTCGCATGAGTAAAGCTTATAGAAATACGTGGTATTTGCACTCAAGCCTGTGACGCTCGCTACATGGTGTGGCTTGAAGTTGGTATATGAATCGCCATCAAGCAGTGCCTTATCCAACGCTGTCTCGTTTATTGTAGAGCAGGTTGAATCGTTCCTATAGAATCTTACAGTGCCGTTTGAGGGCTCATTTGTACCGAAAATGAACTGCAGCGATACTGGGCTTTTCTTGTTCAGCTTGGTCCATACTATGCTCGGGGACTCTTTATCGTTTTCCTGTATCCCGAAAGTTCCTGAACAGAAGAATGGGTCATACTTGCAGTCATAATCAGTGCAATCAGTGCTTCCATCACCATCATTGTCTATTAAGTCAATGCATGCCGGTCCGAATTCACCCGGGAACATTCCAAATTGCTTGAATTTTGAGCACTGAGCATTATCCTTCTGTGCCGGATTGGAGCAATCAAGCAACTCAACGTTAATTCCTTTGAAATCGGCTGCCCCTGGGCCTACGCTATCCGTTACAGAACTTGAGTTCCCTGTTGAGTTTGCAGATGTGGCATATGTTCTCCAGCTCACATTGGTATATACATCGCTTTTCCCTGTGAAGGTGCTCTTGTCTATGCCGAAGATTGGCCCTGAGACAAAGCCACAACCCTTGTTCTTGTCAGACTTAAAAGATATGCTTGAAGCAACCCAGCTTCCTGCATTGCATTGCTGCGTGAGAAGCGTCTCTGAAAGCTTGCCTGTTGTGCCATCCTGCTGAGCAACATACTTGAAGAGATACTCAAATCCTAACAAGCTTGCATCATTCTCGGGCGAGCAGCCTCCTGTTGCTATTCCATTGGTATCCAGATATAAGTAGTACTTAGAGGCATTGACCCCTGCTCCCAGTGATTGCCCATTTATAGGGACTCCGTTGCAGATAACAGAACTAGATATATTTCTGGTTGGTATGCCATACATATATGCTGAAGGGGTTTTCTTTACACCAAGTCCTACAATGTCAAGGTAAGGAGTTCCTGAGTTTACGTCCCCTAATATGTCCCCTGCAATTGGTATTGGTGGGTCCATATCCATCCCGCCAAAGAACTCCTTTGTAAGCTTGCTGTCGCATATTCCGAAAGAAGTCCTGACTCTGCTTGCATTGGTATGGTCCCTAGCACTTGAATTCTCGAATACATGCTCATTAAGAAGACCATCTATCTTGACTGTTGTCTGGTTTGTAATTGTTGTAATCTGGTCATTTCCTTCATTTGCGTCCAAAGACAATTCTGTTATAGGCGCCCTCCACATAACCTCCAGTTTTGCACTCCTCAATGTATTGTTGAAGAAATAATCAACTACGCTTCCCCCGCATGTTGCTGTCCCGTTATATTGGCCGCACGTTCCTATGTTGCAGTTTCTTGTTGTCCAGTTATACTGCATGAGTATGTTAGCATTGCACCTTAACCTTGTCATGTTGAACAAATTGCCAACAGCTGCGTTATCATTGTCCCTTCCCCATTCAAGGGCAAGCTGGCTGCCTCCAGACCTGTTCACTATGTAGCTTGATACGTTAAGACCCCCTAAATTAGGCTCCTGAAGACCGAATGCCAGCCATGTAGATTGGACGAATAGATAGTTCTCGAATCTATTTGAGCCATTCGGATCCTTCATCGGCCCGCCGAACTGGTCCTGAAACCAGTTGCAATTTGTGTTGGCCCTGCAGGCCGTATAATCCCCATCATTCTCCTCGCAGCCGCCTATGAAATCCTTCGGCTCGCAGAATCCTGGGTTCCACGAGCATGTTCCGTTGCTCCAAGGTGAATTATCATCAGCTGCTTCGCATCCGCTCTGAGTAGTTATACTTCTATCTATGCATGGGCTTATGCAGTTTTGAAAATTGCCTCCTTCAAATCCTCCTCCGAAATTGCCGCCCTGCCATACGCACCCTGCGTTCTGGCATGCTATCTGAGATGTTTGCAATGTTGCATTATCTTCGCAGACAACAATCGGCTTCGCATCACAAAATCCATCTGCAGCCCACTTGCATCCGAGATTAGTATTGCATGCTCCTGCATTGCTTAATGTTACACAAACATCAAATAGCGTCTGATTCTCGCCGCATACTCCTCCCGTCTTGTATACGCATGTATTTCCGCCGTTAAAGTTATTACAGGCAGCCTGATCAGTGAAGAAAGTGTCGTTCCTCCAGCACTGCTCGGATGCCGGCCCGCAGAATGAAAAGCCTATTTCTGTGAACCAATTGCACCCTGTGGCACTAGCGCATGTATTTGAGGTGGAATACTGCGCACATTTGTTTAAGTCTGTTAAATCTCCGCCACAGAAAGGGTCTGAACTGCACTTAAAGTCCTTACAGTCTGTCTTGTCATTGTTGTCATTATCTATTCCATCATAGCATACTTCAAACTTTCCTGAGTTCGGCTTGCAGAAGAACGCATCGTTCTCCCAACTACAGCCACCGAAGGCAGGTGAGAGGTCGCAACTTGCTGAATCATGGCACTGGAAGCAATCCTGTGAACATCCCTTTTCTCCCTTAGGAGCACAGAAATTAGTATTATTATCCCACCTGCAGCCTGCCGGAGAATTCTGGCATGCAGATGTTGCGTTTGGCTGGAGCATGCATTCGCCGCAAGATGTCTCGCAACTGAATGCTCCTCCAGTGCCTGCTGCCGGATTGCACCAGCCGTAGCCGTTGAATGCATTGGAATCGTTCCTAAATAAGCAGCCTGCGGCAGATGACTGGCACTGCTGTTGCGCATCCGTTCCAGTAGCCCATCTCAGGCTCCCGTTAAATTCGCATGCGAAACAATCTCTTCCACACGAACCTACCTGGCCTGCATCACCGAAGAAGGAGCCTGCCCCTCCTCCGCCTCCACCACCTACCTTATCAAATGTCTTGACATTTACACCAGGCTCACACCAGCTTTGGCTGGACACTGAGTTGGTAATCGGGTCAAAAGTGGTTTCTGTTTTCCAGGAACCGCTCATCGTCTTGCATGTATCCTCATTGCCTATATCGCCCATCTCCTCAAACTTCCCGAAATCAATGAACAATGACTCACACCTGTTCGTAGTATTTCCCCATCCGCAAGGCATATAGTACCTGTTGGCAAGAAGCTCGCAGTTTGCCTTATTATCGGAATAGCCTACAGCGCTACATGTAAAAACAGGCGGCCTTGGGATATCTGTAATTATCTTCGAGCTGTTTATCTGACACTCTAAGCCATTCCACGTGCATAAGCCTGTGTTCATGGTTAACGTGGAATTCATACAGACAGAGTGATTGAGTATTGCAGTACAGTTGAAGCCATAACTTGGGTTGACGCTTGCGCCATTCTTGCACAGGCCTGCTGTCCCTGAATTGGCATTCCAGGAGCAGAAATTTGGATCCATTCCATTGCACGCAGTCCTTGGCAACATGCTACATTCTGCCGGTGGAAAATCAAAGCCACCCTCATTTTGCCTGCATGTTCCCCTATCCCACTCGCAATTGATATTAGAAAAGCAGAGATTCATATCTTGAAATACTCCGCAACCAGTTGGCTGTCCATAAGTGTTATTGCCTGCCTGATTATTATACTTATATATAAAAGTGATATTGGAGCCAGACCTAACTTCAACAAAGAACAAGGCAACATAGGTAGAATTGTCAATCAGCAAAGCCACTACGTCTCCTGGGCGGGGTTCTGCTGATGGCCATGTTCCATAGGTTTCAGACCAAATTATATCGACAAAAGAGGAGTTTGGAACTCTCAGAAATGAGGTATTGAATTCTGCACCTGTTAAATCCGGGCTAAAGTGCCCAAGGCTAAGAATCTTAGCGCCGTTTATGGGCGCCACCATCGGCCTACCGTCATTATATACATCAAATATTACGTGCCCGTTCCCATATGTCCTGCTGGAAAAATTGAATTTTGAAGTTGCATTGTCAGTAATGTCCTGCAGGAAAACTGAGCCAGCGAGAACAGTCGCATACGCCATGAAGGATAATGAAAATGAGAAAATAAATGAGAATAAGAAAAGCAATGAAAACCTATTGATTGTCCTCTTTTTCATTCTTAAAGAACCTTCTATCTTATACTTCCTAAAATTTAATGTTTAAATACTTTTGCATTTTTTCGTTACAAAATCCTCAATAAACATGGCCTTTTTCCGTTGAAAAATAGATTAATGTTTATTCTGATTTCCTTTCCTGTAGGCGAAAAAACAAGTAACAAATGTTGCGAGTATGGTAAATGGCAGGGCTGCGGCAGCCCATTTCATCGTGGCTGCCTTATCTGTTTCATTGCCTGCATCACTATTCTCTTTGCCTGGAATATCAGAATAATCATTTGCAACAGCTGAATAGGAAACAAGGGATATAAGGGAAGCTATTGCAAGTAAAACAAAACCTGCCATCATTTCCTTGTGGCTCATGTGAATCATAGGCAAAATAAGAATCTGGAAGTTTATAAGAATTTCTTTTTTTCAGCTTCCTGGAATGCAAGTATGTCCTCTGTTGTGATCTTCACCCTTTTCCTTATCTTTTCTTCAACTGAATTCTTCTTTTCCTGCAGCGACATCATTGCTCTATCTTCCCTCATTGATGACGTCTCTTTTTTATCCTTACCAAGCCTTGCATTCATTCTGTTGAGCTCGTCAAGCGCCTTCCTCAGTTTTTCATTTGTCTCTACGAACTTGGCCTTAACCTCTTTAAACTTTGAGAATGCCTCTTCTTCTTTTCTCCTAAGCTCCTTCAGCCCTCCTGATGCCCCTATTACTTCCTCGTGCCTTTCCTGGCTTTCCTTTGCCTTTGCCTGGACATCCCTATGCGTTTTCTGTGCCTTTTGCTTGAGCCCATTTATTTCTGAAGATATAGTTCCTATCTTTTCTACTATGCCTGATACAGCGCTGGCATCCTTGTATTGCTTCTTAAGCTCCTTTATTTTCTTCATAAGCTCCTTTTCCTTCTCGAATAGCATGGGCTCGGTCTCTATTTTATTCTCAATATCGTTAATTCTCTTTAGAATTCCGCTTGGGTCCTGAAGGTTATGCTTCTTGAGGGCAGTTAGCTTCTGCTTCTCAAGATCCTTTATCAGAATTATGTGTTCCCTTATCTCCTTGTTCTGCACATCTCTCAGGGATTTTATCTCCCTCACTTCCTTGGTGAGGGTATTCCTCATGTCCCTGTTTGAATACAGGCTGGAGATAAGCCCTTTTATCTGTGCTGAGATTTCAGATTTCTTCTTAAACCATGACTCCTTATCCTGATTCAGCCTGTTAAGTTCATCCCTAAGCGCCCTTACTTCATTCTCTTTGCTAGAGATACTACTATGCAGGTCCCTCTTTTCCTCTGATGTCAGCATAGTGCGTCATGGCCTTTTTCTGGATACCGAATCAGCCAAAAAGTGCGCCCAATCCGGCTGCGGCCTGTTCCTCGGATTTCTTCTTGTCCTCTGTATCTTTCTTCTCTTCCTTCTTCTCAGCTCCCTTCTCTGCTGGGTGAGCAGAAGCTGCTGCTGGTACTGCTACTACAGAGGCCTTTTCAATTGCTTCGTCTATATTTACTCCCTCGAGGCTGGCAACCAGGGCCTTTACTCTTGCCTCATCCGCTGCGACTCCCGCAGCAGTAAGGACTCCCTTTACAGCTTCCACTGAAACCTTCTTGCCTGCCTTGTGAAGCAACATAGCTGCATACACGTATATCATATTAATCCCTCCATTGTTGTTTTTTCTATTTTAGCTTGATGTGTTATTCAATCCTGCTGATTGCCTGTGCGCCTTGGCCAGCAACTCTTCGATTATTCCGTCATCATATATTGCCGCCTCTATTCCAAGCGCTTTGGCTTTCCTGTATGCCATGGCAATAAGGTCGACAATTGTTTCATTGCTGATATATGCTATCTCCATGGCAAGGTTCCTTGCCCATGACGCTGCCTGCAGCAAGTCAGCAGCAACTTTCTCTTCGTCTATTTCAAGGACTTTGCCTTCATAGATTGTTCCGTTCTCATAAGCGGCAGTCAGGTCAAGCCCTATCTCCATAGGCTGTATGCCAAGCCTTGCAAGTATTGATGCCGCCTTCTGGCTTATTTCCTGGCCTTCCTTCACAATAATTGCATCCTGCTTTATTGCTACCTTGCCATTCTCTACTCCGGTTTTTATTCCGGCACTTCCAAGCTCGCCTATTATAGGGCCCGGCATGAAAGGCGTTGGGCCTGCCTTTACTTCTATGTCCCTCGGTGCTATCTGCCCTGGCTTTGCTGGTGCAGGGGACTTTGACTTGCTGATTATCCTGTAAATTGCAAATGGGTTTTCCTTTGTAAAAAGCAATGCCGGCATACCTTTGAGGCTTCCGAACATTTTATCTATTCCGGCCTTGAATTTCTCTGCTTCTGAAAAGGCAACTTTCATCAGCCTTCTCTTGGTCATTACCATAACCGCCTTTCCCCTAAGCTTCTGCCTCATCTGTTGAAGGGAAGATGCTGGAAAGTTCTCGAGATTCAAAGCTCCAATTATTGGATATTCCTTAAAGAGCTTGACAAGCCTAGCTACTGTTTCCTTTTTGTAAGCTGCTATATGGGCCATTATTCTTTTACAACCTCATTCATTGCTTGCCTTTTTGCTTAACAGGCGCATCTTCTTGTTTCGTGCCTATCTTTATCGGCTTCCCCATGGTAAGCTTAAGATAAACGGCCCTGATATTATTTTTCTCTCCTGGCAATGCATGCAAGAGGGAATTGTAAACAACGAGTATATTATCAGCTACCTTCTCAGGGTCATCGTCCTCGCTTCCCACAGTTGTCTGGACAAGCGGCTGCTTCTGTATGTTAATCCTGATTGTTGTCTGCAGCTTCTCAGCAAGCTGTGAAAGGTTTGAGTTTGGCGTAACTACGCATCCTGCCTTCGGATTTGGCATTTTTCCAAGTGGACCAAGTATTTTTCCGAAAGATGTTGCCACTTGCGGCATTACGTTAACCTGGGCAACAAAAAAGTCATTCTCCCTGGCTATCGCCTTGAGTTTCTTCTTGTCTAAGCCCCTTGAAAATTCATCAGAAGATACTGTTGCATCAAAATATTTTTTTGAGTTTTCCAGCAGTTCAGGACCTACAAGGCCGCATATCCTTGTTTTCTTGCCTTTGTCATGATGAAGCTGCACATATAGGTCAATCTTGTTTTCCGGCTTCTTCAGGTCAATCCCCATAATGGTTATTATTAGGTCTACTCTCTGCTTGAAATTTCTTTTTTGAGAATCCTCCTTAATACTCTTAAGTGCATTTAATATCTGTTCTTTTTCCATTTGAACCTACCCTACTAACCTTTTTTAAGCTTAGTCTTTGGGAATCTTGATTAAGATGAATCCCCTTCCATTTTTAAATCTTTCTGCACATGTTGTGCTACCCAAATATAGCCTTGCTATCTGAGAAATCAAGGTATGGCAGTTCTCCAAACTTGCATTTCTTGCATGTCGCATCCAGGCTCACATAATCGCTTTCCTCTGCCTTATACCTTTTCATGGCCTCCGGCAGGTATGCCTGGATATATACATGCCCTGGGATAAAAACAAATCGGGTCTCTATGCCTACAGCTTGAAGAAGGCTTGAGGCAAGAATAGCGGCATCATCACAATCCCCGCCTCTGGAAAGCAAAGATTCCTTTGCTCCTTTCACGTATTCAAACCTTGAAGGGTCACTTACATAATCAAAATTATCCCTGACAAAATAGTATATTGCCTTTGCGTGGCAAATCTTATTGCCATCGCATGATTCGGTTGCGATAAGGTCCGCAACCATTTTCACATCCTGGTCATTGGAGTCAACAAAAGAAGGATACTCATCCATTGAAATCTCTTTTTGCCTTTCTTCTGCTTTTATTCCTTCATGCACTACATCATCAAACAAAGGTATCCCCCTAGGCTCAGGGTCCAGCTTCACTGCCCATGAAGGGAATATCCACATTACAACAAGGAACAATAAGAATATCGCTATAACATACTTTAAAGGTCCTCTCCACCATGGCTCATTTGTTATTTCTTCGGCTCCCATCGATAATATTTATATAGATTGCGCCAGTCACCTGCTGGGGGTCATTTATGGATAATTTACTTGATAGGATTAGCTCTCCTGCAGATATAAAGCTATTGACAAAAGTTCAGCTTAACAGGCTCTCTCATGAATTAAGGCAGGAAATAATAGAGACTGTCTCAAGGAATGGCGGCCATCTGGGCCCTAATTTGGGCGTGGTAGAGCTTACTATAGCTCTCCATTATGTCTTTGACTCTCCCACTGATAAGATAATCTGGGATGTAGGACATCAAAGCTACCCGCATAAGCTTTTAACAGGAAGAAGCAAGAGATTCAGCAGCCTGAGAAAGTTCAAGGGCATAGGCGGCTATCCAAGCATCAATGAATCTGTCCATGATGCTTTCGGGACAGGGCATAGTTCTACCTCAATATCTGCTGCATTGGGAATGGCTGTTGCGCGTGACCTAAGCAAGCAAAATCACAGCATCATAGCAGTCATAGGGGATGGTGCGCTTACAGGAGGTATGTCCTTCGAGGCATTGAACCATGCAGGCCACCTGAAGAAAGACATTATCGTTATACTGAATGACAACCAGATGTCAATAAGCAAGAATATCGGTGCCCTTTCATCCTATCTTTCAGGAATTGTAACTAACCCCAAATATTCTAAAATAAGGAAGTCTGTAAGGGATGCAATAATTGGCCTTCCAGCAGTAGGCGAGAAAGCTGCTGAATCTGTGGGAAACATAGAAGATATGCTCAGGTCATTCTCAAAGGCCGGATTGTATTTCAAGGCTCTCGGCTTCAAATATTTCGGCCCTATAAATGGCCATGGCCTCGAGGGCCTGATAAAAGCGTTCAGGAATATCAAGCAGATAAGAGGGCCTTTGCTCCTGCATGTCGTTACAAAGAAGGGAAAAGGATATGGCCTTGCGGAGTCAGACAAGGAAAGGTATCATGGAGTCACACCATTCAACATAGAAAACGGCGAAAACCTAAGCAAGGGAGGCAAAACAACATATACAGAGGCTTTTTCAAGGGCGATGATAAATCTTGCCGAGAAGGACAGCAGGATTATTGGCCTGACAGCAGCCATGCCAAAGGGCACAGGCATGGACAGTTTTGCGCAAGTATTTCCTGATAGGTACTTTGATGTTGGCATAGCCGAACAGCATTGCGTTACCTTTGCAGCAGGGCTTGCAAGGGCAGGCATGAAACCTGTAGCGGCAATCTATTCTACTTTCCTCCAGAGGGGCTATGACCAATTGATACATGATGTCTGCATCCAGAACTTAGATGTGACATTCGCCATTGACAGGGCAGGAATTGTCGGAGAGGACAGCCCAACGCAAAATGGCGCTTTTGACATCTCTTATCTTTGCGCTATCCCGAACATGGTTGTGATGTCACCAAAGGACGAGGATGAGCTTGGCCATATGCTAAAAACTGCGATAGAGCATAACGGCCCTGCAGCAGTAAGATACCCAAGGGGGGAAGGCCTCGGCATAAGTATAAGAAATCCGTACAAAAAGATATCCATTGGAAAATCAGAAACAATAAGGAAAGGCAAGGATATAACACTGCTCTCTCTTGGCTCATGCGTCAGCATTTCAGAAAAGGCTGCCATTATACTTGGGAAAAAAGGTATATCGGCAGAGGTAATTAATGCCAGGTTTGCAAAGCCTCTTGATGAGAAGTCAATAATAAGTTCAGTGAAAAAAACAGGCTGCCTGCTTACCGTAGAGGAAAACTCGGTAAAGGGTGGCTTTGGTAACCATGTTCTTGGCATGCTTAGCAGAAATGACATTATGGTAAAGGCAAAATGCATTGGCATGCCTGACAAGTTTATCAGCCACGGTCCTGCACAGTTTCTTAGGGAAAGAATTGGCCTCACTCCGGAAAATATAGCAAGGCAGGCAAAGGCCCTTGTATGGTAAAAAGCATATCAATACTTGGAAGCACAGGAAGCATCGGCACACAGACTCTCGATGTCATTAAGGCACACAAAGCTGAATTCAAGATAAAATCCCTGGCATGCTCTGGCAACATAGATATTCTGGAAAGCCAGATAAAAGTTTTTTCTCCTGAATTCGTCTCTGTCTATGACAAGGAAAAAGCAGGCATACTAAGGGAAAGAGTAGACATCAGTGTTGAGTCAGGTATGAAAGGCCTGCTTGATGTAGCAAAAACTGATTCTTCCCTTGTTGCCGCAATGGTCGGGAGCATAGGCATAAGGCCGGTGATTGAAGCAATAAATAACGGCAATGATATAATCCTTGCAAATAAGGAGACATTGGTAAGCGCCGGAAACATAGTTATGGGGCTTGCCAGGAAAAAAGGAGTAAGTATAATACCAATAGATTCTGAGCACAGTGCAATCTTCCAATGCCTATGTGGAGAAGACATGGCAAGCATAAGAAAAATCATCCTAACGTGTTCTGGTGGCCCTTTCAGGGAAAAGAGCTTTGAGGAGATGAGAAATGCCTCTCCCCAAGAAGCGCTGTCCCACCCTATGTGGAACATGGGCAGGAAGATAAGTGTTGATTCTGCAACACTAATGAACAAAGGCCTGGAGGTTATTGAGGCAAATATGCTATTCGGAGTAGGGCCTGATAAAATAGAAGTAGTTATTCATCCAGAATGCATAGTGCATTCTCTTGTTGAATTCTCTGATGCTTCAGTAAAGGCCCTGTTGGGCATTCCTGACATGAAGCTGCCTATACAGTATGCTCTCACCTATCCTAAGAGAATGAGTGCGTGTTCAGCAGGCATCAGTCTTCCAGAAATAGGCAAATTGAACTTTTCAAAGCCCGACATGAAAAAATTCCCTTGCCTGGGGCTTGCATATTCTGCTGCCTCAATAGGTGGTAGCATGCCATGTGTCATGAATGCTGCCAATGAGGTTGCTGTAAAGGGTTTTCTGGATGGAAAAATAAGTTTCTCTGGAATACCTGAATTTGTCAAGCAGGAAATGGAAAAGCACTACCTAATAAAAAACCCGTCATTGGACAGCATACTCGAGATAGACGAAAGGATAAAATCCGTGCAAATCTGATTCTGGCACAGAAAACTTTATCAACCTATTTTTTATGCCATGGTTAATGGCCAACTATGCAATAATAGCTTCCGCAGGCATTGGAAAGCGGATGAACTCAGGGATAAACAAGGTTTTTCTAATGCTGGATAGTGAGCCTATAATTGCCTCTACGGTGAAAAAGTTCCAGGAATGCGAGATTATAGACGGGATAGTAATAATAGCCAGGAAAGATGACATTGAAGAACTAGGAAAGATATGTGAAAAGTTCCAATTTAAGAAAGTAATGAAGATTGTAGAAGGCGGGGAAAGGAGACAGAATTCTGTTTTCAATGGCCTTATCTCAATCGAGGGGGCAAAAGCTGATGATATTGTTGTTATACACAACGGCGTGAATCCTTTCGTTGATGCGAAGACAATAAGTGGATGTATTGATGCTGCCATGAAATACGAGGCTGCCGTGGTTGGATTCAGGGCAAGGGACACAATTAAAGAATCCGACGAGAAAGGATTTGTAGCAAGGACAATTGAAAGAAAAAACCTTTGGCATGTCCAGACCCCGCAGGCAATAAAGTACAGTACCGCGATAAAGGCATTCAAGAAGGCATTTGATGAGGAATATTATGGCACGGATGATACTATGCTTGTTGAAAGGCTTGGGAAAAAAGTCAAGATATTAGAATGCCCTTATGAGAACATAAAGATTACGCTGCCTAATGACCTTGAGTTCGCAAACAGGCTGCTTAAAAATTCGAGGATAGGATTTGGCACTGATTCTCACAGGTTTGAGGCTGAGCCGGGAAAGAACCTTGTGCTGGGCGGCATTGTCATTGAGGGAGAAAAAGGTTTCATGGCAAACTCTGACGGAGATGTGATACTTCATGCGCTTTTCAATGCAATCTCCCAGGGGATAGGCAACAGCTCGATAGGCAAGTACGCTGACAAAATGTGCGAGGAAGGCATCAAAGATAGCAAAGAATATGTGAAAGTTGTGCTGAAGATGATGCGGGAAAGAGGCTATGCCTTAGGCAATGTAGGTATAATGCTTGAAGGCAGGAAGCCCCATATACTTGACCATGAGGAGAACATTAAAGAAAGCATGGCATCACTTCTCGGCATTGAAAAAGACAGGATAGGCATAACAGCAACATCCGGAGAAGGCCTGACTGCATTCGGAAAAGGCCTCGGCATGCAGTGCTTCTGTGTTGTTACTTTGAATAAAATGCAGTAATATTTAAATACAAGTATTACTTTATTACTTATATGTCAGAAGTTAAAACCATAAAGGGGGTAAGCAATGAAGCCTGGAATTCTTTTAAAAGTATTGCCGCAAGAAATGGCATGGGCATGGGAAAGGCATTCGAAAACATGGTAGACCGATATGAAAAAGATTCATCTGACTTTTGGGAGAGCATTCTAAATGGGGGAAAAATTCTAAGTGACAAAGAAGCGTCAGCCATGATGAAAACCATAAAAAAAAGTAGAAATGAATATGGCTTTCGGAAATGAGCTTAGTTCTTGACAGTTCCGTCATCATAAGCATTGAAAGAGGTGACAAGAAAACTATTGAAGAGCTAAAGAAGCTCTCAAGGCATTATAGTGGGCCTGCCAGTATTCCTTTTATAGCCAGATTTGAGTTTATGCTAGGCATCCTTGAGAAAAACCCAAAAAATAAGAAAGAATCAATTGCACTCTTGAATAAATTCCGAACGTTGCCCATTACAAATTATACCGCAGACATACTATCTGAACTAAAGTATAAATATGACAACAAAGGTATTTCCTTGCCTCTTGCAGACCTTCTCATTGCAGCACAGGCAATTGAGCATAAGGCATGCTTAATCACATCTGATAGGCATTTTGAACGCATAGAAGAATTGCAGGCAATATTTATCTGATAGGTTTTGCCTTTTTCCATATGACATCAAAGTAATGCTCAAGCGCCTTTGTAAGCTCTCTCGATTCTACCTGTATAAAAGTCCTGTCCATTGAGTCTTTCGGGTTTACGACATGAAGCGAACAATTCTTGCCATCTGTTATCTCTATGCGAAGTTCATCAACAGGATAATATTTAACATAGCATCCTCTTGCTATGTCTGCTTTCATATATTTAATTCCATCTTTTGTGAGCTTTGTCGCAAGCCTGTAGACTTTCACGCCCTTTTTCAGGCATTGTTCTATAAGCCTCAGGCTTGATTGGCTGATATACTCATATGTGAACATCATCTTGATATATTTCCTTGCCTCAATGTATTTATTGTCGAGAAGTGGCCTGATATTCCTTGTGCCCCAAATCAGCTTTATTTTCTCACGCGTAGTCTCATTCATTGGTGATTTTGCCATCTGCGCCAGTTCTACAGACAGCTCATCGCGAAGATTATTGAGAGCAGATATTTGCCTATCCATATAATTCCTGAATGCTGTCTTTGGCGCCGCTGCAGAAAATAATTTTGGTTTTACAGGGACATATTCTACCAGGCCTTTTTCCACGAGGCTTTGAAGAACCTCGTATGTCCTGCCATGAGGTACATTAGAAAGCTTTGAAATCTTTCCTCCTGTAAGCGAGCCATTTGATAAAAGCACAAGGTAAATTCGCGATTCATATTCTGTCAGTCCAGACTCCCTTATTGTTTCTAAAGCAACCATACAACTCTTAAGAGGAGTAAGTTATATTTAAAAGTTGCTAAGTAGTTCTATATGCTTGATTGAATTATGCCATTTTTATCACTTGCGCAGGTAATTGAAACTCCGACTGATAGCGAAACAGCAAAATTAGTTTTGTATCGCTCCAGAGAACAAGATACTGGTAATTTAGTATTTGAGGGCGGGGCTGTCGTGCTAGATCCTACTCTTAGTGCAATATGCTCTGCTCATTGGGTAATAGACCCAAAAAAACATAATGCAAAAAGAAACCTTGCCCATCTAGTATATTTGGCAGCTGTTGAAACAGGCTTGCCTGATAATGAGGATGAATTTTCTTCATATTTCATTACGCCGCGCGATATAGGTACAAAATTGAATCGTGCAATAATGGATCAATTTGAAGTTAGGCCATACGACGCTCCTGAAGCTGAAAAGCTCATCCAAAAAGCTTATGGTGCATGGAATGACGATAACATTTCATTGTTCCATTTTTGGGATGAAACCAACCCTCTTACTTACATTGGATGGAACAGGTCCGACCCTGATGTCCATCAGTTACAAAATAATTCATCATTAGAAGTTCTGAATGGAGATGAAACAGCTTGCATTCTTTACCACACACCGTGGGGCTTATGCCGGGTGCTTGTTATTAATCCCACCACATTAAGCAGGCTTTACCATTTTGAAATTCCTGATGACAGGAGTTCTATACTCCATACGCTCACAGGAAAAGGCGATAATAATGCCAACTTAATGAATAGCTATCTTATAAGTAAGCCTCTTGGTCCAAAACAACTTGTGCATCCATCTGAGTTGCCTGATGATGCAAAAGCCATGCCTGATTTGCTTAGAAGCGAAGCATTCAAGCCGTATAGTTTGGTTACAGTTAATCATTATAGGACAGTCCTTAGATTTGCAGGCAACGATTAATTTTCGAGAGCTGATTACGCTAAATAAATCAAAAAGCAAAAGGTAGGTTATTATGGCTTGGAGCCTCGTAACTCAAAAACAATACGCCGTCTTCTCAAGATTCTGGATTATTGAATCGTTGAGGGACGAAATGAAAGAAGTGCTTGGCATCGGATTCACTAAGTACAAATCACTGGATGTCGGCATCTATGCTGACAAAGAGGAATATGCCATGCTGCAAAAATACCTTGTTTCAAGGCTGGAGAGTAACCCTGCAGAGATTCTTTCTAAATGCAATGAATGGCTTGATGCATGCAAAAGACTTACGGATTACACTTCAAGTATATACGCTAAACCATATAATAACTACAAGGATATAGAGCTATGGAATATTATCGAAGAATGCATAGCAAAATTGAAAAAAACATCTGCATATATTTTCATGGCGCATGCACTTGATGGATACTTTGAGGATTTTTTAGATAAGTTACTTGCGAAACGCGATAATAAATCAGAAGAGCGCGCTGCACTTACAGTTTGTAGCAAGGCCACTCAACTATATTTTGCGCACAGGGAATTTCTAAGAATTGCAAAAAAGTTTGGTGATATCAAGAACATTGACAAATATCTAAACAGATTTATCCTTAAATTCGGATGGCTTGGATATGATACTGGGGTAGGAAGGCAACTGAAAGCAAAAGATATACTGCAGAAAATAATGATATCTGAAAATAAATATGCAGAATCAAAGAATAGGGATACTGTACTGCTACAATTAGGCCTTACAGAAAAACAGAAAATGCTTATTCATATCATGGATGATCTCATATATGCCAGAAATATCCGTGGAGAGAGCAATTCTATAGCTGGAATGCATATGAGGCCACTCCTTGAAGAGATTGCGAAAAGATGTGCTGTTCACTACGAGGATATGATTTACCTTACCCCAGATGAGATAAAGAGCCGCCTTATGTGCAAAATGAATATATCCCTCCGAAAGAAAGTCTTTGGTGTCGTAATGGAAGATAGTGTTCTGAAGGTATATTCAGGAAAAGATGCAAAAAAACTGCAGGACAATGAGGCCATCGATATCGGTACAAAAGAGTTGTATGGAAAAATTGCCTGCAGCGGAAAAGCAAAAGGCAGGGCATGCATTGTTATTAAGGCAAAAGACCTGAAAAAAGTCAGGAGAGGGGATATACTAGTTGCAATGATGACCACTCCAGAATTCATGATTGCTATAGAAAGGTGCAAAGCGATAGTCACGGACATAGGGGGCATAACTTCGCATGCCGCTATCGTGTCAAGAGAGCTTCAAAAGCCATGCATTATTGGCACTAAATATGCTACTAAAATATTCGAAGATGGGGATATACTGGAAATTGATAATGGAATTGTAAGGAAGCTCTCATAAACTTTATAATGCTCATTTATTTCGTCAGCTTATGCAAATAAAATCCTATGCAAAAATAAATCTCACTCTGGATATTCTTGGCAAAAGAAGCGATGGCTACCACGAGATGGACACTATCCTGCAGCAGATTAGCTTACATGATATTATTTCATTGGAAAACATGGAAAGTGAAATAAAAATAGAATGCGATGCAAAGGAGCTGGAAAACAGCAGCAATCTTGCTTTCAGGGCCGCAGAAATTATGAAAGAGGTATTTGGAATTTCAAAAGGCGTGAAGATATCAATTAGTAAAAAAATTCCAGTAGGCGCAGGGCTTTCAGGCGGCAGCTCAAATGCAGCAGCTGTGATGAAAGGCTTGAACAAATTATGGAATATTGAATTGAAAGAAGAAAAGCTTGCCGAACTTGGAAAAAGCCTTGGAATGGATGTCCCATTTCATATATACGGCGGGACATGCAGGGGAAAAGAAAGGGGGGACGTAATAGAAAGGCTAAAGCCACTGGAAAAATATTATCTAGCTATTGCCTATCCTGGTTTTGGAATAAGCACAAAAGAAGCATATGGCTCTGTTGTGATTGGAAAAAATATGTCTTCTGAAAAATTTGCAAAAAATTACAATATAGAATTCATGCACAATGATTTTGAAAAGTCTATATTCAAAAAATATCCTGGACTTATTGACATAAAGAAAATCCTTGGTCCGCATTCTTTGCTTTCAGGCTCTGGCTCATGCGTATTTGGGCTTTTCAGTTTAAAAAATGAAGCCATATCAAGGCTCAAGCTAATAGAGGGAAAATGCAAGGCTTATCTTGCTGAGACAATATGAAAAACATAGATGATTATAGAAAAGAGATAGACGATAATCTGAAAGTATTCCTGAAAAATAAAAATGTTGGCTCTTTTCTTTCTGAATTTGTGCTTAGGAAAGGCAAAAGGCTGAGGCCAATCCTCTGCATGAAAGCTTATCACGCCTTGGCTGGAAAGAGAAAAATAATTCCGGCTGCAATCTCCCTTGAATTATTCCATGCATCAACGCTAGTGCATGATGATATCATGGATGAGGATGACAAAAGAAGAGGCATGCCAAGCATGCACATGATATACAAAAATAAATACAATTTAAGATTAAACAAGCAGGTAAGCGGCATTTTCTCGGACAGCGCTTCAAGGTTTTCTGCATCAGCAGCAATAATCGAAGGCAACATACTTTCCTGCCTTGCGTTTTCATCAATAGCAGAATCAGATTTTCCTTCAGAGTTGAAAAATGAAGCAATTCTACTTTTAGCGGATGTTGTTGAAAAGGTAAACAAAGGCCAATTGATGGACATGGTAAATGAATTCAGGGAAAGCTCAGAAAAGGAATACCTTGAAATGATTTCATTGAAAACTGCATCGCTTATTTCAGGTTCTCTTGAGATAGGTGCAATCTTTTCTGGCAATGCATGGGCGAGAAAAAGCCTGAAGGAATATGGGCAGCATTTAGGAATTGCATTCCAGCTTAAAGACGATTTGCTTGACATAAGCGGAAAAAAAGGCAATACATTCGGCTCTGACATAAGGAAAGGCAAGAAAACACTCTTGCTTTCCCATGCCCTAAGGCATTCCTCGCAAAGCCAGAAGGCATTGCTGAAAGGTGTTATAGGGAAAGAATCTTCTGAATCAGAAATAAAAAAAGCCATAGGCATATACGAAAGCACAGGAGCCATAGAAGCATGTTCCTGCATCATATCTGAGAAATTAGAATTCGCAAAGAAAAGCATTAGTCAGCTAAAGGGAAAAATAGATGAACAGCACTTTGAATTCTTCCTGAATCTTTCTGACTACGTAAAAAAAAGGATGGACTGAAAAGTTTACTCTATGTATATTCCTGCCTTGTCCCTATCGTACTTCCAGTCTTCTGCTATCTTTCCTGAGCGCTTGTAATACTTAACAAGCCTATTCAGCTTTGATTCTATAATCTGCAAGCCTCTCTTGGCAGTCATGTCCTGCTTGTTTGCTTCCATGTGCTTGTGCAAGGCTACATCCTTCCTAATGATAGCAAGAATGTCCTCAGGAAGTTCGCTCAGCAGCTTCTTCTCTGCCAGTACCTGAGTTATTCTTTTCTTGATTAATGTCCTTACATCAGGTATACCATAAGAATCCCTTAGTATTAGGCCAACTTGTGATGAATTCTTTCCTTCCTTGGCAAGCTTGACTATAAGCAGCTCTACTTCCTTTGGCTTGTAGCTTAGCCATGAGTATATTGTCTTGCCTGCAGGCTTCTTTGAGCCTGACTTTCCATGCCCTTTTCCGTAGATTGTTGCCATTTTGTAAAAAGGAGAACAAGGTTCTCCAGAATACGCCAGTTTTCACCGGCGTACCTATCGAAAGTTTAATGTGCTTTTCCAAGGAGTTGTATGGTATTTAAAAAAGTATCGGAATAGGGAAAAAACATGAAAATGTTTTAATACTGCAGGTATTTCCATATTTTTATGCCTGAGCTCATATCAGCAATAATCGCCGGGGTCGTATTCTATATAATAGGCGCTTTTTGGTATTCTCCTTTATTGTTCGGAAAGCAATGGATGAAGCTTTCAGGCATAAAGCCTGTCCAGATGAGCAAGGAAGGCGTTTGGAAATCTTATTTGGGCGGCTTTTTGGCTTCCTTAATAACAGCAATTGTTCTTTGGCTTGTCATTACAGGAATTGGCATATCAAGCATCCTTGAATCAATGAAAATGGCTGTTTTCCTTTGGATAGGATTCATAGCTGCAACTTCCCTTAACAATGTAATATGGGGCGGTAAAAAAGTACAGCTTTACATTCTAGAAAATGGTTATTATCTTGCAGGAATGCTTGCAATGTCTGCTATAATAGCTTTTTAGCTCTTTTGCGCGTTATAGAGTTTCTCAACATAATCAAGTGAAGAAATATCCTCGACATCCATCTCATCTGTCCTTAGTCTAACAACTCTTGGGAACCTAAGGGCATATCCTGAGTTGTATGTTGGAGAGCTCTGTATCTCTTCATATGCGACCTCAATTATTATCTTTGCCTTGACTTTTACTTCCCTTCCCTTCTCGGATATTACAAGTGGGCCCAAGATTCTGGTCATTTCAACAAAGCTGAGGCCCTCTTCCTCCTTTTCCTTTAAGCCTGTAGAAACCTTGCCTATCTCAAGAAGCTTGCCGTTGTCCTTGCAGGCAAGAGTGTAAGATGAAAGCCATGATGCTCTCTTACCCTCTCCCCATTCTGCGCCGATTATTGCCAAATCAAGGTTTTCCATTGTCTGCTTTAGCTTCACCATATGCCCTACTCTTGCACCGGGCTGGTAAGGCGAATCAAAGCTCTTGAGCATAAGCCCCTCTGTGCCTTTTTCTATGGCTTCCTTGAAGAACTTGTCAATTTCATCTGCACTTTTTACTGTAATCCCCTTTACAATCACTGCTCCTTTGGATTTTTTCTTTAATATCTTGCCTAGTGTTTTCCTCCTTTCCTTGAAAGTCATGTCAAGCATGCTCTTTCCATTTAGGTAAATTACGTCGAAAATATTAAGCTCAACAGGAAATTTGCCGGCAATTTCTTCAATATCATACTTTCTCCTTATCCTCTGAGATATGTTTTGGAAAGGCAAATATTTTCCTGTTCCGATCTCATAGCCCACTGCCTCAGAGTCAAGTATACAAGACTCTGCTGATATTCCTTCTTCAATAGCCTTGACAACATCAGGGAACTGCTTCGTTACATCCTCAAGCCTTCTTGTGAAAAGCTTTATGATCTTCTCATGCTTGTGGACCTGCATCCTGAAGCCATCAAGCTTGTACTCTGCCTGTGCAGGCATGCCTACCATATCAAGGCCGTCTTGTGCATTCTTTGCTTTCAGGGCAAGCATCACCTTGACAGGCTTCCCAACAATCATGCTCTGTCCCAAAAGGCCTTTCAAGCCATCTTTTCTGCATATCTCTGTCACAAGCGAGAAGTCATTCGTCAAATCATACGCCCTCTGGACAGCACCGGCATATTCATTGTATTTTGGCCTGTCTTCTATTTCAAGCTCTCCATCTTTGAGGCTTATCTTAAGTTCCTCGGAGAAAAATGCCCATAATATTGCATCTCTAAGTATTCCCTCTCCTGTGCCGACACGCAAATCCTCCATGAGTGTCCTTACTATGTATCTTCCTTCTTCCGGGCTTGAGGAAGTCAGCAACTCTGAAATAAGCTGTATTTTCCCGTCAACCGAGCCTATGCCACCAACCTCTGCAAGCTTCCTTATGTTGGTGAAAACCTTGCTCACGCTGAGAGTTCCCTTGAAAAGCGTGGCCTGTTTCTTTCTTGCAATGCATTTCTGTGCTGTAATGCCCAAATCGCCAGTTTCCTTCCATTCCTTCTCAATCTGGCTTGTGCTTAATCCTGTTGATGCATGTATTGCCTTTACTACTAGTTTTGCCGCTACCCCAATATTTGCTTCATTCCAGAAAGGAAATACTCTTCCCTGCAAAAGCAAAAGCACAGAAGAAAGGTCAGATTCCCTTATCCTAGAAATAAAGTCAGCTATTATCCTCGTCTTTTCCAGTCTTTTGGACGTAGACTCAAGCTGCTCATATACCTTGACAAGCTCTGAGTATTCCATCAGTTATCTCAATGCGCCTGAATATTTAAGGATTGTTGATTCAGTCTTTCAGGTTTTCATTCAGGAACCTTACGGTTTTCTCCCATGCATCCCTTGTCTCTTTCTCTGCATAGCTTGTTCCTGACGGGTTTGCAAAGGCATGCCCTACCCCTGGATAAATATAAATTTCATTTTGTATGTTTAGCTCATTCAACGCTGATTCAAAGCTTCTTACCGAAGATACTGGTATTCCTGTATCTTCTTCGCCGAAAATTCCCAAAACAGGCCATTCTATATTGCTAAGCTTCTCCTTGTCATCAACCAGGGAGCCATAATAGATAACAGTCGCATCAAGATCATCATTAAGGGATAACTGCAAGGACTGCTGTCCTCCAAAGCACCAGCCAAGTGAGGCAATTTTCTCTGCATTCTGGACTTCCCTTAGGTATTTGGCAGCCATTTTCATTTCCTGGACTGCCTTGTCAGGATTATTTCTTACCTTTGTTGCAAGCTCCCTTGCTTGTGTGCTGTCGTTTGCAACCTCCCCATCATACAGGTCAATGGCAAATACTATGTATCCTTCTTTCGCAAGTATCTTGGCCATTTCCTTTATGTTTTCATTAAGTCCCCACCATTCATGAACCATCACTATTCCAGGATATGTGCCCTGCTCCTCTGGAAGTGCCAAAAACCCAAGAGATTCTCCATCAACAGTATAAGAGGTTACATATGAATCAAGTTCCTGTCCAAAAATCCCTGCATTGTTTTTCAAAGAAGGAATACAATTTCCATCCTCATCTATCTCCCCTTCCTGGCACCCTATATGGGTATCCTCAGTTTGCAAAGGTGCCTGGCATCCTGCCAGAATAGAGTACCATTATTGCTGCAAGGTATTTCATCATGCATAAAAAATAAAGCAAGTTGCTTTTATAGTTTTTGTAAAAACTAAAAGGGCGGCTATCTGAAGGTTGAAACCTTCAGCGTTTCCGCCGCCCACGAAATTCAAAACCCCATTAAACTCTTCTGTTCTCTTGT
>JAGVYS010000036.1 GCA_018303125.1 Candidatus Woesearchaeota archaeon | reverse complement strand
GACACGCTCCTTGAGAAGATTGGCAAACACATTGAAAGTGCAGGTATCCATTTTGATCACACCACAAACGATTACGTTTTTGGGCATCAAGTCGTCACAAGCGGCTACGTTTTTCAGTCTGGGTTCTATCCGTTTCTTCTAGAATTGTACACCAAAGAAGAACAATGTCTCGGTGAGAAATTGGTCTTCAGGACCAAAGTCGAGATTGCTCTTGAAATTCTGGAAAAGGCAATCGAATTCCACAAACCGAGCATAGTCCTCATTGATAGCTGGTATTGTACGCAAGAAATCATCCGCTTTCTTGACGAGAGAGGAATCCAGTACATTATTGCCAGCAAATCAAACCGAGTGTTTGTCTACAGAAACAAATGGGAGAAAATCTCAGAATACGTAACCACAATTCAAAACCTCACCACTTTTATTCGCGGCGATTACCAGTATCAAGCCAAGTCGATTCTCGCATACTTTGAGGACTTTGGCGAGAAACGACTTGTCTTTGTTCGTCGACGAGAAATAGGGACAAAGGAGTATGAAAATTGGAATTCGCTTCTCACAAACATAGATGTTCCGGATGAGACGATTGTGGGATTTTTTAGCAACAGGTTTATTATCGAGGAGTTCCACAAAGATGCCAAGCAGCACTTGGGTTTAGGCAAATCGCAGCTGAGAAAACGCCGAGGAGTAGTTAAACACCTACACCTGGTAGCAGTTGGTTATTGCCTTCTCAAGGTCGCTGCTTGGGTCAAACGCAAGTGGAACTCATTCTCGATTCCAGAGAGAATTCGACGAATAAAGGACTATTTTGAGAAGAGCACCCTCATCAAAACGTTCAAGGAGAATGAGGATAACATCTTAGGAGCTATTAATCAACTATTCGCCCAGAACCGCAAAAGTTGAGTAATATAAAATAGTATTAAATAGTAAAATAATACTGTTTATGTAAAATTGCTAGGACTTAATAAGTATTTTGTAATAATATTTAACTTATTGGGTTAATAAATTTATTATTTAATAGTAATTTTAACATATCTATATCTAGAATATTCAAACATCTGCTTAGTTAAGTTTTCTTTTTAAGAAAATCGGCTATCCCCCAGCTGAAGCTTGGGGGACTTAACCGCCGATTTTCCTAAAGTGTCTTCTGCTTTGTTCTTGGCCAATTGTTTGAGTTCTCTATAATAGTGCTTTACAGTCTCTGCACTGACACTGCCTACAGTGCGGTACATTGTACCCCTATCCCAAATGTGCTTGTATTTCTTTAAGGAAGGGTAATTTTTCCTTATGTAATAAGAGCTGCCCCCCCTTCAGTGTTTGGAACAGCTTTCTTATAGACAACTCTGGCGGACATGACACAAACAGATGCACGTGGTCGGGCATGACTTCTTTAGTAAACAGGTCAATGTTGTGCCTATCACAAATCCAGTCAAATGCCTTGTCTGCCAATTCCTTGGTCTCCTTCCATTGGAATATCTTGCCTCTTTTCTTGGTTACCAGAACCACATGGTACCAATTCTGCCCTATGTTGTGGGCAAACCTTTTTATTTCAGAGCTTACGCTATTCATTTTGTCAACCTCATATTCGTTTTTCACAGGCGAAAAACGGGTATGAGCTCATACTTACACCAAATTCGCTGTGTAGAAATTCTCTTATGATGTTTGAAGAAAAAGCTTGCGCTTTTTCTTGATACGCCCTAAAGGGCTAGTCCTGTATCCTTCAGTTGAAAACAGAAGCTAAAGCAAGGACTTAGGAACCTTTTGCATTAATTTACTTAGGTAAGGAAAGATATTTAATCGATAGAGATGACCAGAATCCATGCAAAATGCATTCTTCCCATATGAAAACGTGCGAGAAGAGCAGGGAAAGCTTATAGTTGATGTCATGGATGCTGTTTCTTCAGGAAAGAACTTGATTGCTCATGCTCCAACTGGATTGGGCAAGACTATTGCGGCATTAGGCCCATGCCTCAAGGTAGCAGTGGAAAAGAAAAAAACAGTTTTCTTCCTTACATCAAGGCACACCCAGCACATGCTGGCAATCAGGACGCTTAGGGACATAAAGGAAAAATTTGGATTAAAGATAATATGCTGCGATTTGATAGGAAAGAAATGGATGTGCTCCCAGAATGGCGTTGAGGACATGAACTCAAGAGAATTCAACGAGTACTGCAAATCCCTTAGAAATGACAATCTCTGCGATTTTTACACCAAAACAAAGGACAATGGAAAGCCGAGCTTTGAAGCAAAAAGTGCCATGGAGGAGCTTATTCAACTAATGCCTGCAGACACAGAGAAAATAAATGAAGTGTGCAGGCTAAAGAAGATATGCCCATACGAAACTGCTTCAATGATTGGAAAAGATTCTGATGTTGTGATTGCTGATTACAGCTATATCTTCAATGAAAAGATAAGAGAGAGCTTTTTCAGGAGAGCAGGGAAGAAGATAGAAGATGCAATACTGATAATAGATGAAGGGCATAACCTGCCTGAGAGATGCAGAGAGATGATGTCTGAGAGACTTTCAACATATGTCCTGGAAAGAGCAATACTTGAAGCATTGGATTCTGGGAATGAGCAGCTGCATAAGTCATTGCTCGGAATGAAAAAATGCCTGGAAAAACTTGCTCCTGAATCAGATGAAGATTTTATCCTCAAGGGAGAATTCATGAAAGGCATAGAAAATTATGATGACCTTGCCAATGGGCTCGGGATAGCTGCAGAGAAAGTAAGGGAGATAAAAAGAACAAGCTTTATGGGAAGCGTAAGCAGCTTCATGGAGGCATGGAAAGGCGAAGATTATGGGTTCTGCAGGACAATAACCAAGAACGAGCACAGCCTTATACTCCAGTACAAGTGCCTTGACCCCAGCATAATAACAAAGCCTGTGATAAGCAATGCTTTCTCAACCATAATGATGTCAGGCACGCTTACGCCAGGAGAGATGTATTCTGACTTACTCGGATTCAAGGATTGCAAGATAAAAGAGTACAATGACCCTTTTTCACAGAGGAACAGGCTCTGCCTTGTGATAGATGAGGTGACAACAAAATATACTGCAAGGGGAAACGAGCAATACAGGAAAATAGCCCTCTTGCTGTCCAAGATAGTAAACAATGTTCCGGGAAACAGCATAGCTTTTTTCCCGAGCTATGAGCTTCGCAATAATGTACACAGATATTTTGAGCCATTATGCAGGAAAACCATATTCACTGAAATGCCTGGATTGAGCAAGGAGGAAAAGAAGGTTTTACTTGAAAAGTTCAAGAAGTACAAGGATACCGGGGCAATAATGCTTGGTGTTGCAAAAGGGAGTTTCGGAGAAGGCATCGACCTGCCTGGCGAGTTATTAAAATGCGTCATAGTTGTTGGAGTGCCTTTAAGCAAGCCAGACCTTGAGACAAAGGAATTGATTAGTTATTATCAGGAGAGATTTGGAGAGGGCATGAACTATGGTTATTTTTATCCTGCCATAACAAGGACGATGCAGAATGCAGGCAGGTGCATAAGGACAGAGACTGACAGGGGAGTGATAGTGTTCATGGACTCAAGGTATGCCTGGGAAAACTATGCAAAGTGCTTCCCGAAGGAGTGGGGAATGAGGGTAAACATGAATTGGGAAAGTGAGATTAAGGGATTTTTCAAGCAAGGATAGAGTCTTGTTTCAAAAATACTATATTAAGGCCATAAAACTCGGTCGGTGTGAATTTTCCGGCTTTGAATAGCGACGTGGCAAATCCGGCAACAGAAAAACAGAGTTTACAAAAGTTTCTGTAATTTTAAGACAAAAGTTAGGTATTTAGGAGAAAAAATTGTATATTTTGCTTATAAATGTGTGCAGTAGTAATGCTGTATTCCCCAGTGACATATGTCACTTGGGTGTACAAAAAATAATGGGCATTATATTAAAAAAGATGTGATTACACAGATACCCTAGATATTTATTTCCGCTACTCCCTCTGATTGCCTAAGCCACTACCTTTATAATTTAAGCGAAAATAACGTTCTTCATGGTAGAGCTTGTTGCGCCTGCAGGTGATTTCGAGACATTAGCTGCCGCAATAGAGGGAGGAGCGGATAGCGTATACTTTGGAATCAAAGGATTGAACATGAGATCATTCTCTGCTGAAAATTTCCAGATAGAGGATATAGGAAAAGTTGCAAAGAAATGCCATGACAGCAATGTAAAATGCTTCATAGCTCTGAACACTTTAGTCTATAATCATGAGTTTCCCAGGGTTGAAAAAATACTGAAAGAGGCGCATAGGCACAAGGTTGATGCAATCATAGCATCTGACATGGGTGTTATCCAACTTGCAAGGGAGATTGGGATTAATTGCCACATCTCAACACAAGCATCAGTTTCCAACATTTTTTCTGCAAGGTTTTATGCCGGCTTTGCAAAGAGGATTGTACTTGCGAGGGAATTAAGCCTTGAGCAGATAAAAGCAATGAAGAATGACTTGAAAAAAGAGGGGATAAATGTTGGATTCGAGGTTTTCGTGCATGGCGCTTTATGCGTTGCTGAGTCAGGAAGGTGCTTCATGTCGCAGTTCCATAACAGGATTTCTGCCAACAGGGGACAATGTTTACATGAGTGCAGGAGGGAATACAAAATAACGGATGTTGAGGACCCAAGGAGGGAATTCGTCATCGACAACAAAAACATAATGTCTCCAAAGGACCTTTGCGCCCTTCCAATATTAGACAAGCTGGTAGATACAGGCATAGATGCATTCAAGATAGAAGGCAGGGCAAAGGGGCCTGAATATGTGTATAAAGTAACTAAAGTTTACAAGGAAGCCATAAAATCCATTGAAGAAGGGACTTTCACAAAGGAAAAAATAGCTGACTGGCTTGAGGTACTGTCTTCTGTATATAACAGAGGATTCACAACCAATTTCATGCTTGGCACTCCAACAAATGACTCCTGGGCGAACAGCTATGGTAGCATAGCAAAAACAGCAAAGAAATATGTTGGAAGAATAACGAATTATTACAGCAAGATAGGGATAGCTGTGGCTGAGCTAGAAGACCATGAACTATGCGAAGGGGACACTATTGCAATAACTGGCCCTACGACTGGCTTTTATGAGGGGACAGCAGGCTCAATTCACACAGAAAGGGGAGAGGTAAGGACAGCAAGAAAAGAGGAAGTGAGCTTTCCAGTGCAAAAAACTGTCAGGAAAAATGACAGGTTGTTCAAGATAATGAAAATGACAGAGGCAGAACAGAGGATTGAGAATTACGAGACGCATGAGCCATTCAAAACAGCAAAAAGAAACAAAAATTGAGCATGACAGGGAGAACTGCATAGGATGCACATCGTGCGCAGCCATACATCCTAAATCATGGAAGATGAACGAAGATGGGAAAGCTGATTTTATAGGCGAAGAAGATAATTTTGAGCTGGACATGGAAGCTGCACAGAGTTGCCCTGTAAATGTAATACATGTAATAAAGAAAGACAAGAAATTGATTTAGCTACCTGTTTACTGCTTCTGTGGTGACTCGCCTTACTTCTGGAATATTTACTGAGACCGCATTTCTATAAAGTGCCTGATTGATAATCCATGGGGAAGTTATTGGTTCCAACACATTAAGTTCATCTGCCCTTAGACTTCTTAAGTCATATCCCCTTACAGTAATCTCATTGCTTCCTGTCTTAACAAACCCATCAAGCGAGAAAGTATCATTCTGCCCAGTATTCTCATCATGGGAAGCTGGAGCAAATTGAGACACTACTTGACTGTTCACTGCGACTTCAAGAGGGCTTCTTCCTCCGCTTCCTCCTGCCCTGCCTGATGAAATGGCTGTGAGCACAAATGAAAGGTTGGACAATTCCTCTCCCTGAGGAACGTTAAAGTAGAAAGTAGTGCTGCTTGAAGGTAGATTCCTGAAAGGATCAGGTGCAAAAGAGCTTGGATTAGGGATAGCAAATACAAGTGCACTGTCCCCTTCTGAATGAACTCCGTTGACTATGCTCAAATCAGGCTGGAACTCCAGAACTTCCGGGCTAAACAGGTCACTTTGCAGCAAACTCTTATATGAAGTATCCCTGAAAAGGGAAGGGATATTCAAGAGCTGACCATCAGGCAAAGCGCCTCTGGCATCAGGATTAGTTGCCTTGTTAAAGTTAAACCCTGCAATTTTTTGAGGATACCTTACGAAAGTGTTCCCTTCCAGCTCCAATGCCTTATTTGCATTCCTCGAAAATAAGGTAACATCCAATAACTCTCCAGAATAAAAATCACCGACATTTTTTTCCAATGAAAACACAATAGTGTGCTGATAGCTTGGCTGCGGGGTATGGGCAACCCTGTAGAAAGACTCCCTTAGGGAATTCTCCTTTGGTGTTGTAGTGAAAATGTAATCACCTGTTTGATTGGCAGTAACTGGAACGCCAATCGACCAATTTATGAGATCTGTACTTCCCTGGATTTCGTATTTATCTCCTTTTACTATGTTAAATGTGAAACCTGCTTCTCCGCCATTTTTAAAAGGAGTAAGGGATACTGGAAGCCTGGCTACAGCTGCCTCCTCCTTTGAACTGTATGAAGGCGCTGCAGCATAGATGCGGTTGCCATTGCCATCTGTGTGGCTGACCAGAGCGCTATATTCCTTATAAGGCCCGCTGAATCTTACAGCAAGTTCTGGGACAAACTCATGTGCTATGCCGTCTATTTGCTTCGGGTTTCCGAGCCTTATGCCTCCCTTTAAGGGCCCTATGTCGGCTGCGCTTGCAGCTAAAGCAGAATAAGCCAATGCTGTTGCTGCTGCTAAAGTAGTATAAGCCTTCATATCTTTCGGATAACCATGGCTTATTTAAATATTTTTCGCTACTTGTAAGTGAATATTAAATGAAGTAATATACGAAATACTATATTAATATACACAATAGAAAGATTTATATACTAATTTAACTAAGAGATTAAAATGGTCATGTTATTTGACAGGTTTAATTTGCCTGACAGCATATATGATGTGGTATTCGCAACTAAGCAGCAGATAATCGTTGCAAAGCTGCTTGTAGAGCACATGAAGGAGAATGGGAACGAGATCGGCAAGACAGAAATGAGCATGTTTGCCACAGCCCTGCATGATGGGAATTATATCACTGATATAATAGATGACCCACCATTCAAGGGCAAGAAAGTAAAGGTGAGCTATAACAAAAGGCAGTTTTACGACAGGATACTTACACCGATGAAAAGCATGGGAATAATTGATTATGACCTTTACAAGAAGACATACAAGCTTAGTGAAAACTTCAACAAGGAGATGATAAGAGTAGGCTTGCTCTGGCTCAAGGAGCTGAGAAGCCCTCAATTACACAAAAAATAGCGTTTATAGGCTCCCGCTCCCGCTATTTTCTAAGCAACCCCCAAACGATGACGGGAGCCTTTTATACTCATTTCACTAGCAAGGAAAATGAGGTGTAGGGCAAGCTCAAGCTTGCCCTTTTTTTCGAAATCCATAAAAACATGCAAACAATAGCTTGATTATGAGAACAATAAGTGAGGAGGAAGCAATTTCACTCCTAAAAAAGTATTCAAATTCTGAGGAATCTTTCAAAAGAGTGCTTGAGCATGTAAAGGCCGTGCAAAGGGCTGCTGTAAGGATTGCAGAGAAATGCAAAGGCATTGACATGTACAAGATTAAAATCGGGAGCCTGCTTCACGATATAGGGAGATTCTCATCAGGATTGGGAAAGGAAAGACTGAAGCATGGGATAATTGGAGCAGAGATATTAAGGAAGGAGGGGCTTGAAGATATAGCACCGATATGTGAGAGGCACATAGGTGCCGGAATAAGTAAAGAGGACATAATAATGCAGGAATTGCCTCTTCCGGCAAGAGATTTCATTCCCATCACAAAAGAGGAGAAGATTATAGCGCATGCTGACAATCTAATATTCGGCAGCACTGAGAAGGGATTTGATGCGGTAATTGAAAGGTTCAGGAAGGAGCTTGGAGAGGAATATGTGAAAAGGGTAACAAAGCTCAAGGATGATGTTGAAGGGATGTATGAAAATGGATGATGCGCTTGAGAAGATAAAGGAAAAGATAAGGAAGAAATTTGAGGAGCTATCAGAGGATGAATCAGACATTCCTGTAAGCGAGAAGAAGGCCAGGGATAAGGAAACAAGAGAGTAGTGAGTTCTCTGCAGGAAAAGAATTAAAAAAGCTTTGAGATACTTTGCTGAAATGGAAGCTGACATAAAGAAAATAAAGGAAGACCTAAAGAAAAAAGGGTTCAGCTCACCTGAAAAATATTATCCTACTAAGGCCCTTACAGCGTTAGGTTACCAGAAATGCTCCTGCAGAAAATGCAGCAGGGTATTTTATTCTGTAGAAAATACTGATATATGCGGGGATCCTGCCTGCAGCGGCGGATTCAGGTTTATTGGCAAGACTCCTGCAAAGAACAAGCTTGATTATATAGAAGCATGGAACGTTTTTGCGAGAATAATGGGGAAGCAAGGGTATACAGCCATACCTCGCTACCCTTGCGTTGCCAGGTGGAGAACTGATGAATACTGGGTTGGAGCGTCAATCTATGATTTCCAGCCATTTGTTGTTTCAGGAGAGGTGGAGCCACCTGCAAATCCATTAGTTGTACCGCAGTTCTGCCTTCGCTTTAATGACATAGATAATGTAGGCATCACAGGAAGCCATTATACAGGATTCATAATGCAGGGCCAGCACGCTTTCGTGCCAGCAGAGAAATATGACAAGGACAAATACCTTACTGACCTGCATAACTGGTTTACAAAAGGGATAGGCATACCGAAAGAAGAGATGTCTATCCACCTTGATTCCTGGGCAGGAGGCGGAAATGCTGGCATAAGCTGCGAGTTCATGTCCAGGGGGCTTGAGATAGCCAACCAGGTATATATGCAGTATGGAATAACCGGCTCTGGCCTAAAAGAGCTTAACCTAAAGGTGCTTGACATGGGGCAAGGGCAAGAAAGAGTTGCATGGTTTTCACAGGGTACATCAACCAGCTATGAAACAACATTTCCAAGCGTATGCAAAAAGATGTTTTCGGCTACCGGAATAAAGACAGATGCTGGATTAATGTCAAGATTTCTCCCATATTCCTCTTACCTTAACGTAGATGAGGTAGAGGATATAGAGAAAACATGGCAGGACGTGGCTGACAGGATTTCAATGGACAAGAATGAGCTAAGAAATACCATATTGCCATTATCAGCGCTTTTCTCGATAGGGGAGCACAGCAGGGCATCCTTAGTTGCAATAACTGACGGGGCGCTCCCATCTAATGTAGGAGGGGGCTATAATTTAAGGGTGATACTGCGAAGGGCGCTTAGCTTTATCGACAAGCATGGATGGGATATAGACCTAAATGACATATGCGACTGGCATGCATCATACCTAAAGCCGCTATTCCCTGAGCTAAGGGAGAACTTGGAGAATGTCAAGAAGATTCTTGATGTTGAAAGAAGAAAATACATCGCATCAAAGGAAAAAACATCAAGAATCGTATCAAGGCTGCTTGACAATGAGATAAAAGAGGAAAAATTAATTGAGCTATATGATTCAAACGGCATTTCTCCGGAGCTCGTTAAAGAAGAGGCAAGAAAGAATGGGAAAGATGTGAAGATTCCTGACAATTTCTATATCAAGGTTGCTGAAAGGCACGAGCAGAGGGAACAGGAGCATGCTACCGACAAATATGAGGACATGCAGATTGAGGAAGGCCTGAGCACAAAGGCACTTTACTTTGATGATTATAAGTTGACAGAGTTTGATGCAAAAATAGTGAAGATAGTGCAACATGAAAATGCTCTGTGGATTGTGCTTGACCAAACTGCGTTCTATCCTACATCAGGTGGGCAATTGCATGATATAGGCGAAATTGAAGGCATAAATGTAAGCGAGGTCATAAAGAAAGGAAGCGCAATACTGCACAAAATAGGTGAAAAATGCAAGCTGAAAGAAGGAATGAAAGTGCATGGAAAGATAGACATTGAGCACAGAAAACAGCTGGCACAGCACCATACTGCAACACATATAGTTAATGCTGCTGCAAGAAAAATCCTTGGCAATCATATAAATCAGGCATCGGCAAAGAAAACAAGGGAAAAAGCGCATCTTGATGTCACGCATTATGATAGCATAACCGAGGAAGAAGTGAAAAGAATAGAGGAAGAAGCCAATAAGATAGTAGGAAGCAAAGTGAAAATAAACAAATTCTTCTTGCCTAGAGGAGAGGCTGAAAGAAAATACGGCATGAGGCTTTATCAGGGAGGAGCAGTGCCAGGCAAGGAGATAAGAATTGTTGACATTCCCGGCATAGATGTTGAGGCTTGCGGAGGAACGCACTTAAACAATACCGGGGAAGCGGGCGAGATAAAGATAGTCAAGACAAGCAAGATACAGGATGGAATTGTAAGGATAACATTCACCGCCGGAGAGGCTGCCAAGAAGAAGGAAGAGGCAAGCGATGGCATACTTGATGAAGCGGCAAAGCTGCTTGAGGTTTCAATGGAATATGTGCCTTTGAGAGCAGAAGAGCTTTTCCTTAAATGGAAGAATGCAAAGAAAGCATTGAAGAAAGGCCGGGAGATAAAGGCAGAGGAGCTTGAGCTGAAGGCTCTTAAGAAGTTTGAAGGCGACCTGATTGATAAGACCGCTGCAGTGCTGTCAACGCAAAAAGAGCATATTGCTGCCACCATAACAAGGTTCAAGAAAGAACTGGAAGAGATTAAGAAAAGGCTTTAGCTATATTCTCCTTATCACATCAAGCGTGTAAAGTATAACTGCATGCGCCTGGTCCTGTGTTGGCACAAATGCCTTTGCCTTCTTATGTACAGAAAATATTCTTACTTGGTTAACAAGATGTATCTGCTGCATGATTGCAGGGTCAATATCCACTTCCTTTTCCTTGAGCTTTGCTATGAGGCTGCCAAGGCCTATTCCAGGGCTCTTCTCAAGCAGGTCAAGGCCTGTTGCCTCAAAATACTTGCGGTGCAGAAATGTTTCAAGAAGCCTGCCGCACAATATCACAGATGCCCTGTAGCAGCCTGAGCCAAAGCACTTCTCAAGCTCTTTAATGTCTGCACCGACATCATCCGAGATATCATTTGGGATGTTTTTTATCCTGAAACGCTCCTCTGCAGGATAGCTTATCTTCCTTTCAATATCCTTAATTTTATTCACTGTTTTTTTCATGCCTTCAATGTCATTCTCGCTAAATTGCTGCGATAGAATTCTAAGCATGGCGCTTATGTCATAGGCAGATTTTTCATCCATGCCTGGCCCTGCAGAGGATTCCTTAAGCTCCAGGAAAGCAGAATTAAGAAGCTTGATCTCATATTCCCTTTTCTTGGAGTCGTAATCCAGTATTGAAGAGCCCTTGCTGCTCATATGGCTTTCTCCTATCCTGCTGAGAAAATCGCTGAATTTATTCAAGGAATTCCTGAATTTGTCCATGAATAAAGTCAGATGAGCTGCTTTAATAATATTGTTCTTTGATAAAACAGCTTTTGCCTCAGGCCGCATAATCCATAATCTTTTTCTGCTTCAACTCCTGAAGCAATCTGCTTTTGGAAAGCATGCCCGAGATTACGCAGCCAAACTTGCTTTGAAGGAAGGAGGCAAGGTATTGAAGCATCAGCTCCTTTGAACCGAATGTAAGCGGCCTTGCTGAAAGAGCCTTCCTTGACGCTTCCCTTGTTACCCAGACGCCAAGCGGTGTATTGTACTCTTTTGTTATTATCCTTACTGCAATGGCAGATGCCTGCTTCTTCATTTCCTTTAGCTTCTCTGCTATGGCAAGCCTGACAGAATAATAGCCGCCTGCGCACTGCTCTGCATATTTTTTCCTGCCATCGTAAGGCTCATAGTCAGTCATGTAATCAGGATTAATTGTACTGCTGCCAATAAATGCCTCGAACAATTCATATTTCCATGCGCCCGAGAAAAAAAGCATGAAATAATGGTTGCCCAGATACGAGCCATAGTACATCTGATGCTCTGCAATTGAATTTTCCTTTATTCCCTGAATGAGGTTTTTGCCTATTGTGTCATCCGAGGCGGTTATGCTCCACCTGCTTGGAACCAGCTTCCTGTTTTTGCCTATGCCCAGGGAGCCGACTGAAAGTAGCTTTGAAAGGAAATTCTCATCAAAGCCACGGCTGTAAAGGTATATCAGTGCTTCTGATGCCTTCAAGTCAGTGTCGTCGCATACCTTGTCAACTTTTGAATCAATATGGGGATTGGAGGTTATTGAGGCATTTTCGAGCCTTGCATTAGGGCCCCTCGGCGCAAGATATGAATCAGAATTAAGCCTAAAAATTGGCTTTTCCTTCAGGTTAATCTCGAGGTCAACAGGCCTTGATGCCATGCCTACCTGCTGGGCAATAGAAAGCAATTTCTCCTTATCCCTTATATTTACTTTTTGTGAGGAATTAATGAGGCTTGAGCGCAGGCTGACTATGTCTGAGATAGTGTAATTATTTGACGCCCAGTACTTTGGGGCATCAAGCTCCCATGCGTTATCGCTTATCTCTGGCGGGGCAAGGATGCCTAGGTTTATCTCTGGGTAGCCAAACCTTCCGACAAATGGTGAAGGGGAGCTGCCTGAGAAGCTTTTTCCCATGTTCCTGAACTTAATAGGAAGTACTGATTTCTTGTCAAGAGGGTCGAAAGGAACATGCATAATGCCTGTCAGCACCTACTGGAATAAAAAGTTTTTTGCCTGAAAATACATTTAAATCTGCATAAAGGCTGTTTAGACACCTTTATTCCTGAATCAAAGCAAATCTTTTAAATATGCCGTGAAAAGACTATCAGGAATGTCTGGGCTAAAGAAAAAAGAGATTGAGATGGCTCTTAATCATTTAGAGAGCTGCAAAAGGCCTATTTTCTTCTTTGACGATGACGCTGATGGATTGTGCTCTTTCCTTCTGCTATACAGGAAGATAAGGGAAGGGAAGGGAGTGATAGTGAAGAGCAGGCCGCTCATAGATGAGAAATTCATAGAAAAAGTAGAGAATTATGATGCTGACAAGGTTTTCGTGCTTGACATAGCCACCATGAAGCAGGAGTTCGTTGATGCGGTCAAGAGGCCCGTTATATGGATTGACCATCATGGGCCGATGGATATTGACAATGTTGATTACTTCAACCCAAGGAAGCATGTAAAGGACATTGCATATTCTACATCCAACTTATGCTTTGACATCGTCCAGCAGGACATATGGATAGCCATGTGCGGAAGCGTGGCAGACTGGACAATACCTCATTTCAAAGATGCATTTTGCGACAAGTACCCTGACCTTCTTGACAGGAATATAACTGACCCGGCAGAGGCACTGTACAACTCACCTCTCGGGAAGCTTATACGGATACTTGGCTTTAACCTGAAAGGAACCAGCAGTGATGCCATGAAATCTGTAAAGGTCCTTACAAGAATAGAGGAGCCATACGAGATACTCAACAAGGAAAGCCCTAGAGGGAAATTTATCTACTCAAACTATGAAAGAACAGATGTAAAATACCAGAAGATTCTTGCAAATGCCATAAAATCAGTAAAAGATGATAAGCTGACAATATACATTTATAGTGAAGACAGGATGAGCTTTACAAGTGACCTATCAAATGAACTCCTCTATAAGTATCCTGAAAAGATGATAATAATCGCAAGGGAGAAATCAGGAGAGATGAGGATGAGCATAAGGTCGTCAAAAGTGATAATACCTCCAATACTTGAAAAATGCCTTGTCGGGATTGAAGGCTATGGAGGAGGGCATGAACATGCTTGCGGGTGCTCTGTGAAGAAGGAATATTTCGACGAGTTCATAAAAAGGCTGAGAAGTGAGATTTAAGTTCTGAAAGAAGAATTAATTCTTTTTCTTTGCGATATCTATGTAAATGCGCTCAAGCATGCCCATGCATTTCCAAAATTCGTGGCTTTTGGCAATCTTCAATGAGTTCCTTGCAAATACAGGAAGAACAGAACTTTTCTCAATAGCCTTGCTCATGCAACTTGCCATATCTTGAGCATCATAAGGCTTTGCCAGGTATCCATTAAAGCCTGGCTTCACTAAGTCGGGAATGGCAAACTTGTCAACCCCTATTACAGCGAGCCCTGATGCCATTGCCTCAAGAATTACCAATCCCTGAGTTTCCATTGGGGAAGATGTCACGAATACTGTGCTTTTCTGGTATACACTAGACAATTGCTCGCCAGAAACCCAGCCAAGAAAATCAATATTGCCTTCAACTCCCAATTTCCTTGCAAGCAGCTTTAGGGAACGCAAGGCAGGGCCGTCGCCTGCTATTTTTATTTTCACATTTGCATTGAAATCACTTTTCAGGATAGATATTGCTCTGATTATTACATCAATGTTCTTTTCAAATGAAATCCTACCTACGTGGAGGAATATTGCCTTCTTCAGAAAATTTGCTTTAGGCCTCTTAAGATTAATCCCGTTTGAAAGAAAGACAATTTTTTTCCCAGGAAGCCTGTTTTTAAGTAGCTTGACTATAGAAACAGAAGGCGCTGTAATCAAATCGCATTTAGCGAACATACTTAATGAAAATCTCCAACCAAACCTCTTAAGAATGCTTTTGCTATCGTCTTTCTTAAGGAATTTTAGTGCACTTTCATCAGGAATCCCAAAAAGCTCCAGGAGCCTATGAACCCCTAGTAGCCGGAGAGGTGTAAGATGAACCATCTCCTCAGAAATAAGGCCATGATATGTTCCGACAACAGGAACAGATAGCTTTTTTGCTGCATAAATTCCTGCAAAACCTATAGGGCCTGGCGTGTTAACATGCACAACATCAGGCTTAAACAATCCCAAAATGCTGATTACCCTGCTTTTCCTGAAAAACGATACCCTCACCTCAGAATACGTAATCAATGGCACTGAAAAGAACCTTTGCACCTTTATATTCTTATGATAATCAATCCTATCCCCCTCTGTAAACCTTGGGCAGAATATAATGACCTCATGCCCTGATTTGGCAAGGTGCATTGCAGAATTCATGACAGAAATGGAAATGCCATCTATCTTGGGATGAAACAAGTCTGTGAAAATTGCAATCTTCATATTGGGCCTATAGACTTGCAATTTTAAATATCTTTGCGTGTATTCACTTTATGAATTGAGAAGCATTTCTGAAAATGCGCCGGCCGGGATTCGAACCCGGATCAAAAGCTTGGAAGGCTTCTATCCTGCCGTTGGACTACCAGCGCATATATCCTGAAACTTCAATATGATTTTTAAAGCTTTCCTGGCACTGGAATGAAATTTCTACTTGCTACGACTTGACCTTTTGGCTGCCTGACCGAAGGTATTATAAATTTTGAATTTGAATGTTATTCCAGATATGAAAAAGATATCCATAATAATACCTGTCCTAAATGAGGAAAAATGCCTTAGCACATTGCTTCCTTCAATAGCATCCCAAGAGGGTGTTGAGTCTCAAGTTATAATCGCAGATGCCGGCTCGACTGATTCAACTAGGGCAATAGCAAAGAGGTATAAGGCAAAGGTTGTGAAAGGAGGGCTGCCTGCTGTAGGGAGGAATTCCGGAACAAAGTATGCGAAAAATGAGAGGATTGCCTTCTTTGATGCGGATATTGAGATACCTCCCGGATTCCTGAAAAAATGCATAGAAGAGCTCGAAAGGAAAAAAGCCGACCTGGGAGTAGTAATAGCAAGGGCAAGAAGCGACAAACTTCTTGACAAATTCCTGTTTTTCCTATGGAACTGCATTGTAGTGCTAACGCAAAAGATATACCCACATGCGATTGGGGCATGCATATTCTCCACCAAAACACTTCATAAGAAAATCAATGGCTTCCGCACAGACATAAGCCTAGGAGAGGATTCAAACTATGCGCTCAAGGCAAGCAAGGCTGGAAAACTGACAATTCTAAAAGAGAAGATATACACCTCAGCCAGGAGGCTTGCCGTGGAGGGAAGATGGAACATGTTTAAGAAAATGTTTCTCTGTGGTGTACACCGCATATTCATAGGTGAGGCTACGGGCAACAAGTTCAATTACAAATTTGACTATGATAAAAAGAAAAAATATTGATAATATAAAACGGGAAAACTGGCTTGCCAATGCGGCTATGTCAGCTGTAATAGTGATGATTTTCCTGTCATTGGGCAATGCGTCCAGCATGTTACAATATGCAATGATAGCATCTGCCTCAATTACCGGGTTTTACTTCTGGTGGGGAGCATGCTACATCGCAGCGAAGCTTGAAAAAGAAAAGTCCATAACTGAATACTTATTTGATTTTTTAGGAGTTGTCATTGTCTTGGCATTATTCCTGATACCCTACTCAAATCCAAATGGTAAATTGTGGCTTCTTGCTTATGCTGCTTTATTCTGCTTTGGTGTGGCGAAAAACTACTGGCTCTTCAAGAAGAGCACAGAGAGCTATGCTAAATCTTTCTCATTAAGAAAGACAAAGATAGATAGTCTTGCGCTTTTGTTGTTTGGATTGTTCTTCATGGTGTCCCTTATTGCAGATATTGAAATTTACCTTATAACTGCTATTTTCTTCATTGAATTGCTTCACATCATATATGTTGACCTTACGAAATTCTATGAGAAAATCTAAACCCTTAGGCTAACAACCTTGCTTATCCCGCTTTCATCCATTGTCACGCCATAAAGATTGTCTGCCTCTGATATCATCGCATCATTATGGGAGATTAATATGTATTGTGCCTTCTGCGAATATGAGCGGATGAGCTTTGAGAGCTTCTCTGAATTGTGCTTGTCCAATGCTGCGTCGACCTCATCAAGCACATAGAAGGATGCGGGCTCATGCTCCTGAATTGCGAAAATGAAAGCAAGCGCCGTCATTGTCTTCTCTCCGCCAGAGAGGGAGCGAATGTCAAGGAATTTCTGCCCTGAAAGCCTTACTTTTATCATTACCCCTTCCTCGAAAGGGTTATCGCTATTCTCTAGCTCAAGCGATGCTTCCCCTTTAGTGGAGAGCTTAAGGAATATCTTTTTGAACTCCTCATTCACAGAAGTGTAGCACTTCATGAACAGCTCCTTTTTCCTAGACTCTATCTCGCCTATCATGCTACTGACATCATCCTTTTCCTTGGAAAGTACGTCCTTCTTCTCCACCAGAGTATTGAACTCTTTCTCTATCTCCTCATATATCTCCAGTGCCCTCATGTTCACACTGCCTATCTCATCCTTCATCTTCTCGAATTTCTGAAGACTATACTTAAGCTGCTCCTCACTCATCTCGGTATCCAGCTGCACTGACTCGTACTGGCTGAACTCTTCCCTCAAGCCTGCAAGATGCCCGCTTATTTCAGCGTTCTTTATTGACAGGGTGTTGTTCCTGATTTCTGTTTCCCTAGACTTTTCAATAATACCTGAAATCAGCGCTTCAAGCTTAAGTATCTCCTCATGCAGCTTGGACCTGTTATGGAAAAGCTCCTTGAACCTTAGATAAAACTCCTTAGCTTCCTCCTCCTTTTTCTTCAGAATTGCAGAATTCTTCTCAAGCTCTACATTGGCTGCCTTAGATTCTGCCTCAAATGACTGCTTGTCCTTATCTATATGCCGGAGAATGGCTTTTGACTTTTCAATTTCAGGGCCGAATATGTCCCTTATCTGGATATCTATGTTCTTTGACTCTGCCTCAAGCCCTAAAATGTCTTCCTTAAGCTTCCTTCCCTTTTCCTCGTATGCTGACATCTCGGCTATAACAGCAGGGTCTCTCAGGCTGGATATTTTTGACCTCAGCTTCTGCCTTTCAATCTTCATTTCCATAAGCGACTTATTCTTATCAGATATGGACTTCTGGAGCTCGTTTATCTCTGACTCTACCCTCTTATCTTCCTTCTTAAGCTCATCAATCTTCTGTGCTGACGCAGACATGTCGGAAGAATCTAAATGAAGTGACTTCTCTGACTTGATTATTTCTCCCTCTAGCTCTGCCTTTCTTGACCTAAATGAAGTAATTTCCTGCTCCAATGAAGCCCTTTCATTCTCGAATGCTGCCATTGCATTCTCAAGCTCTGCAATTTCAGAAGTTGCTTTTTCAATATCTCCGCTTAGCTGCGCCTCGTTAAAGCCGAGGCCTTTTTTCTTCTTGTCCCTGAATCCTCCCTTCATGCTACCTGAAATCTCTGCAATGTCACCATCTAGAGTGACCATCTTCGCATTTCCTATCCCTATTCTTCTAGCAACATCTATGTCATCCACAACAATTGTATCGCCAAAAAGGAATAAGAAAACGTTCCTGAACTTCTGCTCATAGCTTATAAGGTCAGATGCGAGGCCATAAACACCCTTTGCTTTCAGCAAATCTTTTGCTGAGTCAGAAATATGCCTCGACTTTATTTTGTTTAATGGCAGGAATGTTGCTATGCCTAGCCTGTTTGCCCTTAGATATTTTATCTGCTCAGCTGCTATGTGGTCATTATCAACAACTATACTCCTTATCCTGTTTCCCGCTGATACCTCCATTGCCGTGGAGTATTTCTGGGAGACTGAACCGAGCTCGGAAACTGTACCGTAAATTCCGGGAACAACACTTTTCCTGTCAAGAATCGCCTTGACTGCCTTATTGTCCATTGACAACTCGCGCACTGAGGCGTTCCTTACCTCAAGCCTTGCAAGCTCCTCTCTCTTGCTGTTTAGCGAGGTCCTCATAGCGTTCAGCTTTGCTGTGACGTAAGAATCCCTGTCAAGGAGCTTGTTCAGGCTAAGGATTGCCTTCTTGAATTCTTCTCTCTTGAGCCTAATTTCATCAATCTGTTTCCTGTGCTCCTTCTCTATTTCTGACAGCTTCCTCATTGATTCCTCTACCATTGCTGACTCATGGGATATCCTGTCCTTTTCCCTTAGAATATTGTGCTGCTTTTCCCTCAATATGTGTATTTCCTTTGAAATTTCCTCTGACCTTGAATCAATTTCATCCAGGCGCTTCTCTATGCCAATTGCCGATTCAACGTTGTTTTCCCTCCTGAATGACTCAAGCTTTGATGAGACTGAATCCAGTTCCTTTTTTCTTGAGCTGATTGAATCGATAGATTTGGATTTTTGAGCAGTAAGACCGGCAATTTTTTCACCGACTTCCTTGAGATTTCCCTCAATATCCTGCTTCCTCTGGCTTAGTTTCTTGAGTTCGGAAATCAGCTGCTCAACTCGTGATGATTTCCTAGTGTTCTCTATCTTTATGCCCTCTATCTCCCTGTTGAGGTTTACCTGGTCCCGCTCTCCTGTCTTCTCAATCTCGACAGTTATTTCCTCTATTGTCGCCTTTTTCTTGTCAACTTCCTTCCTTGCATCAGAAACATTTTTCTCGTTGTCTTTCAGGAAGGAATTGTTTTTTTCTATTTTTTCCTGCAGTTCCTTGTGCTCTGTGCCATTCCTTACTATCTGCAAATTCAGTAAGGATGCCTTGTACTTCCTTACATTATCACTCAGTTCCCTGAACTTAAGTGCCTGGTCCCGGTCCTTCTTCAGCTCCTTAAGATAGGTTTTCCTCTCTGCAAGAATTATGTCTGCCTCCCTTATCCTTTCCTCTACTTTTGTAATCTGGCCGATAGCCTTTTGCTTCTTCTCCTCATAGATAGAAATGCCAGATATCTCTTCTATAAGCATCCTCCTCTCTATAGGGGACATGTCACAGAACCTTATTATGTCACCTTGGAGTATTATGTTGTATGCATCGGCATCTATCTTCGCTATGTTAAGAAGGTCTACTATCTGCTGCCTTGTCCTTACATCATCGTTTATCTTGTAGATAGACTGCCCGCTTGAATTTACTATCCTTGTTACCTTTACATCCTGCTCCTCTGTTGGAAAAGTCTTGTCCTTATTGTCGAAGAATATGCTTACCTCTCCTTTCTTTGCCGGGCTTTTTGATTTTCCGCCGTTGTACAATAAATTAGCAGACTTCTCTGCACGCATGGACTTAGAGCCTGCCTTTCCCAAAACAAATGTAAGAGAATCGAGCACATTAGATTTTCCCGAGCCATTTCCGCCGATAACACAGTTGAAATTATCCCCAAATACAAGTTCAGTATATTTTGCGAATGACTTGAAGCCATGCAGCACAAGCTTGTTTATCTTTGTCATCTTTTGCCCTTTTTGATTATTATATGCTCTTTCTCTGTGTCAAGAATTATTGTAAGGGGATCACCTTCCTTCAGGTGCAGCGAGTCAACTATGGGAGAGGGTATCTTAACCCTGCTTTCCTTCTGCAGGCTCTTGTCGTTGAATATTACTTCCTTCAAGTATTAATAAACCCTTTTTTAGTACTTTATAAAGTTTATCTTCAAAATCAGTATTCAAGAAGCCTTTTTTGCGTTTTTTTCATGGCAACTGCCTTGTAGGATTCCCAGCTCTTCCTGAAGATATTAGGATAAGATTGGTAATTATTTTTCAGAAAGCTTACGGTTAGAGGGTCTGAAGGATATCCTGAGCCAAAATTAATCCCTATTTTTTCCTTCAGCTTCCCTATCTCCCTGTCCCTTGTAACTTTTGCAAGAATTGAGGCTGCTGAGACAGATGGATAGTTTAAGTCGGCTTTGTGCTCAACTTTTAGCTCAGTATCCTGCTTAAGCCCTTTCCTTATGTAGCTGCCATACCTTGCCTTGTTACGCGATGGAGAGTCTATTATTGCTGTATCTGCTTTCAGGCGATTGAGAATCTCTATTGTTTTATCTGCCTCAAGCCAGTTAAGGTTAGAAATTGTTGATTCAACTGCTTTGTCAACCTCCCATGGCTCAATTATCAAAATCTCATAGCTATCTGCGGCTTTTATTATACCATCAAAAAGCAGTTCCCTTTGCCTAGGAGACAAAAGCTTCGAATCCTTCACTCCCAATTTTTTAAGGATGCTTTCGTCAGATATTTTTACTCCTGCTATAACCAGTGGGCCAATGACAGGGCCTTAAGGCGGAATTGCTTCCTCTGCCTGCCTCGTCAATGCCTGCAACTGAGTGTGCCATACTTTAAACTAGGAAAGCCCATTATTAAACTTTTTGGAGAGTTTTAAATAGCTCATTTAGAATATTAAATGATGAAAAGCATTTTCTCATCAGAGAAAGGCAAAAGCAAAATTATACTTGCGTTGCTGACAATTGTTGTTTTGATAGCCATCATATCAATTGTAAGCAGGCCATTGATATCGCTTTTCGATGATTTTGAAAAAATCAGGAGCTTTGTAAACTCTTTTGGGAAATGGTCTGTGCCTGCTTTCATATTCCTGCAAATTGTGCAGGTTTTCATCTTCCCTATTCCGGGCCAGGTAGCTGGCTTGGTTTCAGGTTACATATTCGGGCCTTTTTACGGCACTATATATTCGATGATAGGAGTGACCATAGGCTCATACCTTGCAATCCTCATCTCCAGAAAATTTGGAAGGCCATTTGTTGAGAAAGTTATAAACAAGGATATCATGAAAAAGTTCGACTTTTTGACAGAGAAAAAAGGAACTTTCAGCTTGTTCATGATTTACCTGCTTCCTGCTTTGCCGGATGATGCAATATGCTTCATAGCAGGCTTAACTAACATAAAAATATGGAAGATTGTGCTGATTTCATTTATTGGAAGATTGCCGGGGTTCATAGTGCTTAATTATGCTGGAGGGATAATTGCTGTCTCAAGAATTGAGATTGCAATTGGCGTTATTGCTGTGTCTGTGCTTCTTTCCCTTTTCATTTACCTGAACAGGCACAGATTTGAGAAGTATGTAGAGAGATTCAAAAAGTAATTCGAATAATAGATGGTAGCGGGGAGTGGATTTGAACCACCGACCTGAGGGTTATGAGCCCTCCGGGCACTCCTGGCTGCCCTACCCCGCTATGGCAAGCGTAATTGGAGGCTTGTTTATAAGCCTTGCTGATAGGATTAATCCTCTATTTTGAGCCTAAATACGATGAAAAGTTTGCTTCTCTACGTGGCCAATAAGCTGCTCTGCCAGAGGGTATAAAATTAATAGTGTCCTGCTTGTTGTATTCAAGGAGCTTTGCAAGGGCATCCATATCACTATTTGAAGAGTACCTCTTCCAAAGCTTCACAGCAATATGCTTTTTCTTTGAATAATCATCAATCCTTTCTATGCCATATGTGTTCTCCATTGTATCAAAGCTTGCTTTCATCCCGCACATCTTTGCAAACCTGAAAAGGTCAATTATCGGGAAATTGTTCGGGATAACACCTGGAAACTCTTTCTGTATTTTGGGTACATCAAAATAAAAGCCGTTAAAGGTTATCAGAAGCTTGCACACTGGCAAATGCCTGCCTTAAATTATCAGTGCTTAGATTATCTCCCTTTACCAGCTGGATTACTTCAGGTATACCATCACGAGGCTTGTACAGGCAGATTATTGTTATCGGCTTGTTAATCCCTTCTGTCTCTATATCAAGGCACAATGAATTGCTTACATTTTCCCTGTAAAGTTTGCACCAGAATGACAGAGGAAGTACCATAAGAGCAGTGTAATAAAATAGATTATAAAGGTTGTTCCGGACTAAAAAATCATTAGAGATGCATTTTCTTTATCAGTCCTTAACCTTTAATGATATCTCTTTCTTAATTGCTAAAATCTCTGTTTTTAGATTAGGTAAGTCCAAAGTCACTATATTCCAAACAATGTCTAAATCCACACCAAAGTAATGGTGAATCATCTTGTCTCTAGTCCCTGCGATGTCTTTCCATTTTATCTCCTTATGGATATTCTTGAGCTCATTTGAGATGTTTTTTACAGCTTCGCCTATAACCTCAATCTCCCTAACAACTGCACTTTGCTTCAGCCTACTTCTGAGAAACTCTTGTTTATTGCTATCTTTCAGAAAATTTTCTATGGCATTAATACTGTCTAAGATGTGATCTAAAAAAGGCAAATCTTTTTTACTTTTTTCCTTCATATTATTCTTATCTCATTTTCCAATATTTCCTTTTTTAAATATGGACTAAGGCCGTTGTAGCTAACTAAATCGACTTTCTTCTTAAGGCTCTTTTCAAGATCCGCCTGAATTCCTGAAAAACCAAATCCTATTTTGGCAGGTGGCTGTATCAGGATATCAATGTCACTGTCTTTTCTTTGTTTACCCTTGGCAAAGCTTCCGAAGATGCCGGCTTGCTTAACATTGTACTTGATAAGGACACCTTTTATCTTAGGTAAGATTAGATCGAGTTCCCTATTCTTTACAAGCTTTGCATCTGCTTCTTTTTCTTTTGTAGCGAGGCTCGCTACTGATAGGTTGCTGCCAAGATATATTCTATTCTTAACAACAGATAGGCCTTTTCTAACAGAGATTACCCTGTAATAATATATATGATTGTTCCTCTTCTTCACTTCTGTGAATACCATAATAGCTGTACGTCTACAGTATATATAAATTTTTCTATGTAGACGTATAAGATTGAAGTAAAAATCATGCCTTATTCCTGAAGATTCAACATATAGCATATTTTAGGATGCTTCAGCAACTTCTGATTTAGGTTAAAAATTTGGCAATCTTGTTTATCCTAAAGAAAAATAAACGCCGCGGGCGGGATTTGAACCCACACGCCCTCTCGGACACAGGATGTTTGGTATTGTAGGTTTCATATTAGCTACAGCTAATAGCAATCCTGCGCAATACCAGGTTATGCGACCGCGGCATGGTTAGAGCAGGGCCGAGATTAATTTAAAAGATTTGTGGAAAACTTTTTAATGAGTGCATTTGAAGAATAATCCATGAAAAACATTCTGGCAATAATGCTGATTCTGCTTGTTCCTATATGCTATGCAGACTGGTTTACCAATGCAGAGGAGGTAAGCATTAACCTGAAAATAAGCGGAGGATTTGAGCTGATTAAGGATGGAATCAACCCTGCAGTAAGCTATGTCCATGTAAACCAGAGCTTCTTTCCGAGAGAGGATTACAGGCAGGAGGTAAAGAGGCTTACGACAAATCCCGAGGCAGAAAAAGGAGATAACCTGGAATACGAATGGGAGAATCCTTACTTAGGAAAGCATGAATTCCTCCTTGACTCTGATATTCTTGTTAAAAACAGCATGAAGGAAGTAAGGAAAAAAGTGCCCTTCCCTTTAAATGAAGTGCCTGAAGAAGCACTTCCTTTTACTGTGCCCTCTGAAACAGTTGACTCTGACAACGAGGATGTTTTTCTCCTTGCAAACAGCCTTGCTGCCGGTGAGGATGACCTTTTCAATGTTGTCCATAATCTCGCTGCATGGACAAAGAGAAATATACAGTACAATTTGAGCACATTGACTGCCACAGCTACTGAGCCTGCGAGCTGGGTTCTTGAAAACAGGAAAGGAGTGTGCGATGAGATAACAAACCTTTTCATAGCCTTTGCAAGAAGCTTGGGCATACCTGCAAAATTCGTATCTGGAATGGCTTATACTGAATCCGAGCTTTTTCCGGAGAAATGGGGCCCTCATGGATGGGCTGAAGTATACTTTCCCGGGATTGGATGGGTAGATTATGACGTCACGTATGGTGAATTTGGCTACCTGAGTCCCGGCCATATAAAGCTGAAAGATAGCATTGATGCAAAGGGGTCTTCTGTTGGATACAGCACACTGGGAAGAGATGTAGAGCTCAAGACCCAGCAGCTTGTCATGAAAGCTGAGCTAAAGGGGCATGATGGCGAGAAAGAAAGTGGGATAGATATGGAGGCAAATCCCGAGAAAAGACAGATAGGCTTCAATTCTTATGACTTAATAACAGCAAAGGTAACCAACAGGAATGACTATTACATATCAGAAGGGCTTAGGGTATACAGCACAGAAGAAGTAAAAATAGAGGGCGAGAAAGAGATTGATGTTGTGCTATCTCCTGGAGAATCAAAGAGCCTTTTCTGGATAATCAGCATAGGGGAGCTTGATGAAGGATATCAATATAGCTTGCCTTTCACAATAGTAAGTTCAAGGAACATCACTGCAAAAGGCTCAATAGCTGCATCTTCAGGGTATGCTGTGTTCAGCAAGGGGGATATGGAGCTGCTTGTTGTATCTGACACGCATAAAAATTTGGCTGCCAATATAAGCGCGGGATGCAAAGCCGAGAAGCAGGAGTTCTACATATCAGGGCAAAACAGGATTGATTGCATACTAATGAACAGAGGAAATGTGATGATACAGGACATAAATGTGTGCCTCGACAAAATATGCAAGAAAGTGTCATTAGGAATATCAAAAAAAGGAAACGTGAGCTTTGATGTTAAGGAAGATACACCAGGCAAGAAGGATAGGCTTGTTAGCATAAGCAAGGACAATATAAAGATAGTTGAGAGTGTACAATATAAGGCAATGGATGAGCCAAAGATAGAGATATTTAACATAAGCATGCCTGGAGAGGTTGGCTATAATGATGACTTCAGCATTGAGTTTGCCATAAAGAAAGCCTCATTCTCTGTACCTAGCAGCGTTACAGTCAAGCTCGAGCAGAATGGGATGAGCAAGAGCTGGAAGCTGGACAGGCTTGATGATGAGAGAAAGTACAGCATAAAGATGAAGGGAAAAGATTTGAGGAATGGGAATAATACAATTAAGATCAATGTTGCATACAAGGATGAGAGTGGAAAGGAGTTCATGAGCATTGGTGCTGCTTATGTGAGCCTTTCTGGTGTAAGTTTTATTGACAACATAAAAATTGCCATAAAATCCCTGTTAAGGTGGGTTTTCTCCATATACGGCATAATAATATTGGCTGCAATATTGATTGCCATTTTTATTGCTTACAGAAGAAACCATTGAAAAATTTTAAATAATGAGAGAGCTTTTTGCTGCAAATGATTGATATTAGGTTCATAAGGGAAAATCCCGGTGCAATAAGAAAGGACCTCAAGAGGAGGGGCGACAGGGAAAGATTGCCCTGGGTTGATGAGATTCTTGAAAATGACGAAAAGCTCAGAAAACTGCTGAAAGAGGCACAGGAGCTAAGACATAGGAGAAACACGCTCAGTTCTGATATAAACTCTGTCAAGAAGAAGGGCTTAGATGCAAAAAAATTGCTTGAGGAAGCCAAAAAAATACCCTGCAGGATAAAGGAGATAGAGGATGAATGCGCTGCGCTTGAGGCAGACATCAAATCAAAGCAAATGGGACTGCCAAATATATTGCATGATTCTGTGCCTGAGGGAATGGAAAATGTTACCGTAAGGGAAAAGGGCACAAAAAGGAAATTTGATTTTGAGATAGTAAGCCATGGCGAATGGCTTGAGAGCAGGAATCTTGCAGATTTCAAGAGGGCAGCAAAGATAAGCGGCTCAGGATTCTATTTCCTAAAGGGCGAGGCTGCCTTGCTGGAGATTGCCATTGAAAGGCTTGCGATTGACATATTGATGAAGAAAGGATTTACCATAATCCAGACACCATTCATGATGAGGAAAACTCCTTATGAGGGCGTTACTGACCTAAATGATTTCAAAAATGTAATGTACAAGATAGAAGAGGATGATCTATACCTTATCGCAACGTCAGAGCACCCGATAGCAGCCATGCATATGGGCGAAATTTTCGATGAGAAGGACCTTCCGATAAAGTATGCAGGAATTTCATCATGCTTCAGGAAGGAGATAGGCTCGCATGGCATAGACACGAGAGGATTATTCAGGGTGCACCAATTCAACAAGATTGAGCAGTTCATATTCTCCAAGCCCGAGGATTCATGGAAACTGCATGAGGAGATGATAGCGAATGCAGAGGAGATATTCTCTGCATTGGAGCTGCCTTACAGGGTTGTAAACATATGCACCGGCGACATAGGCACAGTAGCTGCAAAGAAATATGACATAGAAATCTGGATGCCTAGGGAAAAGGAGTATAAAGAAGCGGTGTCATGCTCAAACTGCACAGCGTATCAGGCTACGAGGCTGAATGTAAAGTACAGGAAAGGAGAGGAAAAGGAGCATGTGCATACATTAAACTCGACTGCAATAGCAACGTCCAGGGCCATAAGGGCGATAATAGAGAACTGCCAGCAGAAGGACGGCAGCGTGAAGATACCTAAAGTTCTAGTGCCCTACATGAATGGTATTAAGAGCATATAAATAAAATACTGAAAATTACCTTCTACTTCTGCTGACAGTAAATGTGAGGTTTTCCAATGAATAGTCAGCTGAGTTTCCAGCTTCTAAGCCTACATACTCACCAATAAGCTGTGGATTTTCAGGCCTGGAATAGCTGAGTGTTACACTGACATCGCCCAATGGCCTTAATGCAAATACTATTCTACGGATGTCTGTGCTGTAGACTGGCAAAATACCCCCAAGAGAATTAAACTCCTTGGCAACTCCATACATGAAAGTATTAAGCCATTCCCTTCCACGATTATCATGGATGAGTAGATGGTCACAAGGCGTACCATTCCTGTAGTAAAAATCCACCGCCATAAAACGCGTTTCACATAACTTGGCAAGCTTAAAGAGGTAGAATGGTTCATTATCAATGACATAAATCCCATTCCTTAGGCGACTGCTCTCTATAGGTCCGGAAAGCTTTTCAGATAATTGATTTTTGCTCTGATTACCTCCAATGTGCATTCCATACCTCTTTATGCGCTCAAGCTCTGTAAGACCTTGGCTAGAAACACTATCAGAATTTGCTACACTTCCCAAATCCTTCTGGCTGAAAGGTCCGAAAGAGACTTTTCTTGCTTGCCC
>JAGVYS010000033.1 GCA_018303125.1 Candidatus Woesearchaeota archaeon | reverse complement strand
CTTAAATACCCTCCTGACATAATTATTCTTATGTGAATTTTTCTTTGTGGCATATAGCAGCTTTGCCTCGCTTATTCCGAAAGTAATAAAAACCGCTTGTTGTTATTCTTCTGCATGGTAATCGAGCTTAAGGAAATAATGGGCATTAGGAAGAAGCTTGGCCTTACCCAGTCCCAGCTTGCAAAAAGGGCAGGTGTAAGCCAGAGCCTTGTGGCAAAGATAGAGGCAGGGAGGCTTGACCCGACATATTCCAACGCAATGAAATTGTTTTCTGCCTTGGAGGATTTGGGGCGCAGGAATGAAGTGAAGGCAGAGGAAGTCATGTCGCAGAAAATAATTTCAGTCACGCCAGATTCCAACCTTAGCGATGCAATTTCGAAGATGAGAAAGCATGGAATATCGCAGCTTCCTATTGTCCAAGATCACAAGGCCATAGGCACAATAACAGAATCTGACATACTTGATGCATTGCTCAACAAGAAGAGCAATATTGTTGAGGACGTGATGGAAAGCCCTCCTCCTGTTGTGGCATCAGACAGTTCTGTTTCTGTAATCTCTCACTTGTTCAAACATTTCCAGATGGTTCTTGTCTCAAAGAAAGGCAGGCTCATAGGGGTAGTGACAAAATCAGACCTCCTGGCAGCGCTTTACAAATGAATTTCGAGTCAATACATCATAATTATTCCTTAAGGAATATTCGGCACAAGTATATATTTATATTGAGTTGCTTTTTATTTTAAAATGAATGATATCTACCTCGATAATGGCGCATCAACAAGAGTGGATGATGAAGTAAGCAGGATTGTTGCCAAGTACATGACAGAATGTTATGGCAATGCCTCATCCAACCATGCTGCCGGCGAGAGGGCATGCGAAGGCCTTGAAAGGGCACGTATTGCCATTGCCGGAACACTTAATGCCGAGCCTGATGAGATTGTATTCACATCCGGCGGGACAGAGTCGAACAATACTGTTTTGAAGTCAATAGCATTAAGCTCAGGCAAGAAGCACATAATAACATCTGCTATTGAACATGACTGCGTAATAAACTCATGCAAATGGCTTGAGTCCATGGGATTTGATATAACTTACCTAAAAGTAGACAGCGAAGGATACATAGACTATGCAGAGCTCCCGCGTTCTGTAAGGCATGATACTTTTCTTGTTTCAATAATCCATGGGAATAACGAGACAGGCACGATACAGGATTTGGATAAACTCTCTAAGATTTGCAAAGCAAAGGGTGTTTTATTCCATACAGATGCCTGCCAGAGCTACACAAAAGTGCCTATTGATGTAACTAATCTGCCTATAGATTTCATAACAATAAATTCTCATAAGATACACGGCCCAAAAGGCGTCGGTGCATTGTTCATCCGGAAAGGGATTCCTATAAGGCAATGGCAGCACGGCGGCCAGCATGAGAAAGGCAGGAGAGCAGGAACTGAAAATATAGCCGGCATTGTAGGCTTTGCCAAGGCAGCAGAGCTCGCACTTGCACATGGGACAGCCGAAATTGAGAGGCTTAGGGACTTGCTCATAACAGGTTTGCTTGAAATAAAAGGCGGAAGGCTCAACGGCCCGAAAAAAAGGCTCGCGAACAATGTCAATGTTTCTTTTGCAGGCGCAGATGCGGAAATTCTTCTCGAAAAGTTGAATAGGGAAGGCATATTCTGTTCAACAGGCTCAGCCTGCTCTGCCAAGAAAGCAGAGCCCAGCCATGTGCTTAAGGCAATTCATCTCGATTTTGCAAAGTATCCTGGTGCAATAAGATTAACACTGAGCAGGTTTACCACAGAAGATGAAATCAATGCAACGATATCAGTATTCAGGAGGATACTCCGGGATGAGCAATAAAGAAGAATCTCTGGGGCACGTAAGTCATCTCGAATGTCTGAATTGCGGCGAGAAATACACCTTGCAAAGGCTCATCAAGGAACAAGGAAGCATATTGGTCAACATATGCTATGACATGTGCATGGGTCCTTTGGACGTAAAATATGACTATGAGGGAATATGCAGCATCCTTACACAAGAAGAAATCAGCAAAAGGCCAGATACTTTTTGGAAGCTTAAGGAATTGCTTCCTGCCAACGAGATAAATGTAGCATCAGACAGGCCCTTTACTCCGCTTGTTGAGTCGAAGGAGATAGGAAAAAAGCTTGGCATTAGGCTATATTTCAAGCTTGATTGCAATAACCTGCCGACATCAAGCTTCAAGGACAGGCCTGTTGCGCTGGCATTCAATAGGGCCATAGAGTCAGGCTATGACACGGTATATGTTGCATCAACAGGAAACCTGGCAATAGCCACTGCTTTTCAGGCAATGGAATGCGGCTTTAAGATACACGCATATGTTCCAAACAGCCTTGGAAAAATAAAGAAGGATGCCATAAGAAAATACCTCCCGCATGGCACATTCAATGAGCTTGACTTAAGCTATGATGACTGCAATATCCTTTCCATGAAGGAATGCGATGCCCATAATGAGGCAAGCGGCAAAAAGCATTGTTTTGTACCTAATAACAGCTTCAGGCCTTTTTACAAGGAAGGCTCGAAGACAAGCGGCTTTGAGATTGCCTTCCAGCTGCAGAAAAAAGGCATCTCAGGCGAAGCGCATGTTTTTTATCCCCTTGGCAGCGGCGCATTGTTCTGCTCTGCCTACAAGGGATTCAATGAGCTGGGCATGCTTGGCTTAAGCAATCTAAAGCCGCGCATGTGGGGCATCCAGCCAGAGCAATGTTCTCCAATAATAGATGCCATAGGCAAGGAAGACATAGTGCCTGTTAAAAATCCGAAGACAATAGCAAAATCCATAGCAATAGGAAAACCAGGCTCAGGACACCAATCACTTGATGTAATGGCAAAGAGCAATGGTGGCGGTTTCAAAGTCTCTGAGAAAGAAATATTGGAGAATAACCTTGATCTTTATTTCAGTGAAGGCATTTTTTGCCAGTTCGTTGGCGGCACAGTCATGGCAGGAATAAAAAAAGCGGTAAAAGAAGGAAAGATAAAAAAGGGCGAAGTTGTTGTGGCAAACATAACAGGCACGGGTAAGGGCAGGATTGAGGATGATCTTTTGGAGATTTCAGAAGAGTTTGGTTATAAGGAAAAAGCAGAGCAACTGCTCAAGGAGGTAGGAGCATGGTGAAGGTGCATATACCGACTCCATTGAGGAGGCTTACAGGGGATAAGGCCATCGTGGATGTCAATGGAAAATCTATCAGGGAAATTATAGAAGCACTGGAAAAAGCATTTCCAGGAATAAAGAAGAGGCTATGCGAGGAAGATGGCAGCATAAGGAAATTCATCAATGTATATGTCGGAGAAGAAGACATAAGGTTCCTTGATGGTATTGATACTGAAGTAAGGCAGGAAGATGTTAACCTAGTTCCTGCCATAGCTGGAGGGTAAAATGGCAAAAAAGTCAGTTAAGATTGTTTTTCCACGTAACATTGTAAAGGAGCCTGTTATTTATTTGATAGGCCGCAAATACAATATTGTGACAAACATAAGGAGGGCAAATATCACTCCGGACGAAGGCTGGGTCATACTCGAGCTTGAAGGCGAGAGTGAAGAGATAAGGAAAGCAGAGGATTATCTCCGGGAGAAAGGAATATCAGTGGAGTATCCGGAGAGTGAGCTTAACTGATGTTTGATTTCACAGAAGAAGAGATTAAGAGGTATAGCAGGCACATAATCCTGCCGGAGATAGGTGGCACAGGCCAGAGTAAGCTAAAGAAAGCAAGGGTTTTATGCGTCGGCCTTGGGGGGCTTGGAAGCCCTGTTGCGCTTTACCTTGCAGCAGCAGGCATTGGCACTCTCGGCCTGATAGACATGGACAAGGTAGATATAAGCAACCTGCAGAGGCAGGTCATACATTCAACAAAAGACATAGGCAGGCTGAAAGTGGAGTCCGCCAAGGAAAAGATTAAGGCAATAAACCCGGGTGTAACTGTCAATACCTATACTGAGGCAATATCCTCAAAGAATGTGAAGGAAGTTATTGCAGGTTACGACATCGTGATTGACGGCTGCGACAACTTTGCCACGCGCTACCTTGTAAATGATGCGTGTTTTTTCGCAGGCAAGCCAAATGTTTATGGCAGCGTATTCCGTTTTGAAGGTAGGGCATCGCTGTTCTGCAAAGAAGGCCCGTGCTACAGGTGCATGCACCCACATCCGCCTCCGCCTGGGGAAGTGCCAAGCTGCGAGGAGGCAGGAGTGCTTGGAGTATTGCCTGGAATTATAGGCGTGATACAGGCAACAGAGGCAATAAAACATATCCTTGGCATAGGAAGAAGCCTTAAGGGAAGGCTATTGCTTTATGATGCGCTAGACATGTCATTCAGGGAAGTAAAGATTAAGAAAGACAGGAATTGCCCATTATGCGGCGATAATCAAACAGTAAAGGATTTGATTGACTATAAGCAGTTTTGCGGCCTAAAATGAAAACACTTGACATAAAAGGAGAAGTATGCCCGTACACCTTTGTAAAGACAAAGCTCGCATTGGAGCATATTAAAGGAAGCGATACACTTAAGGTTATAACTGACCATATGCCTGCTGTTGACAATGTATCAAGGAGCTGCTCGAATGAAGGGCATGAAATTGTCTCCAGCAAAAAGATAAATGACACAGACTGGGAGATTGTTATAAGGAAGAAGCTATCTTAAATTTTTCACTTTTCCAAACTCATAAATTTTGTCTCCGGCAACAAAAACATCAAAATCATCCACTTTCTTTAGGAATGGGCTGAGCAGTTTCTCCTTCAGTATGTCAGTCCCTTGGACAATAGGGCTGAATGAAGGCGTTACAATTATTTCCTTTCCCTTCCATTTTCCCTTTATGAAGCATTTGAATGTCTCTATTCTTGCGCCCTCTCTCAGGCTCACTGCAGGATGCTCATGCCCTATTATTATTGCCTTTATGCCAGTTGAATTCTCAGGCAAGGAATCGCCGTGCATGACAAGGATATCTTCAACTTTGCAGCTGTCTTTAATATCCACATTCCTCTTTCTTGCTATGGGCCCAAGATTTGTATCATGGTTTCCCCTTATCAGGGTTATTTTTTCGCAAGTCTTGCCAATAAGGTCGAGGAATTTAAGCGTGTTCCTCCATTCTGTTTCAGATATTGTGCCAAACTCATGCTTCAGGTCACCGTTTATTATTATCCTGCTGATCTTATTGCCATCAAGCTCCTGAATAACCCTATCCCATGATTTAGTTATCTCTTTGAACTGCGTTCTCGGGATTAATATGCCTTGCTTGTTCAATGCCTCTTCATAGCCGATATGCACATCAGAAATTATCAGCGCGCCTTTTGCATAAAGGCCAAGGCCACATATGTACATGGAATCAGAAATACAGTGCATTTTCTATGCCTTAAGCGCACCAGCAACTATGAGCGGGAATATTATTGTGGCGTCGCCATGGACCTTTACTTGGGGAGCGTTTGCCTTTATCTTGCCCCATGTCACTGCCTCGTCCGTACCAGCTCCGGAGTCAGAGCCGTCCATTTCCTGCATCGAATTCACGTATATGGCATAGTCAGCGCCATCCCTGAATATCTGCGCATTCAGCAGGAAATGCTTCACAACTCCTCCACCAAGGATTATCACACCCGCCTTTTCAGCATTCATTGACAGCTTTACCAATCTATATATGTCGCCGAGCACATCAAGCTGGAAATCTGAATGCCTCTGCCTTTGGAAAAAAAGCAGGTCTCCAAGAGAGCCATCTGTCGGTGCGGGGCAGTATACTGGGATTTTGTTCCTGTGTGCCCAATAAAGGTATGAATCCCTGCTTTCTATTTTGCTTCCTAGGATGTCTATGAATTCATTTGCGCACAACGCCTTTCCATCCTTGAGCTGTTTCCTGTAGGCCTCTTCTATTATAGGATTCATGAATTTCTCTAATTCAGTATACCTGTCATTTGTTACAAATATATTGCCTGTCTTGTTCACTCCCTTGTCGAAAAGGTATTTCCCGTCAGCATCGAAAGAGCCAAGCACAAATGGCTTGATGGATTTTATTACATCCTCCTCAATTCCGCCGACAGTTGTTACTAAGGCATCAACGTATTTTTTTTCCACAAGGTACCTAATTATGTCCCTGTTTCCAGAAGAAATCATGTTTGAAGTGAATGCAAGGAAAATAGAAGCCTTTTCCCTCTTCATAATCTTGAATATCTCAATTGCCTTGGACAGGCTTGAGCCCTGGAATCCCATGGTAGAATAAGACTTCATAAATTCAGGGAAGCCGAATTTCCCATTGAAGTCATATCCCTTTATGTGCGGGAAATTATCAAGGTTCACAGTATTCTCTACATCATACCTGCCCCTTTTGTTGCCTTTCATAAGGTCGAAAATTGCATTTAAGTATATAAATATAAGGACAAATAGCAATAACATTAGCTAAACGTGTTTTAATTGGTGGATTTTACTCCATCTACCATTGCTATTTTTCCATGCATTTTATCCATAATTTAGGTGACAAGTGGACACCGCAATCTTGCTGCGGTGGTGAATTGTCGCTCGTTCACCTCACTTCTTGTTCCTGAATATATTTTTGAACAGTCTGCTCTGTAACACTCCCTGTTGTTCCAACATAATAACTCGGACTCCAAAACCTCTCGGCAAAACGGTGTTCCTTTACCGCCCTGATAGCGGTTACTCCTTTCAAAACTTTAGCTACAAACATAAGACTGAATATTGGTGGCACTGAAAGGAAAACATGTAAGTGATCTGATTGTACTGCCAGACTGAGTAATCCCTAGCCTCTTTGAGTGCAGACTTCTTTTATGGTATTCTCGACTAACGTTTTGAGCTCTCCAAAAGATACTGGCTTGCGATACTTCGGACACCAAACCAAATGATAATTGATGTTGTAAACTGCGTGCCTTGTCTTTTTTGTTCGCATAACACGTACCAAAAGCAATACATTTAAACAATTTGCTATCTAATGGAGTATTATGCAAACAACAATACGCGCAGAAGTCATCGGAGACGAAAACCTCAGAAGAACAATCAGCCTGAGCAATCAAGCCTGCCAAGAATGCATAAACACAGGAATGAACGCCAAAACCTTCAACAAGTCCAGGCTCCACCATCTTACATATCATGCCATAAGAAAAGCACACCTTGAACTCAACAGTAGTCTCGTCACTGCCGTTAGAGGCCATGCTAGTGACATGCTCAAAAGACTCAAACTGAAACAGAAGCCCACCAAAAAACGAGATAGTTCTATCCGACTCAATCATAACACATTCCGACTCCTGCAGGATTCCAAAATGGTTAGCTTCATAGCATTTGTCGCACAATAAATCTACTCCCCCGGATGGCAATTTAAACGATCTTGTTGCAGGCATTTCAACGGTAACAGGATGGCCTTCCAGCTCATTGAGCTCTTTATGGCATGTTGCGCACTTTCTTCTCAGTTCCATGAACACTCAAAATATGCCCAGGTTTATAAGTTCCGTGTGAATACTGGACACTGTCCAGTAAGGTATGCATTCATCAGGGGATAGTTTCAGCTCCAGGAATCTTTTTGGATTCCTCTCGGAAAGCGCAAGCATTTCACTGTACCTTATGGCAGCTTCCTGCTCTATCTG
>JAGVYS010000035.1 GCA_018303125.1 Candidatus Woesearchaeota archaeon | reverse complement strand
GCATATTGATATGGAGCTTCAGTAAGGTATCAATTCAAGATTTACCTTCTTTTCTTCCTTTGGCTCAGGCTTACTTTCAGAAAACATGCTGAATACGTCTGGCTGCGGTTCACTTTTCTGTGAAGGAGCATCGGAGAACATGCCAAATATGCTACCTTGGCTATCACTTTGCTTGTTATCAGAGAACATATCTACAAAACCAGATGGCTTTGACTCGTTAATCACTTCTGAATTTCCAGAATTGCCTATTAAGTGTGTAAGGAGGCTTATGACTTTCCTTATCTCATCGTGTGAATCTTCCTTTGTATCTATGGTTATTTTCATAGCCATCTTCCAGATATGATTGTATAAATAATTTACTGAAAAAGCCTTTGCCAGTTCATGTAAATGTGGTTCCTTGCTTCCTCTATGGTTATGCCTTTTATCTCAGCTATTTTCTTATATGATTCTACAACAAAAGCAGGCCGGTTTCCCTTTTCCTTAAAGGGTGACATGAAAGGTGCATCAGTCTCGGCAAAAATCCTGTTTAGAGGCACAAGGGAGGCAAGCATTTGTGTATGCTCTGACCTAACCACATTAGTGGATATTGAAAAATAGAACCCTAGTTTTATGCCTTTACCTATCAATGATTTCCTGCCATGAAAACAATGAAGAAGAACTTTTCCCTGCTTCATTTTTTCCATAATATCAATGACTTCCTTCTCTGCTTCCCTAGAATGAATAACAACTGGCTTGCCAATATCCTCTGCAAGCCCTAGCTGTGAGACAAAGACATTTTCCTGCACTTTTTTATCATGCGCATTCTTGAAATCCATTCCAATCTCGCCAACGGCAAAAATGTTTTTTCTTTTGCTGCGGATGAAATCAAGTTCTTTAATGAGCTCATTCTCTGCGAAATGGCCTACAGGCGGATAAATACCTAAGGCCGACTTTACGATGCTGTGCTTCTCTGCTATGCCAAGCGAGAGCCTATTAGTCCTTGCATCAATCCCATTGGTAAGTATAATCCCCACTCCTGCTGACTTGGCCTCCATGATTACATTATCTAAGCTACTGTAAAGGCTGTCAAAGTCAAGATGACAATGTACGTCAATAAAGCATACCATAAGATGAGTTTAGGGAAAGAATATTTAAAATATGTCAAAGAAACACTAAATGCATGAGAAAGGAAGCTATTGAAAAAATACTAAGAATGAAAGGAAAGGAAAAGATATCTGTTTTGACATGCTATGATTACAGTTTTGCAATGGCAATTGAAGGCAATGCGGACATAATTCTTGTTGGCGACTCTTTAGGCAATGTTGTCCTTGGCTACGAAAGAACAGCAAATGTCAGCATGGAGGATATGCTAAGGCACCTAAGAGCAGTCAGAAGAGGAGCAAAAAACAGCCTGATAGTGGCTGACATGCCTTTTGGCAGCTATGAAAATAGCAAAGATGCGATTCAATCTGCGAAGAAGCTTATAGAGAATGGTGCTGATGCCGTTAAGCCAGAAGGAATGCCTGGCATAGTAAAGGAACTGAACAAGGAAGGAATTGAAGTGATGGCACATCTTGGATTACTTCCTCAGAGTGCAAAAAAATTTTCGCTGGTTGGAAAATTGCAGGATGATGCTGAAAGAATCCTAAGAGAAGCAAAAGAAATGGAGAAGAATGGCGCGTTCTCTATTGTACTGGAGAGCATTCCTGCGGCGCTAGCATCAGAGATAACAAGAAAGATAAGCATACCAACAATAGGCATAGGGGCGGGCAGGGAATGCGATGGACAGGTCCTTGTGCTTTATGATATGCTTGGCCTTTACCCGAACTTCAAGCCAAAATTTGCAAGAAGCTACATGAACCTTAAAGAAGATATAAGGAAAGCTGCTGCTGATTTCTCAAGGGATGTAAAAAAAGGCAATTTCCCTGATGATAAGGAGACATTAGGATGATGCGCATACTGATGAAGTCTAAAATACATAACTGCACAATAACATGTGCAAATCTGAATTATGAAGGAAGCATCACTATAGACGAAGAGCTCATGAAAAAAACCAACATAATAGAGGGGGAGAGAGTTCAGGTAGTAAATCTTGACAATGGAAACAGGCTCGAGACATATGCAATAGCCGGAAAAAACGGCGCGATAGAAATGAACGGGCCTGCTGCGCTTAAATGCAGAAAGGGTGATCGTATCCATATCATATCCTATGCAATCTTAAACGATGCCGAGAAGATTGAAAGATGCTCTCTTTTTCTTGATGAATCAAACAAGCCAATAAAGTTCAAGAAGTATTAAAAAGATATATACGCACTCTTTTCTCATGGCAATAATTGTAGGGATAAGCTCAGGCATAGCAGCATTCAGGGCATCAGAGCTAGTAAGGAACCTGAAAAAGGACTATGATGTGAAAGTAATTATGACTGGGTCAGCCAGGAAAATGATTCCTGAAAAGGAATTTGAAAAAGCCTCAGGAGTAAAACCTGAAAATGAGCTTTTCCCAAATGGGTTCAGTTATAGGAAAATATTGAAGAAAAGAAAAGTCGAGCATATAGCACTCGCTGATTCTGCTTCTGTTATTGTAGTTGCTCCTGCAACAGCGAACATAATAGCCAAGATTGCAAATGGAATAGCTGATGACCTCCTTACAACAGTCATACTTGCAGCCAAGGCAAGGGTCATTTTGTGCCCTTCCATGAACGCCAACATGCTTGATAATGATGCAACGATGGAAAATATAAGGAAGCTGCTAAATAGAGGATTCATACTTTTAGAGCCTGATTCTGGCAACCTTGCTTGCGGTTATTACGGAAATGGCAGACTGCCTGAAATATCAAGGATTGAAAGGGAAGTAAGGAAAAATGCGGAGAAAGGCAATGAGCTTAGGGGAAGTAAAGTAATTGTCACGGCCGGTGGAACCGAAGAGGACATTGATGACATGAGGGTGATAACCAACAGGTCATCAGGAAAGACAGGCATACTTATCGCTGAGGAATTTTCAAGAAGAGGGGCAGAAGTCATACTAATAAGAGGGAGAAGCGAGAAAAGTGCATGGGCCAGAATAAAAGAAATAAGAGTAAGGACATCAGGAGAAATGCTGTCAGCAATAAGGAGGACAATAAGAAATTGCGACATAATTGTGCATGCCGCTGCTGTCGGTGATTTCAAGGTGAAGAAAAAAACCAATGGGAAGCTAGATTCATCATCAGACATGGTGCTTGAGCTTACAAGAAACGAAAAAATAATAGGAAAAATAAAAGGCATGAAAAAAAATATTTTTCTTGTAGGGTTTAAGGCTGAATGCAATTTAAGCCAAAAAGAGCTCCTTAAAAGAGCTGTCGATAGCATGAAAAGCGCAGAATGTGATTTGATTGTGGCAAATGACATATGCAGGAACATGATAGGGGGGGATGAAAACGAAGTCATAATAGCAGATTCGGCAGGAAATACAGAATATGTAAAGAAAACAACTAAGAGGGTAATAGCAGAAAGGATAGTTGATGAGGTATGCAAGAGAATAAAGAAGTGACTGCGTTTGTGCCTGCAAATTTGTCATGTGTATTCAGGCCTTATTATGGCAAAACTCCAGAGAAGACAGGCTCCCTCGGCGTGGGATTCACAATAAACAAGGGTGCATTGATAAAGGCAAGAAAATCAGCCACTAAAGAAATTGTAGTAAACGGAGCAAAATTATTTTTCCCAACAGTTGAAACTGTCCTTGAAAAAATGAAATGCCAGAAAGCACTTATTGGCATTAAGAGCGATGTGCCTTTCGGCTCAGGCTTTGGGATGAGCGGCGCAAGTGCCCTTGGAACAGCATATGCGATAAACGAATTATTCTCCCTTGGAATGAAGAAAGAAGTGCTGGACATGATTGCACATACAAGCGAGGTAATAAACAAAACCGGGCTGGGGGATATTGCAGGCCAGATTCATGGTGGCTTCCTTATCAAGGATAAGACAGGCAACCCGATATCCGCAAGAAAGCTAAAGGTAAATGGGAAAAAGGTTTATTACAAAGTTTTCGGCGAGATTGACACCGGAAAAGTGATAGGGGGCGACATAAGCCTTATAGACCGGGCCGGGGAAAAAGCAATAAAAAGGATAAATGATGAGAAGTATTTAAGCCTTGAAAAATTACTCTCCATATCTCTTGATTTTGCGCTGGAAAGCAAATTGCTTAGGAGCAGCAGAATAATTGAGGCCATAAAAAGCATAGAGTCCAAAGGAGGAAGGGCATCAATGATAATGCTTGGCGAGTCTGTAATGAGCAGCATCCCGTTTGAAGGCAGCGACGAGGCAGAAATAGCTGAAATCTGTGCGAGGATTTTATGAAAATCCCAGAATCACACCCGAGGTATGCGTCCCTTATGTCCAGAGAGAAAATAGTCAGGGGAGTGGAGAAAGGGATAACTTCATTGCATGGGCTCATAGCACAGGGAAGAGGCGAGGCATTTGATTACCTGCTAGGTGAAAAGTCACATAATTTTGCCATGGATGCGATGACCGCAGGAGTTGCTGCATTGTTGCTGGCAAAAAATCCTGCCATATCAGTAAATGGGAATGCTGCTTCGCTTTGTGCTGAGGATATATCAAGGCTTGCAAAGGCCATAAATGCTGCCATAGAAGTAAATATATTCCATGCGTCTGCCTTAAGGGAAAAAAAGATAAAAAAAGAATTCCTTAGATATGGGGCAAAGGCATTGCTTCCATCAAAAAAATACTCAATAGGATTTTTGGAACACAACAGGAGATTTGCCAACAAGAAGGGCATATTAGTGGCAGATGTTGTGCTTGTCCCGCTTGAAGACGGGGACAGGTGTGAGGCACTAAGGAAAATGGGAAAGAAGATAATTGCAATCGACCTTAACCCGATGTCAAGGACTGCGAAGGCAGCTCACATCACAATAGTCGACAACATAACAAGGGCTATTCCTTTCATGATAAAAATTGCCAGCAGCCTTAAGAGAGCAAATGTAGAGAGGCTCAGATTAATAGTAAGCAAGTATGACAACAGGAAAACATTGCATTCTGCATTAAAGCAGATAAGGCATTAGCCTAGGATATGCGGCAATATCCTGCTTATATCTGCACAGGTTATGACTATATCGGATGCCTCAACAAGCGACTTATCTTTAGGGTTGAATGCGATTGAAAGCCCTGCTTCCTTCGCTACACCTACATCGTTAGTATTATCGCCCACAAAAACACATTCATTGACGGAAACCCCATGCTTCAACGCCACTTTCCTGAGGGCTGTTGCCTTTCCCTCCATATCATATTCAGTTGCCTTAAGTGAAGAAATGCCGCCTTTATCATCAAAGTGTATATGCGATATGAAAACATCGTCGAAAATCTCCTGATATCGCGGAAGAAGATGCTCAAGCACGATACTTATTGAGCCTGAGATTATTACAAGCTTCATGCCTCTTTTCCTGAGGGCAGACAGAGTATCCATTGCACCATCCATAAGCCTGAGTTTTGATGACACCATTGCGCTTATGAAATCGCTGCGCTGCTTACCCATCTTATGCCATAGCATGACATCGTGCATTGCCCATTCCTCATAGGTTATCTTCCCTGACTTATAGCCCCTGATAGCATCGTTCCTTATGCGCTCGTCAACGCGGAAATGCCTGTGGAAAACGTGCCAGATTGATGCTGTGTTATCTATAAGCGTGCCGTCAACGTCAAAGCAAACGAGTTTGTACATAATGCAACGCTAATTAAGCACAGAATATATTTTTTCCTATTTCGTTAACTTTATAAAAGTGGCTTGTTAACACGCATAAAATCATAATGGAGGGATACATATGCCGATAGTGGGATTCAATTTTACAAAGATTGGTTGCGAAAGAGGAGAAGCAAGAGCTGAAAAAGTAAACATAAGCAATAACATATCTCTGAAGGATGTAAAGGAAACCGAGCTTTCCCTCGGCAATGAGAAGCAGAAGGTAATCAAGTTCATCTTTGAGTTTGTTTCCAAATACGAGCCAAGCATCGGCAAGATAATGCTTGTCGGCGAAGTGTTGTATCTTGAGGGAACTCCAAAAGCACAGAAAATAATTGAAGACTGGAAGAAAACAAAGAATCTAGAGAAGGATTTGATGACGTTCCTCCTTGACACTGTGCTTAGCAAATGCAATGTACAGGCGCTTATCCTGAGCCAGGAAGTTAACCTTCCGAGCCCTATACCTTTGCCAAAGATAAAGACTGATACAAAGAAGTAGCTGCCAATAATTCAGCTTAAGGCAAAGAAAGAGGATATTTTGGGATAATTATTTTTGCAGTTAATTCCTGTTTAGTTTTCTTATATGCTAGAACTATAAGCGTTTTTCCAGCCGGAGATTAAACTGCTCGCAAAAGTTTTATAAAAAGCTCCGGCACCTCCATTCGAGTAAAATGCCGGATGAAATAAAGCTAAAGGTTGCAGAAGCGATACAGGATGACGTAAATAAAGGAATAGTCAGAATAGACTCCAGTTTCATGCAGCAGGCAGGCATCAGGCCAGGAGACATTGTTGAAATCAAGGGAGAAAGAGCAACGGTAAGCATAGCTGACAGGGCATATCCCGGAGACATAGGCCTGAACATAATAAGGATGGACGGGATTATCAGAAGGAATGCCAAAACAGGGATTGGAGAGATAATCAAGGTCAAGAAAGCAGAGGTAAAGGAAGCAAAGAAAGTAATAATTGCTCCTGCAAAAAAGGGAGTAAGCATAAGGGCTTCAAGCGACATATTCAAGCACGGCCTTCTGGGAAGGGCTGTCGTAAAAGGAGACATAGTTGCACTCGGCGGCACAAAGAGGAGAAGGAGTAGCGTTGCGGACAATCCGTTCTTTGATGATGTGTTCAACATTCTTGATGAGAGCATGCTCGGCTTTGGATTTGGTGACTTAAAATTCCTTGTCGCTGACACATCGCCAAAGGGGGCGGTAATAATCAGTGATGAGACTGAGGTAGTATTCAACCCTGAGGCAGTCGAGGTTGAGGAGTACGAGGGTGCCCCAGAAATAACTTATGAAGACATTGGAGGCCTTAGTGAGGAGATAAAGAAAATCAGGGAAATGGTTGAACTCCCACTGAAGCATCCTGAGGTTTTCGAAAGGCTTGGAGTAGAACCGCCTAAAGGAGTCTTGCTGCATGGCCCGCCAGGAACAGGAAAAACGTTACTTGCAAAGGCTGTGGCGAATGAGACGAATTCGCATTTTATTGTAATCAATGGTCCTGAAATAATGTCAAAATATTACGGCCAGTCTTTGCCAGGAGATGAAAAGATACTGATAAGGGAGGATGGCATGATTAAAAGGGTTGCCATAGGCGAGATAGTTGAGAATAACAGAAAAAATATAGAGTGCGTATGTTTCGACAAAGAAGGCAAGGCTGGCATAAAAAAAGTTTCTGCGCTGATTAAGCACAGGAGAAAATCGGATATAATGGAGGTCAAGACTGCAACCGGCAGAACCATACGGGTGACTGATGACCATTCGCTTTTCACGCTGGGAGAGAAAGGCGTTGAGGATATAAAGACCTCAGAGCTCATGGAAGGAGAATCATTCATTGCCGCCCCGAAAAGGCTGCCATTCAATCCAGAGCCGATATATGAAATTGACCTTCTGCAACTCCTGAAGGAGAATGATTATGGGATCACTATAAGAAATGCCTGGAAAAATGTTGCAGAGGCAATAGATAAGATAGGAATGGAGAGGTGTGCAGAAATTCTTGGCGTAAGGAAAAAATACCTTTATGATATAAAATGCAAGAATGTCGGTATAAGAGCATCTGAATTTTTGAGGCTCATGAATGAGGCGGGCATAAGCTTAAAGGATAACTTCATGCAGATATCTACAAAAGGAAAGAGCATGCCATCTACATTGCGGCTTTCTGAGGAACTGATGCTTTTCTTTGGATTATGGATGGCTGAGGGCTCATACACAAATAAAAATGAGGTAAGGCTTTCCATACATATAAATGAGGAAAATTTTGTTGCAGAGTTATGCAAGAAGCTGTTCGGAATGGTTACAATTTACAGGAAAAAGCACTTCAAATCAAGCGATATATACATTTGCTCAGGCATATTGGGAAAGGTAATGCGGGACGTCCTCGGGTTCAAGCACGGTTCAAGGGTAAAGGAAGTGCCTTATTTTGCTTATAATGTTGACAGGAATATGCTCGGGGCATTTTTAAGGGGGTATATATCCGGAGATGGGCATCTCAACCTTAAAACACCCGCACCAATGGTTGAAATAGCGACAAAAAGTTATTCATTGGCAGATGATATCGCATATTTATTCCTTCAGTTCGGAATAGTGACGAAAATATATTCCAGAAAAGACAGGCCACAAAAGAGGCTGTGCTTTGCTGACTATGAAAATCTGGCTAAATTCATGGAGATAGGATTTATTTCTCCGGAGAAAAATATGGCAATTGGCAAATATTTGCTCTCAAAGAAATTCTCAAGAAGAGACCAGATCCCTGTCAATGATAAGATACTCAGCAATTATGCTTTCCATGCCTGGAAAGGCTCAAAAACAATTGGAGTAAATGTACTGCAGCGCGCTTATCCTCATATGGCGGGATTTATTGCCAACGACATAAAATGGGAAAGAGTAGTGTCGATCAAAAAGTCTGACTGCGAGGATGAATATGTTTATGACGTCTCTGTGCCAAATGCAGAGAATTTCATCGCTGGATTCGGGGGCATTTATGCGCATAATAGCGAGGAAAACTTAAGGAAGAAGTTCGAGGAAGCGGAGAAAAACGCGCCTTCCATAATGTTCATAGATGAAATAGATGCCATTGCCTCAAAAAGAGAGGAGACAAGAGGAGAAGTAGAGAGAAGAGTGGTAGCGCAGCTTCTTGCCCTCATGGACGGCTTGAAATCTAGAGGCAAGGTGGTTGTCATTGCCGCAACAAACGTTCCAAATATACTTGACCCTGCATTAAGGAGGCCGGGAAGGTTTGACAGGGAGATAGAGATAGGAGTGCCTGGCAAGGAGGGCAGGCTGAACATACTTAAGATACATACCAGAAATATGCCATTATACAACAAGGAAGAGGCTATAAGGAGTTCAACCCGCATACAGGATAATTACAGGGAGGCCCTTTTTTCCCTAATGCCATTGTTTGATGGCAACAAGAGTAAGGTAACCAAAAAGGGGATTGAATCAAAGATACAGAGATACCTGAAGGACCACCCCGATAAGAATGCGCTTTTCAAGGACATTGACTCTGAGAATATGCAAAAATACCTGCAAGAAGCACTTTCAAACCCTAATGTTGTTGACCTTGAGGAGATTTCAGGCATAACCTACGGATTTGTTGGTGCAGATTTAGCATCTCTTGCCAAGGAGTCTGCAATGATTGTACTGAGAAGAGTCTTGCCAGAGTTGAAACTGCAGGAAGAGGAAGCAATACCTAAAGAGATGCTTGACCAGTTAAGGATAACGCAGAAAGATTTCTATGATGCTTTGAAAGTTGTAAGGCCGAGCGCGCTAAGGGAAGTGCTTATTGAAATACCAAACATAAAATGGAAAGATATAGGCGGCCTGGAAGAGGTAAAGCAGGAGCTAAAGGAGGCAGTGGAATGGCCACTGCTGCATCCTGAATCATTCAGGAGAATGGGTGTAAAACCGCCTAAGGGAATACTCCTCTATGGTGTGCCGGGAGCAGGAAAAACAATGCTCGCCAAGGCAGTTGCGTCAGAGACGCAGAGCAATTTCATACTGGTAAAGGGGCCAGAGCTTCTCTCAAAATGGCTGGGAGAGAGCGAGAAGGCTGTAAGGGAAGTATTCAAAAAGGCAAGGCAGACTTCCCCGACAATAATTTTCTTTGATGAGATAGACAGCCTTGCGCCCAAGAGAGGATTGGATGGTGACAACCATGGATCTGACAGGGTAGTCAACCAATTGCTTACAGAGATAGACGGGCTTGAGGAAATGCATGATGTGGTTATAATTGCGGCCACGAACAGGCCAGACATAATGGACCCTGCGCTCCTTAGGCCCGGAAGGTTTGACAGAATTGTTCTTGTAACTCCTCCTGACGACAAAAGCAGGGAAGAGATACTAAGAGTGCATACCAAAGACATGCCCATTACCCTTTTAGATGATGAGCTGAAAAAACTCGAGGAGGAATACAGCAACAAGACAATAAACTTAGCTTCAAAGATGGCCGCAGATGAAGCAGTATCTGATGATGATGTTAACCATGCAAAGACGCAAAAGGAAAAGAGCGTAAAGTTCAAGAATCTAAGCGAAAAGGACAAGATGATTTATGTGCTGGCTGATAAAATGGAAGGGTATGTCGGGGCAGACATAGAGAATGTATGCAGGGAAGCAGCCATACTCGCCCTTAGGAATGACATAAAATCAAAAGAGATAACTTTCAGGAATTTTGAGGAAGCAATGAAAAAAGTGCCGCCTTCTGTAAGCGAGGATATAGAGAAAGCTTACGCCAACTTAAAGTACTCATTTAGTTCTGCAAGGGCAAAGCAAATGAAGGAAGAAAAGCCTGCATATATGGGTTAGCAGCATATATGCAAGCCCGGGTCGGCTAAAACTGGACCACCTGTTGCTGCGCAGCATTGTGTCCTTATTTCTGAAGCTATGCTTGAACAGCCTGATGGAGCTTGCTTGCATAGAGTATAATTTACAGGAGAAATCCATACATCCCCTGCCAGCACAACACCATTAACATTGCGCAGGCCATTGACACCTTTCTTAAGAACACCTATCGTATAAGGGATATTATATGATGTCTCTTCCTTTACCTGGCCATCCTTAATAAGAGATACGACAAAGACGTTCTCTGTATTCCTTATCCCGAATTGGGAGGCACCTGCTGTGCCGGGAATAGTAAGCGCGCTTGAATAATACCCAGTATGCGCATTTGATGCTGTAACTATATTTGCCTGGACAGCCATCCCCAGGTCGCTTATTGCACGCTTTTCCCTTGTCACAAAGGCATCTTCAATAAGGCCCGAATACACAAAAAGCCAAACAGAAAAGGCTATGGAGAGTATTGCAAAGAATATAACGAATTCCATGGAATACTGCGCCCTCCTACTGGTCTTTGATCTTAACATACTCCACCAGATTTGTTACGCCAGGATCTGAATCAATATCCTTCCTCTCTGCAGATATTATAATCTTCCTCTTCCCCTCTGTCTTGGATAGTTCAGTTACATCTACCTCAAACGGGAAATTTTCCACAAGATCTACTGTGGTAGCACCTCTCTTAAACCTGATAATTAATTCCCATTTTCCTTCATTTGCACCTGCGGTACCTTGCTGCGTCTCTATTTCTGATATCCCGCGCGGGAAATAAAGTGTGAGTGTTGCCTTGCTCGGTGGACCTGCATAATATGAGTTCTTTGCAGTAGCGCTAATGTCGTCAAGTATCTGCTTTAACTGTGACTGGTCAAGGTCCTGCTTCCCTTCTAAGTATTGTGAATGAAGCACAGAAATGAGCGGTAGTACGATTATGAGGGAGAATCCGAAAATGAGCAGGAACTCCATTGAATACTGTGCCCTGATTCATATCACCTCTTGGAATAACTCAACTTACAGATATTTAAAACTGTTGAAATTTTTTTAATATTATAATTAATATTATTTTTAATATTATAATTAATATTTGTACCTAATAGTAATGTTTAAATACGTATGAAACGGTGAAGCATTATGGTAAGGGTTCAGAAGACCACTAACAACCAATTGATTCTTACGATACCTAGGCTTATAGCTGAATTCAAGGGAGTCAATAAAGGAACTGAGGTAGTTTTCAAGGACCACAAAAAAGATAGCCTTATACTGGAAATTGTAAGGAACAGTAAAGTCTGAAATTAAAAAAAAGAGGGTGATATGGTAAGCGGGAAGATTGTCCAGTATGTAATGGACAAACTGAAAGAGAATGCTTCTGAAGAGGAGATAAAGGAAAAGCTGGGAGATATAGGCATTTCTGCAAAATCCATTGAACAAGCACTTATCAAGGCAGGCAAGGGAAAGAAAATAAAGGTAAAGGAAGATAAGCCTGCAAGCCCTGAGGAGCAGCTAAGGGACTACATAATACGGGAGATAAACAAGAGCGTCCCGCTTGAAAGCATAGGGGGTGCACTTCTTAAGAACGGCTGGAGAAATGACCAGATACAGCCAATATTTGATTCCTTAAAAATCATGACTCGGCCAACAGAAGGCGTTTCTATCAGGACAAATGAGATAGACGATGTTATGAAGAGGAATGACATCAAAATACTTGACAAATATGATTTCAAGTTCATGGACATAAATGTGAAGATAGTGGTTTATTCAGAAAAGGCAAAGCCCACAACAACCTATCATATGATTATGCCTGCGATAAGCGACACAACTCACCTTATACTGGAGGAAATAAGACTGAAGCTCATAGACCAAGTAAACCTGAGTACATTCGACATTTCTGAGGGAGACTATGACAAGCTAGATGAAAAGATAAAGCTGCTCCTCAAGAAGCTGCTTATAGAAAGCTTCCCGCACATTGATGTTGCCACACAGAAATTCCTGATAAGCTACCTCATATCCAGAATATTGGGCCTGGGCGTTGTGCAGATAATAAAAGCGGATGAGAACTTGGAAGAGATTGTAATAAACAGCAGCGATGAGCCAATATATGTTTACCACAAAACATGGGGATGGTGCCTCACAAACCAGTTCCTAAAGAACCAGGATGAGATAATACACATAGCCTCAATGACTGGCAGGAAAATAGGGAGGGAAATCACGACACTTACTCCGCTTCTTGATGCCCACCTTCCAAATGGGGACAGAATAAATGCGACGCTAAAGCCAGTCACGGCATATAGCCCTACTATTACAATAAGAAAGTTCTCCAATGACCCTTGGACAATCACAAAATTCCTCCAGACAAGGACAATGGATTACAATACTGCTGCGCTGATATGGCTGGCAATACATTATGAGCTAAGCGCGCTTGTGGTAGGCGGAACTGCGTCAGGAAAAACATCATGCCTTAATGTCCTGACTTCCCTTATACCACCTAACCAGAGAGTGATAAGCATAGAGGACACGAGGGAAATAAGGCTGCCAAAATACATGCACTGGGTGCCAATGGTGTCGAGGGCCCCTAACCCTGAAGGGAAGGGAGGAATAGAGATGGAAGACCTCCTAGTCAATTCCCTAAGAATGAGGCCTGACAGGATAATAGTTGGAGAGGTAAGAAAGAAGGAGCAAGCTGAAACGCTATTTGAAGCAATACATACCGGTCACAGCGTCTATGCAACCTTCCACGCAAATGATGCAAGGGAAACAATAATAAGGCTGACAAACCCACCAGTGTCAGTGCCTAAGTCAATGATGCCTGCAATATCACTGCTTATAGTGCAATTCAGGAACAGAAGGTCAGGGTTGAGAAGGACATTCCAGCTAGCTGAGATAACTAGGGAAGGGGATTCAAATGTTCTTTTCCAGTACAATGCAAAGACGGATTCCTCTCAGCCATTAAACCAATCAAAGACACTTTTTGAAACCCTGAAGCTATATACCGGAAGCACAATGGAAGAGATAAACCAGATGCTGGCAGACAAGCTGAAAGTCCTGCAATACCTTGTCCGCCATAACCTGTCCACTATAGAGGATGTAGGGAAAGTGATGTCCTCATACTATACTGACCATGACTTATTTTTCAAGAATTACATCTTGCCAAACAGGAAAATAGAGTAAAAATGAAGAAAGCCTCTTTCATAAACAAGGATAAATTGATTTCTGACCTGAGAATGGCCAGGATGAACGTATATTACGCCGACTTCATAAAAAAGAACTTCAGGCTGGCAATTATGGCAAGTGTTGGAATAAACATCTTCGTTTTCTTTATGATAGCCGGAGCAGCCAAGGCAAGCGGCTCCTATTACGGCCTGCTTATATTGCTTATCACCCTTCCCATGGGTGCCCTGATGTTTTTCTCTTTCTTCATGAAAATGCCGGAGAGCAAGATAATAAAATCAAGAAAGGCGCTTGACGCTGAAATAACGTCAGCTATAAGGTTCATAGTGCTTGACCTCAAGGCAAATGCCTCAATATACGCTGCGCTTGAGAACCTCATAGAGAATTTTGAGGAGATAGGGAAATATGTAAAGGAAATTATCATTGAGGTAAGATTAGGCTCATCTTTGGAAAAGGCACTGGATGATGCAGTAGAGAGAGTCCCATCGGAATCTTTTAGGGTATTGCTGTGGCAGTTGCTCAACCACATCCAGACAGGGACTGACATAACGCATAACCTGGACACAATAGTCAGGGAGATAGTGGAGGAGCAGAAAATAGCTTTCAGGAAGTACGGGAAGAAGCTTAATGTTGTTTCATTGTTTTACATGATAGTCGCGATAATATTGCCAACAATTGGCTTCACAATTATATCTGCGCTCCTGCTGTTCATAGGAGTGAATGTTACTGTAACGCTCATTGTTGTATTCTGGCTTATATTTTCCATACTCCAGGTCATATTCCTAGGCATAGGCGGCGGAAATAGGCCGGTTGTCGAGAGCTAGAATGAAAACAGTAAAGAGTATAGCGTACATAGAGCATTTCAGGAACCTAGGGAAATACCTGATTCTCGCAGGGATAAAAACCAAGCCGACCATAATGTACATAATTCTCTATGCGATAACTGCGATAATAGATGTTTCGCTGTTGCTCTGGATATTATTCAATGTGCTGCAGTCAGGGGCTAGCCTGGTTTCAGTGACGATAATATCGCTCCTCATGCTAACACTTGTTTATTTGTTTATCTTCTTGGTAGTCTGGCTAGGATTCCTTATGGTTGTTGATTATCTCAAATTCAAAAGAAAGCAGGCAATGGAAGCAGTTCTTCCTGAATTCCTTAGGCTTGTGTCAACAAACCATAGGGCTGGATTGCCATTGGATACATCAATATGGAAGGCAAACAAGCCAAGGTTTGGAGTACTCTCAGAAGAGATAAATGTTGTTGCGAAAAAGACATACAGCTCCGGTGACCTTGTCGGACCGCTGAGGGAGCTTGGACAAAAGTACGATTCAAACCTGCTGAGAAGGGTAATCACCAACATAATAGAGGGGCTGAAAACTGGCTCTGACTTAGCAAAGCTCCTGGATGACATATCAACCAACGTTACGACAATAAGAAACACGAGAAAAGAGCTGGCAAGCGAGGTAGAGAACTACATGCTGTTCATAACTCTAACTGTGCTGATAATAAGCCCGCTGATGTTTGCGCTCACGCACAACATGTCAGGGCTGATAGAAAGCGTCAAGGATACACTTGCTGAAAATACAGCAGGAGCGGAGCAGAGCCCGATAAAAATAAGCCTTACAAAGCAGAACGATTTCGGCAAGATGTTCGACCTTTTCGTTTATCTGATGATAGGAACAAACAGCATAGTATCAGTATTGCTCATGAGCATGGTGAAATATGGTAATGTAAAGCAGAATTTAAAGAGAATACCCATCTATTATGTGATATGCCTAACGGTTTACCTAGTATTCAAAGGATTTTTCCAGACTTTTTTCGTGATATAAAATGAACACCTACCGAGATCGCCTAATGGAAGTGAGGAAGGGCGACATGTCCAGCATCAGTGGTATTGAAAATGCCCTGAGGCTTAAAACCCTTCTTGTGGAGAAGGGAGGCTCAGAGCTGAGGAAGAACCTGATAGACAACTTGAAAAACCTCATAAAAAACCAGATATCAGAAATTGATAAAAAGTATAGTATCCTTGGGCTTGACACCAGGCTTTTTTCAGGCGGGGAATTTTTCATGCACGACTTGAAGGAAAGGATAAGTAAAATAGACGAGATGAGCGGAGAAAAAAAATCAAGTTTAGCCGAAATGATTGGCTCCGGAGGCAGCAGTGACCTTATTGCCAAATTCGGCCTTTACCTCAAAATCCTGTGTTATGAGCTGGATAGCCTGTGCATGGGTAACCTTGCTGATTTCAAGCAGTTTCTGGGAGAAGAAGGGAAAATTGTCCAATCACTAAGCAGGGATTCAAAAAATTTAAAAGCAAGGTAAAGGAAGTGATTAAGAATGTGTCCGATTATCCAGACTGAAGCTGACAGCTTAATATCGCTTGTCGACAACAAGGGAAAAATAACTGCAAAGGAGGCGGCTAAGATTTTAGGTATGAATGAAAGGAGAGTTGAGGAGTGGGCGGATTTTCTTGAAAAACAAGGGATACTGAACCTTAAGCTCAATTTCTTCAACCTAAAGCTTATATCTAAAAAATGAAAATGAAAAACACAAAACTACTAGGCTCGCATATAGAAAATTTCGATGCCGCACTTGGAGGAGGTGTGCCAGAAGGCCACATAGTGCTTGTTTACGGCGGTGCAGGAACAATGAAATCCTCCATTTGCTTCAACATCCTTTTCAATGAAACACTCGGCGGTAAGAAAGGCGTCTACATAAGCATAGAGCAGAATTCTCTGTCCTTGCTCAAGCAGATGGTAAGCATTGGAATAGAAATTCCAAAAGTAAATATTGAGGTGCTTAACGGTGCAAATGATGTACTTAAGGGCATAAAGAAAATGAAGGATTCTGAGCCGAACAAGCTGACAATAGTTGACTTTGGTACCATAAGGAAAGAATTAGGCATGCCAACAAAAACAACATCGAAGGCACATTTTGCCTTCAGCGATGACATAGTGAATACTATCCTGACCATTGCAAGAACACTTGCAGAGAAGAAGCTATGCGACATTGTAGTCATAGACTCGCTGACAGCACTTTATTCCCTTACGGAGCTGAAAAACCCGAGAAGCGAGATATTCTACTTATTCGAATACCTGCGTGAAATTGGCTTGACTGCCTTCATCATTTCCGAAGAGGTTGAATTCGACGCCCCTCATTCCGGCCTAGGCATTGAGAATTACCTTGTTGATGGAATCATACATTTGCACCACAGCGAGAGGAACAGGAAGGTCATAAGGGAGATAAGCGTTGTGAAGATGAGGGCAATGGCATGCAACAATGACATCTATAGCCTAGAGTTTGACGGCAAAAAATTCAGGTCGTTATATGGAGGCAAGGTGCCTCTTGTTTGATTCGAACTGAAAGCTCATTTATTCGTGAAAAAAGCCAAACTTTATATATAATATTCTGTTTCCTGCTTGTATGCCTGTAAAAGACCTTAAAGCAAGACAGGGAAACGTTAACCTAGTTCTAGATATTGCTGAAAAGGGAGATATAAGGGAATTTGAGAAGTTCGGCAATAAGGGCAGGGTATGCAACGCCAAGGGCAGGGATGAGACAGGGGAGATTAAGATAACACTGTGGAACGAGGATGTTGAAGCTGTAAAGGAAGGGGACAAGATAAGGATTGACAATGGCTGGGTAAGCGAATGGCAAGGCGAATTACAGCTTTCAACAGGCAAGTCCGGGAAGATAACTGTCCTTGAGAGCAGCAAGAAGGCGGCAGAGAAAGAAGAGGAGCCATTACCACCTGAAGAAGCTAGCCATGATGAAGAAGAGATTGGCGAAGAAGATATCGGCGAAGACGAGAAGTAAATGATTTTTCTCCTTTGATTATAAAATTACATGAAAGAAATTTATTTGGCCTTGTTTTAGCCTTATGTACCTTCTGCACTTCCAGAGTCGGTGCTTGAACCACTGTCTCCACCTGAGCCACTACCTTTGTCCGAGCTTCCTGAATCATCGCTGAAATCGCTACCTTCTTCTGAGCCTCCAGAGCTATCACCAGAACCACTATCCCCTCCTGAGCTTCCTGAGTCACCGGAGCCACTAGAGCTATCGCCTGAGCCGCTACTTCCTCCCTGGTCTGAGCCATCGCCAGAACCACTAGATCTATCTCCGCCTCCTTGTGAATCTCCAGGTTGATTTCTTTCGCCTTCTCCTGAATCCCTATCATCACCTGCTCTTTCTTCCTGATGATCCTCCTTTGAGATGCAGCGGCAGTATCCGTCCTCGCAAACGTGGAGCTCATTTTCTCTGCAATCTTTCCTTTTTGCGCCCTTTTTCACTTCATTGGGCTGTCCGCCTATTTCATCACCAGGAACGCATTTGCAGAATTCATCCTCACAAATGTGAAGCTCATTTCCTTTGCAATCTTCCTTTCTGGCGCCCTTGTTTTCATTTTCTCTCCTTATTTCATCGCATTTTTTCCAATCGTCCCTGCCAGATCCATCAATTCCTGCATCAATGCATTCTTTTGGGGCATCATGCTTGAACTGGATTGCGTTGCATTTTTTCCAATCGTCCCTGCCTGTCCCGTCCAAGCCTGCATCCAAGCACTCCTTGGCAGCTTCAAGCCTGAACCTAATGGCATCGCATTTTTTCCAATCGTCCCTGCCAGATCCATCAATTCCTGCATCAATGCATTCTTTTGGGGCATCATGCTTGAATCTTATTGACTCGCATTTCTTCCAGTCATCCTTTTCTGTTCCGGTTAATCCTGCTGCCAGGCACTCTTCTGGCGCATCCTGCTTAAACCTGATGACCTCGCATTTCTTCCAGTCATCCTTTTCTGTACCATCCAAACCAGCATCCAGACATTCCTCGGGTGCGTCAAGCTTGAACCTGATGACCTCGCATTTCTTCCAGTCATCATTTCCTGTTCCGATTAATCCTGCTGCCAGGCACTCTTCTGGCGCGTCAAGTTTGAACATGTGCCTTTTACATTCCATGTCATCCTTCAATCCTGCCTTTTTGCATTCGTCAGGAGCACCAAGGTCAAACATCACTTCTTCACAAAATTTGCGAGCTTGATTTTCATTTTGGATTTTCATTTTCCTTTTTTCCTTTTCCTCCACGCATTCTGGTGGAGCATTCAGCCTGAACATTACTTCCGCACATGCTTCCCTAGTCAGGGCACCCTCATTTGCACAGTCCTTCGGTACATACAGATCATGCTTGGAACCCCCATACTTTTCCTCAACCTTTTCCATTGCAGCCTGCAAATAATCAGGCAGCAAATCCATAGGATCATCCAACTCCTCCATTCTGTCACATGATTCCACTTTACCTTCCTTACACTCAGCTGCTAGAGGAGCCATTATATTGCATTGCTCTGCGAATTGCTGTGTTGAGAGGTCATTGCATCGGCATTCCTTGGGGTTCTGGAAGCATGCTGACATTATATTGAAGAACTCCTCTGCCTCTTTCTTCTGCTCATCTGTCAGTTTTTTGTCCATGTCCTTTTTCCATTCTGGATCGTCATCTGATGTTTTGCAGGATTTTGAATATTCAAGAGTGTCTAATTCTGATAACAACACGCACAGCTCCTTGATTTTCTTTGAAACCTTGGCAGCTAGGGCTATCCTGTCTTCCTGCTTCATGGTTTCGCCTATTTCATCGCGAATTCCTTCCCATTCTTCACCCTCAAGGTCATCATCCAATGATTCAAGCAATTCCTTTACAGATTTACTGCTCTCCCTGACCCTCTGCTCCATTTCTGGATGGACTTCCTTCTGAATTATGCCGTTATAATTTTCAATTTTATCCAGAATCTGCTTGGCTGCCTCTTTATTGCCGGATTCAATCATCCTTCTTAGCTCCAATACCTTCTCTTCTTTGTACTTTAATGCGTTTTCTGGATTTTTGCCCACAAACAATGATTCCCAGAAGTTATCAAGAAAATAGAAAAAATCATCAGGAGCAAAGCCTCCATCCCCCTGAAGCCTGGTATCTGCTATACCTTCAAAAATGCCCTCTTCAAGCACTTTGTCAAGCTCCACTCCGTAAATATCTGCAGATACCTCTGGTGCAGGTTCTTCAGCAGAAAAAACTACAGGAAGAATTAATGCTATAAACACAATATATGTAATCTTTTTCAATATGCGCCTCTTTTTTCATACCCTTATTTTCGTGCTATTTAAATTTACCTTAATAATGGATAATTGAATCAACTTGAAGAATTACTGCCTTTTTTCTAAGAATTGCCTTATTAGGAATGCGGACATATAGGCTAGGCTGCAGTATAGCCCGTTAAGGCGCTATGATTCAATTTGAGATATGCTCCTAGCTTAAGTTGACACTACCACTAGATCTGATGTTTACTTCGCAGTTCAGATTTCCATTATTTTTATATACTACTATATCTCCCAGTTGTTAAGCGCTAAAGTTGGTTGGGCATAATGGGGATTTCAGAAGAAAGCTTCTGGAACCATAAACGTAGCTCAGCCTGGGAGAGCGCTAGACTGAAGCAACTGGATCTGCTGAAGCTATACAGCTGATGAAGAGCAGAGATCTAGATGTCGTGGATTCAAATTCCGCCGTCCCCACTTTTTTATAAAATGCCCATTTGGCCGGGCATTAAATTCCTCTTAGGCCAACATTAAGTATATACTTCTCCGCTGCCTTCTTGAACTCCATGAGCTTTTCAGCTGGCAATGGCTCTGCTGTCCTGTATTTTTGGCCTATTGCCTTTTGGTCCGGCCTGAACTGCTGTATAAAATATGACTTTGCGCCCTTTATCGTTGCTGAAATCTTGAGAATTGCATCCATATTGATAACATCAGGTATTGCCGTTGTGCGGAACTCATAGCTGATTCCGGAATCCATTATAATTGAAATGCTTTCTGATATTGCGTCCCTGCTTACATTTGTGCCTGCAACAATGCCATAAGAGTCAATAGGGCATTTTACGTCCATAGCTATATAGTCTACAAGACCGCAAGAGATAAGGTTCCTTATAGCTGACGGGTTTGTGCCATTTGTATCGAGCTTGATGAGATACCCGAGAGACTTAATCTTGGCGCAGAAATCTGAAAGGCCTGGATAAAGTGTTGGCTCTCCGCCTGTTATGCACACTCCCTCGATGTACCTCCTCCTAGCCCTGAGGAAGGTTATTACACTTTCCTTTCCGATGCTTGGCAAGTTAGAAAAGACAAGGTCAGAATTGTAGCAGTATCCGCAGCGGAGATTGCAACCTCCGATGAAAATTGTGCATGCTAACTTTCCTGGAAAATCTATAAGGGTTGTCTTCTGTATGCCTTTTATCGGGACGAATTCATGCTTCGATTTCAGGAACATTTCTCTTAATCTCCCCCTTGAATACTTTCCGGTCATCGAACTCCTGCTTCTTCCCGGGATTCCAGTTCTGCACTGGCCTAAAATACCCCACTATCCTGCTGTATACTTCAGTTTTCTTGTTGCATTTCATTTTCACACCTCGTTTCTTTGGGGCATTTTGAGTGCTCACCCCTTATATAACCATGCTCAGGACATATGCTAAATGTGGGAGTTATAGTAAAGTAAGGGAGCCTGAAATTATAGGCTATGCTCTTCACGAGCGCCCTCACAGATTCCCAGCCTTCTACATGCTCGCCCACGAAACAATGCAAAACAGTGCCACCTGTATATAGGCACTGGAGTTCATCCTGATGTTCCAAGGCATCAAAGACATCATCAGTATAGCTGACAGGCAGATGAGTTGAATTAGTATAATATGGCCTGCTTTTCGTGCCAGCGGTTATAATATCAGGGTATTTTTCAATATCCTTCTTGGCAAAGCGGTATGTTGCAGATTCGCATGGAGATGCTTCCAGATTGTAAAGGTTTCCTGTGTCTTCCTGTATCTTCTTCAACTTTTCCCTTATGACATGCAGGGCCTTGATAGCTATATTCCTGCCGCTCTTTGTCCCTATGCCTTCGCCTGTAAGATTAAGAAGCGCCTCATGCATTCCATTTATCCCAATAGTGGAGAAGTGGTTTTTGTATGTGCCGAGAAATTTCCTGGAAAAGGGCATGAGGCCGTTTTCAATGTTCTTTTCAACAATCTTCCTTTTAATCTCAAGTGAGTCCTTGGCAACGTCCATCATCTTCTCCAGCCTGCTGAAAAACTCTTCCTCGCTTTTTGAGAGATACCCGATCCTTGCCAGGTTTATTGTCACAACGCCTATGCTGCCTGTCTGGTCGCCTGCACTGAAAAGCCCCCCCATCTTGTTCCTGAGCTCCTTCAGATCAAGCTGAAGCCTGCAGCACATGCTCCTTATGTCAGAAGGCTTGAGTGAGCTGTTTATGAAATTCTGGAAATATGGAGTGCCATACTTGGCTGTCATGCTGAATAACAACCTTGCATTTTCTGAGTCCCAGTCAAAGTCCTTGGTTATATTATATGTGGGAATAGGATAGAAAAATGTCCTCTGGTCAGCATCGCCTTCCAGCATCACTTCCATGAATGCCTTGTTAATCATGTCCATCTCCTTCTGGCATGCGCCGTAGGTAAAATTCTGCAAATCTCCGCCCACAATTGCTTTCTCATTCACCATGTCTACCGGGACAGTGCAGTCAAAAGTAAAATTAGTGAATGGAGCCTGGCATCCCCACCTGCTCGGGACATTAAGTGAGAAAATAAGCATCTGTATGCTCTGCTTGACAAAATCATAATCAAGATTATCGGTCTTTATGAATGGAGCGAGGAGTGTATCAACTGAAGAGAAAGCCTGGGCACCTGCATGCTCCATCTGCATTGTGCCGAGGAAATTAACCATTTGCGTGACTGCAACTTCAAGATGCTTTGGGGGCTTTGACCTGATTTTCTTGCCAACCCCGCCAAACCCTTGGAGGAAGAGGCCTTTCAGTGACCAGCCGCAGCAATAGCCAACCATTCCGAAGCCAAGGTCATGAATATGGATGTCACCTTCCCTATGCGCCTTTGCTATCTGGTCTGTGTAAATCTCGTTAAGCGTGTAATTAGCCACAATCTTGCCTGAGATATGCGACATGAGACCAGAGAAAGAATAATCTGCATTGCTGTTCTCGAATACCCTCCAGTCAGTCATGCCAAGATACTCGTTAATTGACTGCTTGACTTCAACAAATGTCCCTTTGGTCAGCCTGAGCTTCTCATGCTGCTTCCTGTAAAGTATGTATACCTTGGCTATCTCTGAGTATCCTGACTTTATAAGAATGGTCTCAACTACATCTTGGATGTCCTCAACACTGGGCAGGTTCTCCATTGAATACCTGTATTCAAGGACAGCTTCTACCTTATCCGCAAGAAGTGATGCCTCTGCCTGGTCCCTGCGACCAACAGAGTCTGCTGCCTTAAGTATAGCGTTGACTATCTTCTGCCTGTCGAATTCTGCTATCCTTCCATCCCTCTTCCTAATGGATTTTAAAGCCATTTAAACACCCCTCCTTTTTGTCAATCTGGAAATATTTAAATAAGAACTACACTTACATGTAGTGTAATGAAAAAGAAAGGAATTCCGTGCGGATTGATTGACCTTTACGCTTTTCTTGGCAAGAAATGGTCATTTGCCATATTAAGCAATATATCGCATGAACCAATAAGCTTCAACAAACTGTATTCTATTGCAGGGCATATTGTCAATCCTACGCTTCTTTCAAACAGGCTCAAGGATATGATGTCCCTAAAGATCATAGAAAGGAAGTCAGAGGGCGGCAAAAGGAGATATGCCCTTTCTGAGAAGGGAGCAAAGCTAAAGGAACATCTTGACAGAATAAAAATATGGGCTGTGGAGTGCTCCTACCCGATGCCGGAAAAGTGCAAAAAATGCAAATGCGTATGCAGTGAGGCCTTCAAGGCAAGAAACTAAAAATTGCTGCCAAGTATTTCTACTGCTATGAAATTGAAGAGAAGCATCACTATTAGACATAAAATACAGTAAAGAATTGTGCTTCTTATCATGTTTTTTCCGAGATTATACCTTTCATTGAGCTTGTCTGAGCCGTTCTCTATGCCGTTTGAAAGGACTGTAAGGATATAGATTATTTCAACAACATAAATGCCAACAACTATCTGGAAATAGTAAGTTGGTATGCCTAGGCTGAAAAACTCAGGAAGGGAAGCTACGCCTGAAGCGGTTATTTCTGAGCTTTCCTGCGTTATCCTTTCCATGCCTATAATGAGCTTGCCCAGAACTGCGGTTATCATGGAAGTTATTCCAACAACAATGCCTGCTATTGCAGGTGTAAGGAATTTTATCTGTGAGTTCATTGAGGAGATTATATCGGCCATTAGGTCCTTTAGCCTCTCATTCACCCTGTGAATTTCCTTTATGTAACGCGCTATATTTGTAAGAGCCTGGGCTGCTATCTTGGGCCCTTTCTTTACAGATTCTATAAGCACTTTCATGGAGCTCTCTATGACTTTTGAAGGGAAAAATATTATTGCGCCCCTGGCAGGGTTGAATATTGCTTCATTGAGGCTCATGCCCAGCTTCTGTATGTTGATGTTTACAAGGCTGAAGAACCTGCCTGCATTTGTATTCTGGATAGATTCCCCTACTTTGCCGAAAGCCTTTTCTGCAGGTATGTCATCGCCAAGCCTATTCCCCAGCTGAAACAAGGCTGAAGAGAACTCATCCTCAAGCTGCTTTGTGCGGTTCCTTATCTTAAGCAGCCTCTTTGACTTTAGGAAGAAGAACAGCCCTATGCCAAGGCCAAGGCTAAGCGTGACGAAGATGCCAAGCACTGATGCACCGAGACCGAAAGGCCCAACTATATTGCCTGCCTTGTCTGCTTTGTAGTCAAGAAACAGGAATTTGCCATCGCTATCCAGGGCAGTATCAAAAGACGGAAAGGCAAGGTGGAGGAGTATAGGGGAAAGGCCGATGAACAAAAGAATTGCCCCAACGCCAACTGCCATGAATATGGGATTTATCTTTATCTCAGAGCTGCCAAACCTGACTATTATGTTCCTGTATTTCTTGTAGATAGGATGCTCCTCTGAAATGTCTGTATCACCGTATCCTGTGGGCCTCTTTGAAAGAATGCTCTTGCCAATGAAGTATACTATGAGAGGCAGGAAAATATTGTAGATGAAAGAAAGATGAATCCATGTAACTCCATCTATAAAGCTTACCACAAGTGGAAGGATTACCAGGCCAAGAATTGGCAGGATTACGCCAAGCATATGGAGCATTGTTATGGGTGACTTAAGGTCATGCGCGTAATGCAGCATCTTTTCATAAGTCTCCTCCAGGATTACATTCAGGGACCTGTCCAGCGCAGCAAGCCTCCTGCTCTCGTCTGATTCAAGGAGCGAGGATTCTATCAGATGAAAAGACTCCACGAACTCCATATTGTATTCCGTCCATGAGTTTAGATAATAATCAAGGGAATCTTTCAGCGTGTCAAATTTTGATGTTTCAACGTCCCATACAACTTTCTTCAGGTCAAGGGAAAGCGGGGCAGAGAGATGCTCTGAGGCAAACTGGATTGCGTTTTCAATGTTGGATGTATGCCTCATGTACGTTACAACATAAAAAATGCACAGCACCATCTGCGAAGATGCCTTGAGCCTCCAGTACTGCGCAAGGTAATGGGGCATATTCGAAAATGGGCCTATAAGTATGAGGCACATGAAAGCCGCAAAGATAGTCAATACAAAAGAATGGAATACTGCATAGAGAAGGATACTTAAAAATAGCAGTATGACGAGAGGAGCCAATATGCCGAATGATGCTGCTCCCGAGGGAGTTATATCAAGGTGCGCTGTGGATATTGATTGTTGCAGGGGTGCTATCTTTTTCTTATCCGGCTTAATCTTAAGTATGCTTTCTGATATGTTGCATAGCTTTTCATAGAGGTTCATATGCGGAGGGAGCATCTCCATCTTGAAATCCATGTAATCCCTAGTCTCTGCCCGTATGGGTTTTTTCTTGCCTTCAAGCTCCTCTTCCATCCTAGCCCTGTATCTATCAAGAAGACTATCTGGCACCTCTTTTTTCCGGCTCGACATTCTGTTACCTGCTAAAATCCATTTTCTTTATTGACCTCTTCAGCCATTCTTCCCACTCAAAAAATATCTTCCTTGAGTCAAGCTTGCCTGTCCTTTCTGAGACGCTATCTGAAATCCTGTGGAACTCATCGTTTGCCAACACCACGAAATCTGCTTCCAAAAGCCCCGGATTGTTGAACTTCCTTGCATAATTGACTATTGCCTCCTTAATCTTTGCGCGCAAAAGTATATTGTCCCATACTGCATCCCAGTTGCCTGCCCATTCCTTTACATTGCCTGCTATTGCTTTTATAATCTCAGAGTCGCCATTTATGAGCTCGTCACTGGGAAGAAGCTTATCCTGTTCGGGATCGTATTTCATAAGGTCCACAAAGCCATGCTCAAGAAGAGGGTCGTTCTGCCAATGCTTCCTTACCTCTGTTATCTGCGTTACCCTTCTCCATCTATGCAAACCATCCGGGCTTCTTATCGGGTTGGCAACAATAATTATGTCGGTCGCCTTGAAGCTTGTTTTCGGAACTCCCAAATCATTTACTACCCTGTCAAAAACACCATACGGAGAGTCGCCGTGGATAGTTCCGGCAACTATGTTTGCCAAAGCGCCTATTCTCATTGACTCATAGAGTGCCCTGCTCTCAGTGCTTCTTACCTCGCCTATTATCAGCCCTGAATCACCCATACGCAAGGTAGTCCTTATGCCTTCGTCTGCCGCTACCTCTGATGTGCCTTTTGTCATTGCTGATGCTACCTTCATTGATTGAATATTGTAGCCGAGGCTTTTCAACGAGGAAACTGGCAATTCAAGCGTATCTTCTATTGTTATGAGCCTTGCCCTTCTCATTACTTCCACCATAATTGCACTGAGGACAGATGTTTTGCCTGCTGACCTTGTGCCTGCTATCAGGAGCGTTCTTGAGCCGTCCACAATAAAGCTGAGCAAGCCTGCTGCCAGCGGGTCGAGCATCTTTTGCTCTATGAAAAGAGGAAGAGTCCATGGCTTGTCCCTGTGCCTCCTGAAAGCATAGGCAAGCCCGCTTGGGTTAAGCGGAGAAGAAATAACTGCGACCCTTGTGCTTGCGCCTGGGAGAGAGAGCTCTGTGTCAAGTATTGGATTAGCTTCATCGAGGGGCCTGCCTGAGATGAGCCTGAGCTTCGTGGCCCAGCTTTCTGACTCCGGCTCAGTAGGTATGATGTTTGTGCGGCAGTCCCCGAAGTCCTGATGAACTATGAACATTGGCGCCTCACCCATCGGTGAGTTTATTGTTATATCCTGTATTTTTTTGTCCGAGAGAAGAACCTCTATAAGGCCGAAACCTATGGTGTACCTTATCAGGATATTGGTCAGCAAGTCAATCTCAGAATCCTTCAGGCTCATGTTCTTGTATCCTATAAGCTCCTCTATCAAATCCCTGCCTATGTTATAGAAAACCTGCCTCATCCTCTCCGGGTCAATGAAATCAGACTTCCTTGGCTTGTGCTCTGCGAGGACTTTCCTTGCTGTGTCAAGTATCTCATACTGGTCCTCGTCAAGCCTGAACTCTGGTGGATTAAGATGATAGAGATACTGGACTGTCCCGGGAAGCTCGAATATTGTGACCTCAGAACCGTCTTCCAGAGTATATGCATCAAGCTCTTCCCCTTCCAAAGGATATGATGCCATGAGCTTAGTGAACATGAAATCTGGCTTGACTTCAGGAATGAAAACCTGCTGGTAAACTCCCCTGCTGCCAGGCACATGGCCAGCAAGCCTATCTTTGAGAGAAGCTATAAGCCTTGATTTCTCGAACATTGCGATTATGCTGTTAAGCATCTCTATGTAAGTGGAATAGCATTTTGAGCACGGTGAATTAGCCATTCCCTGCGCCTTTATGGATTCTTCCCTTGCTATCCTCTTGAGCTCGACATATGTACCAACTGGGTCTGACTTGAGCCTTGCAGATACAAGTTCCTTCATATCAGCATACCAATGCGGAATGCACTGCATGCACTTGGCGCTAAGCAGAAGGTTATATCCGGGCAGGTTTTTCGGCTTCATTAGCTGCTTCTGTAGATGTGCTATTTCCTTAAGGAGCATTGTCTGTGAAAAATCATATTCAAAGTTCCTTTTCTGCTTGAATACAATCTTGGTGACATTGGGCTCTGAAGAAAGTATGTCAATTGCCCTCGCCATTGTTATGGGGTCGTCCTCCAAGGAAGGCATCCTTGCATAACCCTCACAGTCTATGGTTAGGACCTTGTCTTCTCCTTCCTTCATCACCTCGTATGAGAATGGCTTGTTCGGCATTATTTCTCAACCCTCAGCTTCTCTATCGCGACCTCTATAAGATGCGACTTGTTCCTGTATCTTGTGCTGTGTCGCAGAAACAGTCCTCTTCATATGCGCTTTTATGATGCCATCCTTTAAATATATTGTGTTATAAATTAAATTTATTTTATATTGTAAAATATATTAAGCCAAATAGGTGAAAAAAACAAAAATAATATAAAAAGAAGGCAAAATAATATTTGTAGGGAGTGCATACACATTGATACCTGAAAAAGAAGACATGAAAGCTGCCTCTAAGGAATTTTATGCGCTTATAAAGAGTACAGAAATTGCTTGGAAGCCCAGACTGGTATATGCATACATGAAGGGATGCGTAAAAACTTATGAATGGGTAAAGAAAAATTTAAGTGAAGCGGCGGAATTATTAAATCAGACTCATCGGTCAGATGATTATGTTGAACATGCTGCCTCATTGCTGCGGGAGCAGGCACTTTCCAATTTTGTCTGGGCAATGCAAAGGAAGGATTCAATCTTTGACCCTGATGCCAAGGCAAGAGTAGGCCTATACGAGGGCATAAAAGGGGCCACATTTTTGGGGAAAGGAATGGGCGGCTTTCTGGCTGTATTCAGATATGGATTTGAGCCAAAGATAGTAGAATACCCAACTCGCTGGGGCGAAGAAAACAT
>JAGVYS010000046.1 GCA_018303125.1 Candidatus Woesearchaeota archaeon | reverse complement strand
GATAGTCGGAGTTTATCATGTTCACCTCTCATAGGATGCTAATGGTGAAAACTAGATAGTGGCTATTTCCTCAGCCAGTCAACTTCTTCCTTGTCAAGCTTCAATGATTCTGTTATGTCTGATGCCATTTTCCTGTCATTCTTGAAAATAAGCCTTAAGTAAGGAACAAACCCAGAGGAAACTAAGGCAGAAGAATGCGTTGACGCTGCAAGCTTTCCTGCTATTGATTTCTTCTTCATTGATTTCTGGTTAGCCCACCATATCTTGAGAATCCTGCCTGTCTGCCTGTACTCTATGGATTTGTCGTATTTTTTATCCTTGGACAATGCAATCCCTGCACTAAGATGGGCATTTATGTAAACTAATAATCTCCAATACTGCGTATTTGAAATCCTTCCATTGAATACATCTGCCCTGCTCATGCTTTCATATGCCCTTGCAAGGTCTTCTGGAAGGCCATACTCTTTAGGCAGGTTCTCGTCAATCCACATGAAAATATCTTCTGTATCCTGCTTCACATTGTCAAAAGCAGACATTGCAACTTCAATGTCAGTTGTCTTGAAAACCTTCAATAAGCTTTTTTCAATGCTTTCTTCCCTTTCCCTAAAGCCAAGAAAATCAAGGTCATCGCTTTTTAGTGCAGATACCATTTCAAGGTCATTTATTGCAGATCTTAAGTCGCCTGATGACTTCCTTGCTATTTCAGCAAGCTTCTCTTCCTTTATTTCAATACCTTCTTTTTTAGATATGTGGCTCAATTTATTTACCATATCCGCTATAGATATAGGGGAAAACTCCATCATCATAACCCCCTTCTTCAGCTGCGAAAACTTCCTGTCATGCGGGTCAATTACTGTAAGGATTATTGGGAAAGTACTGCCTTCAATCTGCCTTGACACTTCCTGAAGGCATCCTCTGTCTTTTGTCCCTGATATGCCGTCAATCTCATCTATAAGGATGATTTTGCTACTGGAGAAAAGGCTTGTCTGGCTAATAGCATTGCCTATGCCTGCAAGAAGGCTCTCCTTGTTCCTTGCGTCAGACGCATTCACCTCGTATATCTCATAGCCTAATGAGGAGGCTATTGCATGTGCTGAGGAGGTCTTTCCTGTGCCTGTCGGGCCGTAGAATAATAGCGCCTTTGATTTCCTGTTCCATGACTTTATTGCCTTTATTGCGCCAGCTATGGCTTTTTCCTGGCCTAATATCTCTTCTGTTTTCCTTGGCCTGTATTTTTCGAAAAAAGGAGGCATAAATTAATGCATGCATAATGTTATATAAAATTAATTGCTGCATGGACACAAAATTTTATAATCATGCCTGTTTTTCGTAACTTATGGAGGTTTCAAAAAATTACGAGCCCAAAGAGGCAGAGCCAAGATGGCAGAAATACTGGGAAGAGAATGGCATTTTCTCCTTTGACCAGAACGGCATAAAAAAAGAAGTATATTCCATAGATACCCCTCCACCAACAATATCAGGCAAGATGCACCTTGGCCATGCTTTCTCATATTCACAGCAGGATTTCATAGCAAGGTTCCAGAGAATGAATGGAAAAAATGTCTTCTATCCTTTCGGGACTGACAATAACGGCGTGGCAACTGAAAGGCTCATAGAGAAGATGAAGAACATTGTTGCAAGGAACATGGATAGGGAAGAATTCTCAAGGATATGCCTTGAAACTGTGAACAATGAGCTTAAGCCAAAATATGTTAAGGACATGAAGAGGCTTGGATTGAGCTGTGATTTCAGCATTTTTTATGACACAATAGATGAAAATTCAAGAAAAGCATCCCAAAAATCCTTCATTGATTTGTACAAAAAAGAAAGGGAGTACAGGAAAGACGCTCCAACTATGTGGTGCCCCAATTGCCAGACAGGGATATCCCAAGTTGAATGCCAGGACAAAGAAATGGATTCTTTCTTCAACGACATAGTCTTCAAGGTCAAGGAAGGAAAGAACGAGGAGGACCTCATAATAGCGACAACTAGGCCAGAACTACTTCCTGCATGCGTGGCTATATTTTTCAATCCTGTTGATAAAAGGTACAAAAAATACAGCGGAATGAAGGCTAAAGTGCCGCTGTTTGACTATTATGTGCCAATACTTCCTGATGAGAGGGCTGACCCTGAGAAAGGAACAGGCATTGTTATGTGCTGCACTTTTGGCGACCAGACTGACATGGAATGGCAGAAGGCCCACAACCTAGAGATAAAAACTGCCCTTTCCAAAGACGGAAGGATGACTGAGATAGCTGGAAAGTATAAAGGCATGAAAATAGCTGAAGCGAGGAAAAAAATATTGGAAGACATGAAGGAAAAGAAGCTCCTTGTATCACAGAAGCCAATAAAGCATGCAGTGAATGTGCATGAGAGATGCGGCACAGAGATTGAGTTCCTCAAGAGCAAGCAATGGTTCATAAAATACCTTGACCTGAAAGAAGAAATGCTTGAATGGGGAAAGGAGCTTAATTGGCACCCACCACATATGTATTCCAGGTATGAGCACTGGGTAAAGGGCCTGCAATGGGACTGGATGATATCCAGACAGAGATTCTTTGGAGTGCCTTTCCCGGTATGGTACTGCAAAAAATGCGACGATGTTTTGCTTGCAGATGAAGGCAGCCTTCCTGTTGACCCTATGAAGGACAAGCCAAAATTGAAAAAATGCCAAAAATGCGGCTGTACTGAATTCGTTCCTGAAAAGGATGTGATGGACACATGGGCTACATCTTCGCTGACTCCGCAAATATCAATTGGCATTGTCAATGAAAAAATCAGGAAGAAGCTGTATCCTATGTCATTGAGACCCCAGGCGCATGACATCATAACTTTCTGGCTTTTTAACACGGTTGTAAAATCAAGGCTTCATAACGATATGAACCCATGGAAGGATGTTATGATATCAGGCCATGCGCAGGACCCGCACGGAAGGAAGATGTCAAAGAGCAAGGGAAATGTAATTGAACCACAAGAAATGATTGAGAAGTATTCTGCAGATGCCATGAGGTTTTGGGCTGCAGGCTCAAAGCTGGGAGAGGACTTGCCTTTCCAGGAAAAGGACCTTGTTACAGGGCAGAAATTCATCACAAAGTTGTGGAATGCCTCAAGACTGGCATTCATGCATCTTTCTGATTACAAAGACGAGCCAGGAAAGATGGAAATAGTAGATAGCTGGATGCTGAGCAGACTAGGCAGGATAGTAAGAGATTCCACAAAAAGCCTCGAAAATTATGAGTACTCAAAGACAAAGATAGATGTAGAATGGTTCTTCTGGCATGATTTCTGCGACAATTACCTTGAGATAATAAAGGACAGGCTTTATAACCCTGACAAGAGAGGCAAGGATACAAGGAAATCAGCGCAGCATGCACTATATCATGGGCTACTTGCCATATTGAAGATGATGGCGCCTATAATGCCGCATATAACAGAGGAGATTTATCAAATGCATTATGCAAAAAAAGAAGGCATGAAATCCATACATGTAGCACAATGGCCTGAGGCTTTCAAGATTGAAGAGGAAAAGGAAAGCATAGGAAAAATTGCTGTTGATGTCCTTGAGCATGCAAGAAAGGCAAAATCAGAGAGAAAGGTTTCATTAAAGACTCCGATAAAGCATATGTTCGTGAAGGCAAAGATAACCGCCGAGGAGTTCGGCATGATTGCTGAAGACATAAAGTCATCCACTTGCACAGAAGACCTTGAATTTGAAGAAATTCCTGAAAACTCGAAAATGGGATTCGAGTGCGAGCTTGAGATTTGAATACATTATTTTGTAGGGAACATTTATAAAATTCTATGCATTTCAGTTGACTTGATTATAGGAGACTGATGTCAACAATGAGTGAAAATTGCCATATTCAAATTATTAATTGGAAAGAAATTCGGTTTGGGTTAGAGTTAAAAGTGGAAGATGCCAGTACAACTGGTTTACCTCACTTAAAAAATCCCGAATTATCGCCTTTATTAATGGGTTTAGCGATTGACCCTGCTTCTATAGGTAACAATTCAACTCCTGAAATTTGTCCTAAACCAAGATATCCCACGAATAGTGGCCATGAAAACTATATGTTCTTCAGTACATAACCTTCTTTAGTGTCATCTATTGAATATCCCTTCTTCTTTATATCATCCCTAATTGAATCTGATTTCTTCCAGTCCTTTGCTTTTCTTGCCTTTAGCCTTTCCTCGGCCAGAAGCTTGATCTCCTCAGGTATATCTTCCTCAAACTTCATTATACCAAGAACAGAATCAAAACCAAGAAGAGCTGATTTTATTTTTACTGCATCATCTTTTCCTATATCTCCTATTATTTTGTTTACTTCCCTTACAAAAACAAAAACTGAATTTAGGGCCTTTGCTATATTAAGATCATCGTCCATTGCAGACTCAAAGCCATTCTTCGCTTTTTCTATCAGCTTATCTACGGATGAACTGCTGCTTCCTGCAACAGAGCCTAGCTTAAGTAGCAACTCCCTGAATTTTTCAAGAATGCTTTTTGCCTCCTTTAAGCTGCTCTCCCTGAAATCAAGCTTGTGCCTGTAATGGGTAGATAGCAAGGTATATCTTATCGCTATAGGGTCATGCCCTTTCCCCAGAAGGTCGCGAAGAGTGTAAAAGTTACCTGCTGACTTGGACATCTTCTCGCCATTTACAATAAGATGTGCATTATGCACCCAGTAATTGCAGAATTTTTTCTCATGGGCGCCTTCTGATTGTGCTATTTCATTGGTGTGATGCGGGAATATCAGGTCAATGCCACCCATGTGTATGTCGAATGGCTGGCCAAGATACTTTGATGACATTGCAGAGCATTCAATATGCCAGCCTGGCCTTCCTTTGCCGATTTCTGTTTCCCAGAAAACATTGCCGTCATCCTCTGAATGCGCCTTCCACAGGGCAAAATCATGAATGCCCTCCTTGCTGTATTCATCTGAGCTGATCCTTCCTGATGCGCCATGCTTGAGTTCCTGCCTTTCCAGAGCTGCCAGCCTGCCATAACTCTTTGAGGTCTCTATGCTGAAATAAATGTCGCCATTTTCTGACTTATACGCCATTCCTTTATCGAGAAGAATCTGGATAATTTCTACCATTTCATTGATTTCATTGATATGCTCAGTTGCCTTTGGCATCACATCAGGCTTCCCTATGTTAATGGCTGAGATATCATCCAAGAATGCCTTTGTGTAGAATTCTGTAAACTCCTTAAGGCTCTTTTCTTCCTTTCTTGAATCCCTTATTGTCTTGTCATCAACATCCGTTATGTTCATTACCTGCTTTACGTGGAATCCTTTGTAAATAAGGTACCTTTTAAGAAGGTCATAGGTAACTATAGCCCTAAGATTACCGATGTGAACATAATTGTATACGGCATGCCCAGAAAATTGCTAATGCAGTCTTCTGTTTGGCCCGCAACTATATATGCCCACTTTATCCGGTTCTATAGGCTTGAAAATCTGCTTTTTCCTTCTCAGCGTGTTAAACAAACGTAGTTCCATTTTGCAGTTGGATTTTGGGAATATAGACTTAAATGTTTCGTTTATAGAATGCTTATCTTCTGCCCTGGTAGAAAGCAAAGCTCCTTGTTGGCATTGCCGTTTTTCCTGCTTATCTCAAGCGTGGAGCAGGAGCCTTCAATGATAAAAAGCCCTTCTGCTTCAGCATATGTTCCATGGAATGAAAGCTGAATATTTACCTTTCCTGACTTTACAGCATAGGATTTCTTGCCGAGAGATGGAAGGTTTGTTATTATGTTTCCGAAGCGGTCTATTCGTGCAACTATCCCTTCCCTGCCTTTTTTATGCAGCATGAATTTATTCAATGATGAAAGATTTCTGGCTGAAAAATCTCCCATGTCTATATTAGCTGCAGCAGCTGCAAAGACATCTCGGCCATGGAAGGTTTTCGAGGCATTTTTCTGAACATTGATTTCAATAATGCTTTTCCTGTTTTTTCCCAGGGCCTCATAAATGAGGCCATTATCAGGTGCAACAAAGCAATACTTTTCTGTCTTGACTGCTATTGCCTTTCTATTAGTCCCTACTCCCGGGTCTACAACACAGCAAAAAACAGTACCGGAAGGAAAATACCTGAAATTGTTAAGCAGCACCCATGATGCCTCAACTATGCTTTGCGGCATGATACTGTGGCAAAGATCTATTATCTTTGCATCAGGATTTATGCTGTGGATTACACCTTTCATTACTCCCACATATTCAGAATCACCGAAATCTGTAAGCAGGGCTATCATTCTATGATTGACTCCTTAAGGGGCATGTCCACTTTTTGGCCATTCATCCTGACAATCCTGCCAGGCGCACCCACCACAGTGCATGAATCCGGGACATCATGGTTCATTATGAATGTCTCGGCACCTATCTTTACATTGTTCCCTATTATAATCGGGCCAAGAAGGGTTGCTGATGTGCCTATCATTACGTTGTCGCCTATAGTGGGATGCCTCTTGCCCTCATGCTTGCCTGTACCGCCTATTGTGACATTATGGAATAGCGTGCAATTCCTGCCTATTTCAGCTGTTTCTCCTATGACGACACCCATTCCATGGTCGATAAAAAATCCCCTCCCTATCTTGGCTCCTGGATGTATTTCTATTCCTGTAAGAAAGCGCATAAACTGGCTGAGAAACCTCGGAACAAAAGGGAGCTTAAGCTTGTAAAGGGGATGTGAAATATACCTGTGAATTATGATAGCATGGAGACAAGGGTATAGTATAACCTCAGGAAACCTTAAAATGCTGCCCCTAACTGAAGGGTCATTTTCATATATTGCCCTTATGTCCTCGAACATTTTTCACCTCAAATATTGTAAAGGAGGGAGCGCTGGGACTTGAACCCAGGAAAAGTCGCTCTCTTCCGCAAAACGGCTGCAGGTTCGGCTTTTCGGCCAAATGGACGAACATCGACCGCAGTAGCCGCTGTGCCACGCTCCCGAAAACAATGCAAGATGATTAGAAACAACATCCTCCGGTTGCCATGGACTATAAAAACAAATATTTGTTTTTAAGGTTTTTGATTTGATTTTCCATGCCGGAAATATTTATATATACTCAGGCTGGAAAGGGATGCATGAGCATCAAACTACTATATGGCGCAGCAAAAGACTCTGTTGATGCCATAAGGCGCAACATAATGCTTGCATTATACGCAATTATACTGGAATTATCATTCATATTCCTCTTCGGAATTTTTGCAATCCCTATAAGAGACGGCATAGGCAAGAATCTTGTTTACCTAGGTGATGAAATAGCATCTTCATCTGATATTGCCGGAGAGGCTACACAGGGAGCTATCTTAGGCTCAGAGTATTTGCAGAGGATAATCATGCTTGCAATAGTGCTTGCCATTATTGCCTATGTTCTATACTCTTTTTTTAATGGGCTGATATGGAACCTCTGCTTAAGGATGGCAGGAAAGAATCAAAAAACTAAAAATTACTTGTCCAGATTTTTCATGGCGAATTTAATCTGGTTCCCGTTGCTGGCAGCATATATTGTAATTGACTTTCTCATTTCCTATATAGAGACTGTAGGTAAGAGAATTGAGCCTGATGGCAGTTTTATAGCATCAAAGATCGTGCTAATAGTTTTAATGGTTATACTGTATTTCATATTCATATCATATATACATCTAAGCGAGATGTCTTTCTGGAAAAGCATAAAGAAATCTTTCGGGACTGGCATAAAGAACGCATTGCTTCTTGTACCTGCTTTTGCTTCCATAGTCTTGCTTTTCATAATTGCAGATTTCATCCTTTCCATTGCTGGCAGGATTAATTTCATTGCTATTATGACTTCTGGGATTATAATCCTCATGCCATTAATGGTATGGTCAAGAGTTTTTTTATGCAAGGTAATTGAGAAACTATGAAAACCTTACTGAAAACAGCATTTTACGACATTATCTTCATGTGCTTAGTTGGAATAATCTACTTTTTATGGTATCTCCTAAACCCATATAGTTATAGTAACCAAATAGCTTATTTCATTTTATTTTTTGCTTATTCATCATTGCTTGTCATTTCCTATAGCCATGCGAAATGCCTAATCTTAAGAGGGATATCGCACTCCAAGAACGTATGCACAAAAAAATTGGCATTCTTCAATCTGGCAGCATTACTCATCTTTATTGCTGTTCTAAGCATAGGCTACTATGTATTAAAAATTTTAGTCATGCCTGAATACTTGAAGCTGTATTTCAGCATATTTTTCTTCTCTCTGCTCGCTACAGGCTATATTATCCTGCACACTTCCCATGTGCTGATTTTCCTAAACAAACCTATAAGGTTTTTAACAGGCATAATAAGAAAAAATGCTTTAAAGTTCATTGGGCTCATAATAGCTGAAATTATGGGATTGGCAATAGTATACCTAATCTATGTTTATTTGTTTAATACAATAGGCGGATTTGTTAATGTATACTTCCAGGCAATCGGATTTGTTTATGTGGTCATATTAAATTCATATAACCGGCTATTTACATACAGGATTTGCGGAAAATTCCTTGAAGGAAAGCTTTTTAAAAATGATAAATACTCTGAGCCATAATGGGATGGGACATAAACCAAAGGACAAACCTTCTTCTCGGGTTATTTATAGCATCACTGATGATGGCCAATCTTTTAGGTACAAAAATAACATCATTTGAACTGACTCCCATATTAGCTATGCCATTGAATTTCATATTCTTTCCTGTTGTTTACATTTTAAACATCTTCCTGCACAGCATAGGAGGAAATGCTGTTCCTGTAAATTTTTTTGATACTGTACATGTCTCTGTAGGAATTCTGACTGTTCCTTTGCTGTTCCTTATAACAGACATAGTTGAAGAAGTTCATGGTAAAAAGAAAGTGAGGGAGTTTATACTTATAGGAATTATATCAATGCTGGTTGCAATAGTTATAGCCCAATTATCGGTTATTGCGCCACCTGCAGAGCGCTATACAAAAAATGATGCCTATGTACAGATATTCAGCTCTTCAATAAGGATTATGCTAGCCAGCATCTCTGCTTTCGTAATAGCGCAACTGCATGATATGTGGGCATTCCAATTCTGGAAAAAAAAGACAAAAGGAAAGCGACTTTGGCAAAGGAGTGATTTTTCAACAATAGTAAGCATGCTCATAGACAGCACGGTATTCATGTTCATAGCATTTTATAAAATCACACCGCAGTGGGATACTGTGTTCATAATAAGCCTCATAATACCTTACTGGATATTTAAGATACTGTTTTCATTGCTGAACGGTGTTGTAATTTATCCTGCTGTATCCTGGCTTCGCGGAACACGTAAATCTGCAAAATGAAAAAATAAGAATTGATTTTTATCATGAGAAGAGCTAAAATATCAATAATAGGGGCAGGCAATGTTGGTGCAACGACAGCGCACATTGCTGCAATAAAGGGACTAGGAGACATCACTTTGCTGGATATAAGCGAAGGGATTCCTCAAGGAAAAGCTTTGGATATATCGCAAGCAATGCCTCTCGAGGGAGTAGATGCAGTAATTAAAGGCACAAACAAATATAGCGATACAGCAGGCTCTGACATATGCGTAATAACAGCAGGAATTCCAAGAAAGCCCGGCATGAGCAGGGATGACCTCCTTAAAACTAACACTGAGATAGTAAGCCAAGTAAGCAAAGGTATAAGAGAATATTCGCCTGATTCAATAATCATTGTTGTCAGCAATCCTTTGGATGCGATGGTGTATGTAGCGCATAAGGTTACTGGATTTTCAAAAGAAAGAGTGATAGGAATGGCAGGGATCCTAGACAGCGCAAGATTCAGGCATTTGATAGCTTCTGATCTCAATGTTTCTGAAGAAAGCGTCTCTGCACTAGTCTTAGGAGGGCATGGAGACCAGATGATGCCAATGGCAAGGCTTGCAAACGTAGCTGGGATACCTATAAGCCATTTTATGGACAACAAGAAGATTGAAAAAATAATTGAGAGCGTTAGAAATGGTGGCATAGAAATTGTTAATCTGCTGAAAACAGGAAGCGCCTATTACGCCCCTGCGTCCTCTGTCTGCGAGATGATCGAGTCCATTGTTAAGGACAAGAAAAAGATATTGCCATGCGCTGCTTATTTGGACGGAGAGTATGGAACAAAAGGAGTTTTCATGGGTGTTCCAGTCAAGCTCGGAAGCAAAGGAGCAGAAGAGATTATTGAAATAGCGCTTGATGAAAATGAAATGGAGCTATTCCAGACAAATGCCAAAAATGTGAAGGAACTTATGGTGAAGACAGGATTATGAGGATAGCTGTCATCGGGGCTTCTGCTAACAGGGATAAGTTCGGGAACAAATGCGTTAGAGCATACCTTTCTGCCGGACATAAAGTATTTCCTGTAAATCCTAAAGAAAAAACAATAGAAGGGCTAGTATGCTATAAGTCAATAAGTGAAATAAAAGAAAGGATAGATGCTGTATCATTGTACCTTCTGCCCTCTGCTGGAAAAGATGTTGTGGATAACATAATTTCAAAAAAGCCTGAAATTGTTTACATGAATCCTGGAACAGAGGATGAAGATATAGAGGAAAAGCTGAAGAAGAACAGCATAAAAGCCATAAAGCAATGCTCAATAAGGGCAATAGGGATAAATCCTGAAGAGATTTAACATCTAAACCTGCTTAAAGGGAAAAGCACGCTATGATTATTGTGCACGTTGACATGGACTGCTTTTACGCAGCATGTGAGGAGAAAAGGAATCCTTAGTTAATGCTGGTGATTGTATTCTCCCAATAGAATCTGTCTGGCCTCTTCAGCGTTATTGGGCTGCGAATGAGAGTCAAGTTCTGGTTCATAGATAATGTTGCCAGTAATCGCCCCACTAATCTGACCTTTTTCATTTATAAGGCTTCGAAATAAACCACGACCGCACGTGCAGGCATATAATTTTTTAAAACTCAAAGAAGAGCCTAAGCAGTACGCATAATTGTGAACACCGCCTGGCACCATTTCTTTTGCTCCTACTTTGTTCCAAGTCTTTCCGGCGTCAAATGTTTCTACGACATTTTCCCCATGGTGGCCAACAATAAGATGATCCGCATCTTGTGGGTCAATCAGTACATTCTCATAATTTGGCATGTGGCCGAAATTATAGAGCCATCCCAAGAAATTATCAGGGTTTCCATCCCCTTCATAATTGCGAATACCATCAATCAAGTTTCTCCATGTCGTTCCGCCGTCCTTGCTTAAGAAAATGCCGCCAAATTTTCCAGAAAGCTCATCCTGTGGCGAAAGCTGGGCAAAAAACAAATTAGAAGAAGCAACAAGGATATCTGGATCTGACGGTGACATTGCGAGCCGATAAGTATATTTCAATTTTTCATCACTTAATGAATTGAAGTGTTTGCCTCCGTCACTGCTTTTATACACTCCTTCTCCTAAAGCAGATGCATAGACTATCGTCGGGTCTTTTGGATGAAAAATAATAGAGTAGACTGCAAAATTACCAATGCCTTCTGACCTCTCCCAATTATATCCTCCATCATTTGATTCCCAAACTCCTTCACCGGGAGGTGTTTCAGCTGTTTCGCTTGCTATACCTACAAGAATATGATCCGAATTTATGGAATCAACGGCGATGGATTTCAGGATAGAAGTCGCGCTTCCAGGTTTATTTTTCTGTTCAACTCTGATTCCTTGCTCATCCACTGTTCCAACAAAAAATACACCCCCCCCGAGATATACCCTAGAAAAATCATGAGGGTCTGGAAAAAGAGTAATGACACTCATATCAGTAGCTAAACTTTTGTAGCTTCTCCCTGCATTCTTCGACCAGTAAAAACCAAGTCTGTCCCATGTCCCAACATAAATATCATTTTCATCATTTGGATTCACATGAACCTCCCTAGTAGCGATAGAAACTATCCCTTTATTGAACTCTTCAAATGTATTTCCATTATCTTTTGAGATATAGATGCCATTTCCGTTTGGACCGACAAATATTTTATCCTCATAAGTAACTATTTCTCCAATCCAACCTGGAGGAAGCCCTTGTGATGCTAGCTCTGTAAATTTTTTTCCATCACTCGATACCCAGAGTTTTGAATCAGGATTCCATGTCGCTACATAAAGGTAATTTTCATCCGCCCAGATGCCGGTAACTTCATCAAGCCCTTGGATCATCTCCCACGCCGAATCATCGGGAGTTCGTTGATAGAGTTTGCCACCAAACCGAGAATTGAATTGGAGATTCGCTCCGAGAAGATAGAGTTTATCTTGAAAATTTAAAAAGCGAGCAGTCTTTAAATTGCTAAGGCCTTGGTTAGATGGAGTCCAAGAATTGCCTTTATCCCTTGAAATAAAAACCCCATCATCATGTGTAGAAAGATACATCGTTGAGCCAAAAAAAGAGAGATGATTAAAATCGTAATGCTTGTCAAAGGTATACTGCTTCTTCCAGTGTTCCCCCTGATCATGGGAGACTAAGAGCATGCTCGTCTGGTCTGCAGTATGGCCTGGAACATAGACAATCTTAGAATCAATGGGATCAAGAGCTAAGGTATGCGCATTAAAATTATCTAGGTCAATATCCCTTATCATTGCATCGCACAACCCACGCCAGCTCACTCCATTGTTTATAGTTTTGGCCATACACGCAATCATTTCTGGAACGTAGGAGATGTTTGCATTGTTTTTGTCATTTACAATATCAAAGGCGCGGACTTCTGGAATGCCGTATCCAACTGCAATTTGTTTCCACGAATCATCAGATTGGAGTTCATAAATTCCGCCAGAATACAAAGACGCCCAAATGGTTCCTTGGTGAAGAATCATCCTAATTACTATTCCGCCAAGCGGTCCAGATGTTTGCGTCCAACCAGAGGAATCTTCATCCGGCGAAAGATAGAATTCCAAATCATCTTTGTCTTCAGTAATGTTTTCTCCATCTTCAATAACTTTTTCGGCTGTGCTGTGTTGCATAATTCCCTAATTTTCTAGGATAACAACTACCGCACGTTTCCCAATGTATCTTTTTGGTGCGCCTAGTTTGGCAGCGTTGCCGAATGTTGTGATACGTTGTTCGTAGAACAGCGTAACTTTGTCTTTGATGGTCAGGTTCCCTTTTTTAACATTTATTCGTGTCATGAGAGTATATAAAAGTATATACTTAAATAGTTTTCGGTATTTTGATCCAGCTATGACCAATCTCAAGAAGAAATTAAAGCAGCGATGGGGAAAGAAATTCATCGACAGGCGAAACTGGCCCGTCTACAACGAGCAACTCGTCAAGCGAGGAGAGTACTTCATCGCCCTCGATTTTGTCGAGGGCTGGGATGACGAACTTGCCGAAATGAACGCCGGCAAACGGGGTGCCCCATATCAGTTTCCGAAGACACTTATCGAGCTGCAGTCGCTCTGGCACGCGAAGCGCATCGACTATCGCATGATTGAGGGCATGACCCGGGACCTCGTTAAAATAGGGCAGCTGCCCGATTACAACAATTACTCAACGGCAAACCGCAGGATCAATCGGCTCGATTTCAAGCTTGCACCTCCACAAGGCGACAACATCGTGGTGTTCAGCGACGGGACAGGATTGCAGGCGGTGAACGGTGGCGAGTACCTGCGGGAGAAGTATGGTAAGAGGAATCGACGGTGGATCCAAATTGTCCTGCTTGGGGACGCCAAAACCTACGAGCCGGTCAGCTATGAGGTGCGACTCATTCCAGGATCAGAAGCTGAAAGCACAGAACAGCAACTTGCTGAACTACTAAAAAAAGATGTCGATATAGCTGCTGCTGGCGGAGATGGGGCAATGGATAATAAAGACTTATGGAATTTTTGCGAAGAGCAAAATATAGAACCGATTATCAAACCTGACAAAAATGCGCTCGAGGATACTGATTGCGCTGAACGCAATCGTCAAGTCAAAGAAAGAAATAAGGTCGGATATAAGAGATGGAGTCGACAACATAAGTATGGTCTTCGTTGGCCGGCTACAGAAGGCATTTTTAGTGCAATAAAATGCATATTTGGGGAACAATTGCTTGCAACAAGCGAGCAAGGGATGCTAAAAGAGGCATCAAGCAAGATTTGGGCATACCAAAAAATGAAACGATATGGGGAACAATAGTCAAGGCATTGCCTCTCTATTAATAGTTATGCAACACCGCA
>JAGVYS010000027.1 GCA_018303125.1 Candidatus Woesearchaeota archaeon | reverse complement strand
GCTTATTGCTCCATTTGCTGTGGATCGTCAACAAAAACATGCATTACTATGCCCCGTTTAAGAGATACCTTGACAATATTGAGCAGGCAATGCTGTGGGGTTACCTGGAAATTCATTGCACTTGAGGCATAAAAACAGCGTCAGCTATGCACGTTTGGGGAAAATCTGGTATTGTTGATGCTATTATTGGCGTGTTGCCATTGCAGAAAAAGGCGGACAGCGCATTACCGCAGGTTATATTCATTATTCTAGCATTGAATATTTGTATTCATGAGACTACAATCGGAGATACTGGCCAGAAGCGTCATCTTTAAATATTGCGCTGCTAATTAATTGCTTATGAATCCAATAGATGTGCTCCGGCAAAGGAGAAGCATAAGGAAATTCAAAAATAAGGAGATTCCGTGGGACAATATAGTCAGCATGATTCATTCTGCGGTAAATGCCCCTGTTGCAGGCAATATAGCCAACATCAAGTATATTCTAATAAGGGAGCCATCTGCCAAGAAGGAAGTTTCTAAAGCATGCCTTGACCAGGCATGGCTTACAACAGCCCCCCTCCTTATAGCTATAACAGGAGAACCTGAGCAGCAGAAGAGATACTATGGTTCAAGGGGAGAAAAGTTATTCACAATCCAGAATGCTGCTGCAGCAGCTATGAACATTATAACAGCTGCAGAATTTCTTGGACTGGGAAGCTGCTGGGTAGGCTCATTCAATGAAGATGAGCTTAGGAATGTCCTCGTTATACCAGAACATGTTAATATTCATGCTATCATAGCCCTTGGATTCCCGGATGAATCTCCGCCAAGGCCTCCAAAGCCTGCAGTCAATACCGTAGTGTACTTAGAAAAATGGTGGAGCAAGAGGAAATTCCCGGGCTATGGATTCTATTCTGAGAATGTGGTCAAGACAGCCAAAAAAGCAGGGGACGCAATAAAGGACCTGAGCGAAAAGCTTCTTGGAAAGAAGAAATGATTTCTTTGTAGCAGCAAATTCTTTGCTTATTAGAAAATTACTGATTTTAAAAAAATAAAAAATGGCCTTCCGATTCTGTGTTGGGGGTAGAAAGGAAGGCCATAGAATCCACCTTGTGAGGTGTCAGCGTAAAATCTCTATGCCAAGGTCCTCTGATGCGGTTGTCCTTTGTGCCTTAGATGTTGTTGAAGATGCTGTGCCTAGCATCCAGGGCGAGCTTACTCCTGTGATGATAGTCATCACAGTAAACTTACCTTTCATGGCATCTTCAACTCTAGCTCCCCAGATAACGTTTGCATCATCATCAAGGCTCTCTGTAATGATCTCTCCTGCCCTGTTTATCTCTTCAAGTGTCATGTCAGGCCCACCGCAAATCTGGATAAGCGCTCCTGTGGCGCCTTTGTAATTTATATCCAATAGTGGGTTTGCAAGCGCACCTTTTACAGCCTCTTCAACCCTATTGTTGGTGTCAGATGCCCCCACCCCGATTGCTGCGACTCCGCCATTTTTCATTATGGCCCTTACATCCGCATAATCAAGGTTTACAAGGCTTGGTATGGCAATTGTTTCAACTATGCCTTTTATCATTGTTGCAACTAGCTCATTTGCAACTGCAAATGCCTGCTTTATGGGCAGGTTTCCTGCTATCTGGACTAGCCTGTTGTTGTCAATGACAATTACAGTATCAGAAACTTTCCTGAGCTGCTGCAATCCAAACTCTGCCTTTTCTACCCTGGAGCGCTCTATCTTGAAAGGCATTGTCACTGTCCCAATAACTATAGCTCCAGTTCCTCTTGCTACCTCTGCTATTACTGGAGCAGAGCCGGTTCCTGTGCCTCCTCCCATTCCTGCGCAAACAAACACAAGGTCTGAGCCCTTAAGGCATTCCTTGATTTCCTGCAATGATTCCTTAGCTGCCTCACATCCTTTCTGCGGGAATCCTCCGCAACCAAGGCCTTTTGTAACTTCCTTGCCGATTAGGAATTTTCTGTCAGCATCAATCATGTTGAGATGCTGAAGGTCAGTATTACAAGCCAATATCTCGGCTCCCCTGACTCCTTTCTGGTATAACCACCCTACCATGTTGTTGCCTGAGCCACCTGCACCTATCACTTTTATGCATGCCTGGCTCAAGTCTACCTCACTTTTACTCACCTTTTCTTCAGCATGTTTTATAGCGTTTTGCACAATAAAGTCCATTTTTCCGTTTCCCCCATTTTTGCAGTTTATTCTTCCAGATAGGAAGATTTATATACCACTTCTGCTATTATACTCTCTAAGAAAGCGCGTCTTTATCTGTTCCCCAACGGATAAACTCGGCTTGTGCGGTTGGCTTGAAGTTCAGAAACGATGTATACGCCTTGTTTCCCCAAACAGAGGGTGTATAAAGTCTTGTTTCCCCAAACAGACCCTGAACAATCTTTTCTAATTATTTCGTATTATACGATTTGTACTATTTAAATCTTTCTATTTAGAGACATGCGTTGCATTTATATATCATAATTGAGCTCTATAAGCCATGACTTTGTATATTATAGGAATAGGGCTTTGTGATGGAAAAGACATCACCTTGAGAGGCCTTGAAGCGCTGAAAGCAAGCAAAAAAGTATATATGGAAAGCTATACTTCTATAATGCAGGTTAGATTGGAAGACCTTGAGAAATCATATGGCGTTTCTATTGCTCCTCTTGGAAGAAAATCAATTGAATCTGACTCTGATAAGCTAATTGAAAGTTCTAAAAGCTTAGATATTGCAATTCTTGTGCCTGGCGACCCGATGTGTGCAACAACCCATATCTCGCTTGTTATGAGAGCTGGCGAGCTTGGCGCTAAAGTAGGGATAATACATAATGCATCCATAGTATCAGCCATAGGCGCTGTTGGCCTGGAAGTCTATAAGTATGGCAGGATTATTTCAATACCTTTCCATAACAAGGAAGTAACTGCCCCAGTAGAGGCTTATAGGAAAAACAATAGCATAGGCCTCCATACGTTATTCCTTCTTGACCTTGAGCCTGGCAAGGGCAGATTCCTTAGCATAAGTGATGCTGTACAATACTTGATTAATCAAGGAATAGAGAGGACAACGCTTGCAGTAGGCTGCGCAAGGATAGGCTCAAAAGATGAGAAGATAAGCGTAGATAATCTTGGAGATATTGGAACTCATGAGTATGGAAAGCCTCCTTTCTGCCTGATTCTTCCAGGAAAACTTCATTTTATGGAAGAAGATGCCCTGAATGCAAAAAGAAAGTTTAAATATTGACCTCCGCATATATGTTTTGCAGCCCCATAGTGTAGCGGTCAATTCTTAGGAGACCAATCATCCCGGATTTTGGATCCGGGGACGGCGGTTCGAATCCGCCTGGGGCTATACTTTTTCATTAATGAAATCAATTTTCAAAAATGAAAACATTTAAATAAACCTCCCTTTCATATAAATTTCGATGCGCGGACAGGCACTGCTCAGCGAGCTTTTCGACAGGAAAGTCATAAAGGTACTTATGTTTCTTGTAGCTAATATGAACAAGGACCTCTATCTGAATGAAATCTCGCATGGCTCAAATGTGCCATTAGCAACATCTTTCAGGATTCTTGGAAAGATGGCGAGGCTTGGGATAGTCCAAGAAGTAAAGGTAAGGAAGCTCAAGCTTTACAGGTGTGTTTCAAATGACAGCATTGATTTCCTTGAAGGCTTGCTCAAAGGAGGCAGTGTTGCTGATAGTTTTGCTAAGGCTGTTGCTTCCTATGGGAACATTGAAGAAATCCTGCTCCATGGAAAAGAAGAAGCAGACAAGGCCAACATACTGATAATAGGAACTGGCATAAACCATAACGAAGTAAAGATGCTTTGCGCAGATTACAAGGAAAAGTTCAAGTTCAACATAAATTATCTGACACTTGAAAAAGAGCAATATGAGCAGATGTCTAGGATGGGACTTTATTCTGGAAAGAAAAGCGTGCTTTTCAGGAAATGAATCCATAAGAAGATTTATATACTCTATTCGGAGCATTATCCTGTTTATTGGTAAGGAAATACATTTTCGGAATAACGGGAATTGTAATCATACTCTTATTTCTTGGTTTGCTTAACAATGTCATTCCTTCAGATGATGAGCAAATAGTTGTCTACTTCCCGAATACAGCTGATTTCCCAAATCCTAAAGAAAGCACGGTTGTATATGATTTTAGCTTTCCAAAATCAACTTTCCGGGTTGGGGAGCGAGATGCAGACATGTTAGTGTTCATGGATTCAAGCACAGTTCCGGGCCTCAAGGTAGGCTATGATTCAAAGAACAAGAAAATTTTCGGGGGCCTGCCACCTATATACTCAGAAGAGATAAACATCATGGATGGACTGCCCCATAACCTGGCCTATACTTTTAGTGCAGAAAGGGAGCTCCAGGCAATATACCTTGACCAGGCAGTTGTGGCGCAGGGGCAATTCACAGGAAAGGTTATCCAAGATGCCGTAACAGGATATGTTGGATACAAAAATGTCAAGCTAGTTGAAAGCCCGGTAGAAATACAAGTGAGATTTGAATAGCTATGAGATATAAAATTACATCAATAATAGCAGTTTTGATTCTTGTGGCATGCTTTGCATCTGCCCGCACTCAGCTGCCAAGATACCAAGTAAATGACTCTTCTTACTATACCAGCTTAGTTACCAATGTTGAAGGATTCAATGAATATTCTGATTTTGATTTGGCTAAATCTGATTTTTATACATTTAAGCAGCAAAGCACAGAAGGCTATGAAGAAGTACTTGGATCCATTAGCATGGCCTCAAATAAATACTCAAGTTATGGTCTGAACTATACAATAGGCTTTTATGTTACAGTTGATAAAAATGAGAAAGTCACTCTTAACCCAAACCTGACAAGAGAGCAGCAGATTAGGGATGCTATTAATCAGTTCGAATCTAAGGAAGAAGTCATCCAATTCGCTTCAATAACAGGAAACGCTGGCAATGTGCAATTATCGGTACTTAGCCATGCCAGATTAAATGTCGGCGATTACTTTCTAGAGTATGACCTTAAGAAAGATGAGTTTACCAGGTATAGCGTTCCATCATCAATGTCAGATAAGTTTCCCTTAGTAGCTACTTTCAAAGGCAAGGTCGAAGATTCTGGTTGCACTATTGCTAAGGACGCTGGCATTGCAGTAATCAAAAATGAGTATTGGAATACCATTACCTTAACATCGTTAGTGGAAGGCACTTGTAAAAAAAGCGACAAGTATATGGGAGGCAGCACATTTGAGGTAGAAATGCCGTTAAAGAATGATTTCTGGTCAAAATTTGTAGCCTGGTTTAGGGGGATTTTTAGGTAAATAATCCATAATCTTTATTAATTCTTCCATGCCCCGCAAAACAATGATAAAAGAAATAAAAAAATGGGCGTATGACAAGAAGTTCTATGGTGAAGCTGAAAAAAGGAGAGGAGTGGGTGAAAAAATGAAACGTTCGATGGATCTTTCAGGTAAAAAGGCGGTTGTTTTCGGAATTGCGTCTGACAAAAGCATAGGCTGGTCAATAGCAAAAACACTTAATGACAATGGCTGCAAGCTTGCAATAGGCTATCAGGAAAGGGCAGGAGATTATGTAAAGGAGCTTGCAAAAGAGCTAGATAATCCAATTCTGGAAGTATGCGACATGATGGATGATGATCTCATAAAGAAATTCTTTGAAAAGGTAGAGAAGGAATTTGGGAAATATGACATACTTGTTCACAGTGTTGCCTTTGCAAAGAAGCAATTCCTTCAGGGAAAATTCTATGAGGTTGACAGGAAAGGCTACAATACCTCTCAAGAAGTAAGCGCATATTCGCTTGCTGCACTGATAAAGGCAAGCCACCATCTCCTTAATGACAATGCATCTGTAATAGCAATGACTTATCTTGGCTCTGTCATGGCGGTAGAGAACTATAATGTTATGGGCGTATGCAAGGCTGCTTTGGAATCATCTGTAAGGTATCTTGCCTTTGACCTTGGCGACAGGGGCATAAGGGTAAACGGAATTTCTGCAGGCCCTATATCTACTCTTGCAGCATCAGGAATATCAGGATTTGATGAGATGCTTGAGCATGCCGAAGAAAAGGCTGCCTTGAAAAGGAACATAAGTCAGGAAGATGTGGCAAATCTTGCCCTTTTCCTGTGCAGTGATTTGGCAAAGAATATAACTGGCCAGATCATATATGTTGATGCCGGCTATTCAGCTAATGGGATGTAAGCCTTATCCGAGGCTTATTCCTTCATTCCTGAACTTCTCAAGAACTGAGTTGTAGAAAGTGGATATTACTTTCTGCTTTTTTCTTATGTCCCATATCCAGAACCATATCTCAAGGCTTACCTTATCCCTGCTTACTCCCTTAGTGAGGACAATAGGGTTGAGCGAATGAATATTCCTAGGTATTGTAAAAAAGTGCTTCGGTATTGACAAAAGCCGCGTCACCATGGAAATCTTCTTCTCAGGGAGATTTGGCAATATATCCATGCTCTCAGAGCATATGTCCTTTATTATTTTCTCTGCCTTTTCCCTGTCCATGCTGGAGAGTATGTCTATTGGCAATACTACCTTGATGAATTCTCCCTTGCTGTAATTAATTATTGGTTCGCTTGTTATGAACTGTAAGTTGGGCGCTATTATTATCTTGCCATCTAAAGAGCGAAGCACTGTTTTTCTCAGCATTACATCCTTGACCTTGCATACCTCTCCCCTGAATTCAACTATGTCATCTTCCTGCATGCTCCTTTCAAGCGCAAGCACTATTCCTGCTGCAATGTTCTGCAGCAAAGGCACAGTAGGAAGCAATAAACCAACTCCCAAGATACCAAGAGCTGCCAGGCTCGCGGATATGTCAAATTTGATTATGTTGTTGAAGGCAAAAAACAGTCCTGCTGCATAGATTCCATACATCCCTACCTTGGATATTGTTTTATAGACCGCTGGCTTCGCCCTGTCCTTAAGGAACCTTATTATTATTACATTAAGGGTGCTTCCAAGAATAAATGTGAAGATGATTACAAACATGAAAAACAGGAATTCCTGCGATGTTACGTTTCCGAAAAGCTCGAATTCTGCCATTATTAATCATGCCTCTTAATCAGTGCAAGTCAGCTGTATGTGAATCATGTTCATCACTAAATTTGTCATAATGGTCTTCGCATACATTTCTCCCATTCCACTGCTTCGTTGCTTTCTGGCTGCATTCTGGCTCCTGGCATTCAGCTGATTTCCCGTAATGGACATCGCATAATACTGCCGTGCCTCTGTGCTTGGTTGCCTGATTAGTGCATCCTGGATGGGAACATTTTATTCTCATATATACCCCATTCAATTGCATGTTTAAATAAGTTGCCCTTGAGAAAGAATTTAGTATAATTTCAGCAATCTGAGGTGCTTCTCTGTTTCTTTTATTATTCTTGCCATAAAGGCAACTGCTTCCTTAGGGTACTTTCCTATAGATGTTTCTTCTGAAAGCATCACACCATCAGAGCCATCAATAACAGCATTGGCAACATCGCTTACTTCTGCTCTAGTTGGATATGGCTTATTTGTCATTGATAATAGCATTTCCGTGGCAGTTATCACCATTTTATTCTTTAGATTACATCTCCTGATTATGACCTTCTGTACAAACGGCACCTTCTCTACCTGGATATTCCTGCCTAAGTCGCCCCTTGCGACCATGATGCCATCGCTTGCATCAATAAGTTTGTCTGTGTTTAAAACACCCTTTCTTGATTCAATCTTTGCTATTATTTTTGTGCTTTTGCTTGCTGCCTTTCTTATGCTTTTTATCTGTGAATCAGTTTCAGCAAAGGAAACAGCAATGTAATCCAATTTCCTGCCTGAAAACCAATCTGGAACTGCTTTTGATTTTATGTCAACTAAAACTTTGCATTTCAGCTTTTCAGCAAAGCCAAGAACTTTGAGATGCTGCTCCCTGCTTCCATATTTGGTGTTTATCCTCATGACAGTCATGCCGGAAGCTTTCATTGCTTTAAGTGCTTTGAATGACAAAGAAGAAGGCCCGATTGTAGCGATTATGTCAATGTGCTTCATCTTGCATTCCATAGTTGCTTGTGTTTAAAAAATTACCCGAGGTGTGGCTCCGTAGAAATCCCTAGAAAAGTATAATAACCCCCTCAGCCATGAAGCTTTTGGGGGGCCATATGTGGTTTTTTCAGGTGACCACATATGAAGAAA
>JAGVYS010000026.1 GCA_018303125.1 Candidatus Woesearchaeota archaeon | reverse complement strand
TGCTTAAAGCATTGCATATAGCGCATGTCAGGCGCTATCCTAAAAAGCATGACCCAAGGAAATATGGCATATGGGCACATGCCTGCATTCTTGCATTGAAAGAGCTTGAGGACAAGACATACCGCTTTATAGCAGATATGGTATCTGAAATGGCTAACATTCTTTCCCTGCTTGGAATTTCACAGTCTCCTCATTGGACTATCTTGCATAAGGCCGCAATGAGATTTAGGGGAAGCCTTATTGAGAGATTTGTAAGGGCATTTGTCCAGAGGACAAAGAGCCAAAGCGCACGGGCCGGCATAGACTCAACAGGCCTGCAGCCTACAAGAGCGAGTGCTTACTACACTTCAATTCTCAAGCGTGACAGGAAGAAGCGCCGTAAGATAAGGAAGCACATCAAGCTAAGCACTGTTGTTGACCTTGACCATCTCCTGCCAATGATCTTCAAGGTAAGGAGAGGTCCGGCCAGCGACCATTGGGACTCGCTGGCTTTGGTTCGTAAGGCTCATCGCATAAAGAAGCTCAAAAGCCTTGATGCTGATAAGGGATATACGAGCGAGAGGCTCAGAAAATATGTGGTTGAAAGATGCAAAGCAGAGGACCGCATCAAGGTAAAGAACCATGATGTGCCAGTATGGAAAACTAAAGGGCAATATCTAAAAAAGGCAAAGAGGAGGAAGCTGAGGGCAAATTACCGGGCATTGTGTGAAACCTATCATAGCGTGCTAAAGAGGGTAACAGGAAGCGCTGTAAGGTCAGTAAAGGTAATCATGCAGAACAAGGAGGTAGCATTCAAGGTTTTGGCCTGCTCTGCCCTCCGCAGGGCAATGAGTTTGTTATTCAGGGAAGTTTTCTACAGAACTATGAATTGAATAAATTTAAATATTCCTATATTAGTATTATCAATATGTTGAGGCTATTGGGCGACATAAAAGCGAAGGCGTGCAGATTTCTATAGTTTTTTTCATATAAAATATTAGAGGTATTTACCATGGATATTCCAAACCTAACAAGCCCGGCACAATTTATAGGAAAGCAAAGCAAGGACACAATAAGCTTTGGCTCAGGACAACCTGACCTACCTCCGCCAGAAGAGGCTTTCAGGGGGATTTCCATGCGCAGGGACATGCGCTATGGGATGATTCAAGGAGAAGAGGCATTAAGGGAGAAGCTTTCAAGAGAATATAGCGGCTCAACTGCCCAGAACTTTGTCATAACAAACGGCGCTTCAGAAGCGCTTGACCTTCTTTTCAGAGTACTCCCAAGGGGAAATTTGCTTCTAGGCAAGCCATATTATTACAGTTATGTCCCGATAATCAAAGCTGGTGGGTTGAACCCTGTATGCACGGAGCTTGAGGAAGGAAGAATCAATATGGAAGACTTCGAAAGCAAAGTAAGGGAATGCAAGGCGGTACTTATCAACTCGCCATCCAATCCAACAGGAAGGGTAGAGAACATAAAGACGCTGAAAGAAATAGAGAAGATTACACATGACCTTGGAGTTTATGTTATTTCAGATGAGGTTTACAAGGATCTGATATATGAGCGTGAAAATTACATAATCAAGGGAGAGCACGTAATAACTGTTAATTCTTTCTCAAAGACTTATTGTTTATGTGGATTGCGTGTTGGCTATCTCTGGTCGCCAGACAAGAGTATTGTTGATAATTGTATAGAGATGAAAACCCATACATCCATGAACACATGCCTTCTTGCACAGGATGTTGCCTTAAACACAATGGATACCCCAAAGTCATATGTTGCAAACCAGCTTAAAATATGGAAAGAAAGAAGGGATTTCATCTATAAGGAACTGCTCGGTCTTGGATTAGACCTATGGAAGCCAGAGGGAGCATTTTATGTACTTCCGAAGATAAACAAACCAAGGGAATTTGTATGGAGGCTGTATAAGCAGTACAACACTATTTCTTACCTTGGAGAATGGTTCGGGGCGCCTGACAGGGTAAGGTTTAGCTATGCACTTTCCGTTAATCAGATTGAGGAAGGGATAGGAAGAATTAAGAAATGCCTTGATGGCATGAATGGGAAATGAAGTATACTCTACATGGTTGATGAAGCCATGCCAGAAATTGCTCTCTAAAGAAGCTATCAGAAGGATTACCAAGAGCAGAGAGGGAGCATGGAGGGCCATGCGCTCATTGCAAAATAGCAATCTTGAGATTGTGAGCCTTACCAACGGACTTATTTTTGGAGCTTTGAAAATGTCCGGGAAATATGATTTGAAGGGTTTCGACTTTATTCATTATGTGACTGCTTTGTTAAGAGGTTGTTCGGCCATTGTCAGCTATGATAATCATTTTGATAATCTTGAAATATCGCGTGTTGAGCCCTGACAAGTCTTTGAAGACAGGAAACGCATTGAGGATATTGGTGAGGAGTAGTGCTTTGGCTAATGTCGACAAATATATTTTTAATAAAATAGAGGCAATACTTATATATTGGCGCAGATAATAACAAATACAATGAATCTTAAGATTAAGGGGGCAATCATAGGTGCCGTTATCGGAGTTCTATTGGGAGTATTGCTTTTGCCAACAATTGGAATAAGTATATTACCATTTCAGATGCCATTTGCGTCTTTTTTCTATAGGCTGCTCTTGTTGCCTGTTCTTAATAATGCAGGGAGTATCGGCTTTCTTCTCTTTGTACCATTTACGGCTCTTGTCGGCATGGTATATGGCATCATTGTCTGCTTCCTTGCGAGCATTATAATCTCGAAATGTAAAAAATGAACCATAAAATATATTAATCTACTGGGGTTTATAATTTCCATGCCAAAAAAGGAGCAGGATGTGATTTTAGATGTAAAAATAGTTTCTGTTGGGCAAACAGATGGAGTATTTCTTTTTCTTAAAGAGCGTACACATTTTTTTCAGGTAGTGCCTTTCAAGGGTTATCTCTGGATGGACTTAATGAGCGCTCATGAACTTGGCATTCTTCCTGACGATTATCAAAAACAGGCAACTCATTTTTTGGAAGCATGGATGAAACAAAACATCATTGGACAAAAACTGGAGGTCATATCTTACATTAGTTCAAAACTGACACCTGAACTTCAGGAAGAATATCAAAGACTGATAATTTTGGCGAGAAAAGCAATGGAAGCCAAAATTAGGTTGAGCGGTTCACCTTCCCATAACACTATTGATTTGCTTGATTCCTGTGTAAAAATGATTCAGAAAGTCAACGGACAAGATGCAATAGAGTCAAAAATGGATATTATGTTGAATGTTGTGCTGTCACTATTTGGAAATACTATGGATGTAGACATTGATAATGTTAACATCCGCGAAATAAACTCCTTCATAGAGTCTTTTAACAGGTTCCTCATAACACTTTTCCTATATAAGGGATTTTCACACAGTTATGCATTCCCGCATTTTTTACAAGGTTTTGATTTCAATAATCATCAAATGGTATCTACAATACCCTCATCATTGCCTCCACGTCTTATTTGGTCAATAACTTATCCTGCCATTATTGAAATAGATGAACAAGGCAAAACAAGAAAACTCATACAAAAGGCAAGAGTTATCACAACAAAGTAATGATGGGCATGTATTTTCTGCATAAATAATTTATTGCTTGTTTTGTGGGTTCTAATTGGAAAAGATTTAAATTTACATGGAGCAATGCAACTGCATGATTAAAGCAGTTATCTTTGACCTTGACAATACTTTGGTTGATTTTTTCAAGATGAAGCACATGAGCGTTGAGGCAGCAGCCTCTGCCATGGTGGATGCAGGGCTTGATAGGAAGACAGGAAGCATTATGAAGAAGCTCTTCGAGCACTACGATGAGCACGGTTGGGAGGACCAGAGGATATTCCAGAAATACCTTAAGAAGGAAATAGGAAGGATAGATTACAAGATTCTTGCTTATGCCATAAACGCATACAGAAGAGTAAGAGTAAGCTTTCTTGAGGCATACCCGCATGTCCTTAGCACACTAATATCACTGAAAATAAAGGGAATCAAACTTGCACTTGTGACTGATGCCCCCAAGCTCCAGGCATGGATAAGGCTTAATGCGATGAAGCTCGATACATTGTTTGATGTTATAATAGCTTATGAGGACACAAGAAGGCTGAAGCCATCCAAGGAGCCTTTTACGCTCGCCCTCAAGAATCTCGGCCTAAGGCCGGATGAGTGCCTTATGGTAGGGGACATGCCGGAAAGGGACATGAGAGGGGCAAAGAAGCTTGGCATTAAGACGTGCTTTGCCAAATACGGCGGAAGAAAGAGAGGAAATATCTCTGTTGATTATGAAATAGCAGATATAAATGAGCTTCTGGAAATTACAGGAAAGTAGATTACATCAAAAGCGAATCAATGCTTTTTTCATTGGCTCTTATTGCCTGTACCCTTGTTTCCGGAGATTTGTGCACTGAGTACGGCTTAACTCTAGTAGATGATTTATATGCAACATCTGGAATTACATTATATCTTGTTGAATTCCTATTATATGCATTTGTCCCTTCTACTGCCAAATCAATGCTCTCCCTACCTGAATGGATATTGTCGCTGGTAGGTGCAGTATCATACTTAACTTTTCTATATCTATCCATTAATTCTTTCAGGAAATCAGCAGATGGCTTGTTGTCATAAACTCCTTGATTTGCCACGCTTTTATTCTGTTTTCTGCTTTCAGGATACCTTTTTCCGTAATTGCCGTAAGAGTATGGTCGATTCTCGTCATGCGCATTTAGTCCAGTACGCAGATACTGGTCGGCATTTGTGGAAACAGGAGAAGAGTATTGCGGGAAGAGGCGCATGTCGCCTGTAGCCCTCATAACGCGGCTCTCTTCGCCAGGTGATGCATTTTCTTTTATTATCTTAACCAATTCCCTTTCAGCATCAGGAGAAAAAGCCTTGCGCATTATCCTGCCATATACTGCTCCACGCGTAGAGTCTGCATCAGCCCTTATCCCGCTATAAGGCATTGCGTGATTTCTTTTCAACGTTCCTAGGACATCCGCAATTCTATATGTCAGGCCTAAATCAGCACCGCCACTTGCAGGCATCTTCCCAATGCTTGCTTTGCCTGTATCCATCCCATAATAAGGAGTATTGATTACCATTTGCCAATTGTATTGAGATTAAATTAAAAAATTTGCTTTTTTCAAGGCATTTGCTGAGCAACAGATCAGAAATGAAAAAGATTTATAAAGATTAAAGGCTAAGTCTGTGTATAAAAACTCTAGGGGTGCACAAAATGGCTGAAGGAAGATGCATGAAATGCAAGAAAAGCATACAGATAAAGGATCCTGCTGAAGTGGTTATGAAGAATGGCATGAAGGCTGTTCAGGGCAAATGCCCCACCTGCGGAACCAAGGTATTTAGGATATTGGGGAAGGCTTAATAATCTCCAAAGGTTTAAATAATACATTTCATTAGCATACTCGGGGTTGTTATCATGTACAACAAATGTGAGTCATGCAAAAAGGATATTGCAGACGCCACCGACTGTAGGCTATACACGAATGATAATGTATCTGTTCATACACTGTGCAGAAGATGCTATGAACATAGGATGGAGCTGAAGAAAAAGAATTAATGTTCTTTTGTTGATAGAGATGCAATTCAAAGGTCTTACATTAGATGATTTCCAGATTAGGGCCATTAGGCAAATAGAAAACAATAATTCTGTTGTTGTTAGTGCCCCAACTGGCACTGGAAAGACGCTTATAGCAGATTACACAATAAGTAAGTTCCTGAACGCAAAGAGGAGGGTAATCTATACTGCACCCATTAAAGCCCTTTCCAATCAGAAATACAAGGATTTTACAAAGGATTATGGGAAGGAAATGGTCGGGATAATGACCGGGGACATAGTCATAAATCCTGAAGCGCCTCTGCTTGTTATGACAACAGAAATTTACAGGAATATGCTTCTTACACATGATGCAGTCATATCTTATGTAAGCTACGTAATCTTTGACGAAATACATTACATATCAGACCCTGAAAGGGGAACAGTGTGGGAAGAATCCATAATCTTCTCCCCACAGAACATAAGATACCTATGCCTTTCTGCAACAATACCTAACGCTGCTGAGTTTGCTGAGTGGATTTCTAGTATAAAAGCACATCCCGTCATAGTTGTTGATTATGATAAGAGGGCAGTGCCACTGAAGCATTATGTTTACGATAAGTCTATTGGACTGTTCAAGACAGAGGATCTTGCTGTTTCAGGCATACAGCCTAATCCACTTATCAGGGGACAAAACACTGCTGACCATATGGATGTTGTAAGGCAATTGAAAGACAAGATGCCTGCAATATTCTTTGTCTTCAACAGGAAGAACTGCGAAAAATTTGCAAGGGAGCTTTCCAAGGATAAGGATTACACAACAAAGCAGCAGAAGGCAGAGATAATATCTTACACTAGAGAGCATGTCAGCAAGGAAGTAAGCCAGATGAACAGCTATGCAAGGCTGAAATCATGCATTGTAAAGGGAGTTGCGTATCATCACGCAGGGCTGTTGCCAAACCTTAAGGAGATTGTCGAGGGGCTTTTTGAGAAGGGCCTCATCTATGTGCTTTATGCCACAGAGACATTTGCTGTTGGAGTGAACATGCCTGCCAAGACGGTCTGCTTTAATTCCCTTGAGAAATATGACGGCATATCATTTAGGTATTTGAATTCCAAGGAGTATTTTCAGCTGGCCGGCAGGGCAGGAAGGAGAGGCATAGACAAGGAAGGCACGGTTATTGCGCTCATAGACAGGAGAAGGGCTGATGTTGCAAGGATAAAACAGCTCGTCACCAAAGACATAGAGCCAATAGTTTCAGAATTTAGGTTATCTGTTAATACTGTCCTTAACCTAGTCAAGAACCATAATGATGATGAGATAGACACCATACTCAAGAGCAATTTCGATTATTTCCTGAGGATGAAATCAGAGCATCAGGTAAGGATAATGGCATCCTTCAACAACAAGCTCAAGAAGCTTACAGCCATGGGTTACATTACACATGAAAAAAAGCTTACGCAAAAAGGCGAGTTTGCATGCCATGTCTACTTTGAGGAGTTGCTTATTAGCGAGATATTCTATTCCCAGATGTACAAAAAACTGTCTGAGACAGAGATAAACTGCCTCATTGCAGCAATAGTATACGAAGAGAAGCGCATGGACATGTTCAGGACAAAGGGAGCAAAGAACCAGTATGAGCACATACTTAGAGTGATAGGTGAAAACAAGTATGTTGACAGCACTATAAACAAGAGGAGTATATTCAGGCTAGTAGCCATGATTAGCTCATGGTCAAACAATGGCAATTTCACTGATGTCTTGACCACAACCAATCTTCTCGAAGGGGACATCATCAGGCTCTTCAGAAGGATGATAGACATACAGAGGCAGATAATAAAGGCGACAAGCAACAATGAGCTCAGGGACAAAATAGTAGGGTGCCTGAAAAAGATAGACAGAGATATAGTCAGGGCAGAGTTCGAGGAATAATCAATTCGGATTTACGCTTTTCTTCATCCATCTTCTTACAAGAAGCCTTTCAAGCCTGCTTATATTTCTAGATACCAAGCCTGCTTTTGCCAATGGATTCACAAGTATCGTAAGCATGCCATTTCGGTTCCCGAAAACAATATCAGTAAGAACCCTGTCACCGACCATTGCAATTTCCGCTTTTTTGCAGCCTAGCACGGATTCTATGTTCTTTACCCTTGCCGGCTTTTTGAGCCTGTGCCTTAATACTTTAATCCCTGATTGCTTTTCAATGATTGAAGCTGCTTTCCCTTTCCAGTCATAGAGGCTGCCTGCTGAATTGGACAGGATAACGACTCTGAAATTTGTTGCAAGGACTTTGAGATGCTTGCTTATTTTCCTGTGCACAGATTCAGCGTATGGTGAGGTCAGCGTATTGTCCTTGTCAAATATAATTGCCTTAATATGTGACCTCCTAAGTTCTTTTACGCTTATGTCATTAATGCTGTCAACCATAAGGCAGGGTATGGCAAGCCTTTTCCTGAAGAAAAACACATAAAATGAGTACAGGAAAGCATAGACGTTCAAAATTTCTTGCATGCCTGTGCCTTGAATAGGTAATATAAAAATATGAGCATCGACATTAGTCAACAGTGGGCTAAGCCTCCCCGCGTGAGCGGGGTAGATGAATGCCCACAATGCGCGAAGCGCATCAAAACCTGCTTGAGTTTTCCCGTATATA
>JAGVYS010000047.1 GCA_018303125.1 Candidatus Woesearchaeota archaeon | reverse complement strand
CGGCCAGTCCATTTGATACTGAGGGTCAGAATCGAGTAACTGTGCGGGCATTGTCCACTAGAAAGTGACTCCAGAGTCGCCTCTTCTCATGACTCTATTTATAAATGACATCGACTGTAAGGATTGTCATGAAGGGCATTATAACGAATGTGCTTGGAGAGGTTGAAATTGACCCGCACAACTGCAAATTTGCCCATGATAAATGGACGCAAAGCGTCACCAGAAATGATGGGTCTACAGACTTGCACACGTTTGGCGGAATCTCGCAAACAGCCAGCGAATTAGTAACTCAGTATGCTTCTCAAAAACGTAACATTTATATATAATAGTATATTAATCAAGTATAAATATATACCCAAAGAGGATAACTATGGCAAAAGCAGTATTACAAATTGAAAAAGAGAGATTGGTTCATTCGCCCACATTGAACACTGTATTAATGGTAGAGAATCTACTGAAAGACTCTGGAGAGCTCCTCTCGGTTGCTGAAATAAAGCGAAGATTGCCAAAAAAAGTAATGCATCAGACGCTTCTTCAGATATTGGATTACCTTCAAATAAGCGGCAAGATTTTGATTGGAACTAAAGGAGTTCTATGGGTATTTTCTGAAAGAAAAGAGCTTGATAGGCTAATCCGAAGAGGCACTGAAGTATGAATAAATCAGTAAGAGTGATACTCTTGGATGAAGCAGATAAAGAATACAAAAGACTGAATGAATTAGTCGGCAGGCAAATTCAAGAAGGCAAGGAAAACACTGAAGAGATGCAGTTGTTAAAGTCCATTAAGCAAAAAATCGGATTTATCCGAGCTAACCCATTTTATGGAGACAATATTCCAAAGAAACTAATACCACCTTCTTACAATGTACAAAACCTGTGGAGAGCTGAATTGTCGCAGTTTTGGAGAATGTTATATACTATCAAGGGTGACCAAATAGAAATAATCTGTTTCATTCTTGACATTGTAAGTCATAAGGATTACGATAAAAAGTTTGGCTACAAGAAAAAGTAGTTTACAGTCACTCCAAAGTGACCCTCGACGACTGAACATCGGCCAGCCCACCATATACTTATCATGTCAGATTTGAGTAACTGTTGTATTGTCCGGTTGGCACTCTTCTTTAAGAACATTTAAGAATAATAATCTTCTGTTTAGGATAAAGTGATAGTATGAAACTGGCAATTTTAGCAATTATCCTTATATTTATCGTAGGATGCACAATAAATCAGGATGGAGAATCTGCACAAAATAGATCTTCATTAGTTCAGCCGATTCCTAGAGTATCAGGAACACAGGATCTGCTGCTTAATGAGCAAGACATCCAGCAGTTTGGGATGAGGAGCAATGGTACTGGTTGCCAAATAGAGGAATATCCAACCAGTGAAAGATCGCCGCTGGCGCAATACGGCATCTGTCTTTACACTATTGAGGGAGATGATACTCAGGTGGTGATTGAACTGCAGAAATTTACCAATAGTGAGGATCTAAATGGCACTTATCAATATTCATCCCTGCACTTGCGCGGCTTCGAAGGCCTCATCAGCGAGAATGCGTATGGGGATCAGAGCAGGTTTTATGTTAATAATGAATCAGCTGTTTACTATTACCATCTTTGGATTAGCAAAAATGAATACCTCATTCACATTACTTCTAAAGGAAGCAAGGAAGCTGAAGAGTATATTGCAAAAATAGGACAGCGAATCTTGTCAAGATTCTGATAGATGATTACAGGCCGGATTTCAGGCATCCCTGCTTGCAGTGCCTGGTTTGTAATCTGGAAAGCGCAGGCGGTGAAGCGAAATATTCATCATTATCCCAGTAGTAGGGAATACATCTCATCCTTAGTCGTTAAACTACTACACAAATCTAACTACTGTCACCCACAGATGACCTGATGCAACTGGCCAGTCCATATGTTTCCTTTAGGATTTGGCCAATAATGTTATATATTTGAGTTTAAGATACTAGCATATGAATGCAAAGGCATATCTGACACTTGCTTTTATATCATTGGCTATTGTATCCTGTTCTCCGGAGAATGCAGGCATTGATTGCTCTGGTTACGAGGACATCTTTTTTGTTCTTTCTGATAACCAGATATTCCAGCTTGAAATCGGGAACGGCGACAGGCAGCGCTATGCTGACAGCACTTTAAACGGAACAACGATTATGATGTACTGCACATTCAGGGAACTGGCAGGTAAGGTGCAGGAAGAATATGAAAGCGGCTGGAATGACTCGCATTATAATTCACTTTACTTTTTGGAGGGGAATCTGGCTTGGCGGGTAAAAGAGAGCGGCAGCAAAGAAATATACGAATGGATTGCACTTGACCTTGATTCATTTCCTTACAATGCCAGCATAAGGCGGTATTACCTTGATTTGCTCTCTGAAATAGGCAGCCCTGAAAGCACATCGTTCTTATTGGAAGAGTACACATTACAGGAAAAAGAGGGCAATGAAGAACTCATGCATGGAATTTCATCCAGGCTCAGCAAGGTCGATTTTTATTCTGTCCGGGATGCTGCAGACAAGAGCAAAATCACAATCAATCTTATTGCAGCCTATGGCCAAGCCTCGCCAGAGCTGAAAAGCATTATTACTGCAATGCTTCTGCGTCTTGGTACAAAGGAAGGAACTGAATTTGTTTTTGACAAGATTCCTGAAAAGATTGCTTCCCTGCCTATAAACGCAATTTATGGGAATGGTTGGTGGAGCAGCTCAAACCTGACAGAAGAAGAGATATCTTCATTTTTTTTCACTATGGATAAGGTCAGGAATCCGGATGCAATATCTGTCTTTGCATGGAAAATTGATTTCTCAAGGCAAAACTTTATCCTTGTGTATGCCCTTGAAGGCCTGGTTGAGATAGGCACCAATGAATCAATCTCAGAGATAATTTCAGCCTTGGAAGATACCGAGTATGATGCATCCTTCATCATAAATAAGACATTGCCTCGCTTATTTGGTAGGGGTCACGATATAGGCAGGCTGCTTAATGAGAGTATAAGCCATGATTTCAATAATGAGAAGAACCGGGAAACAGTTATTTCAATATATAACTCTTGGGAATTAGACCAGATATAACTCCTTTATTATCATTTAATCTTTCCAAACTTCCCAATCAGCATTTTCTTGACAGCCTCAGGAACAAGGTGCTGCATATTGCCTCCCCTTGATGCCACTTCCTTCACAACAGAGGAGCTGAGATAGCAGTATTTCCCCCTTGTCATTATGAATATCGTTTCTATTTCAGGATTAAGCTTCCTGTTCATTAGAGCTGCCTGAAACTCATAGTCAAAATCAGAAACAGCCCTTAATCCCCTTATTATGACCGATGCCTTTTTGCTTTTGGCAAAGTCAACAAGCAATCCGGAGAACTTCTCAACGCTTACATTCATTCCTTTTGTTACGCCCTTCACCATTTTTACCCTTTCGTCTGTTGTGAAAAGGTAATCTTTCTCTGAGCTTTCGCCTATTGCTACTACCACTTTTTTGAATATCTTAAGCGACCTTTCAAGTACATCAATGTGTCCCATTGTTATGGGGTCAAAGCTCCCCGGATATATTGCTATGTCTTGCATTTCAGCTCACCTGCAATTTTCCTTATATTGGCTATGAATTCACTCTTTTTCCCTGAATTATCAACAACAATGTCTGCATGCCTTACCTTGTCCTTGTCAGGCATCTGCATTTTAAGCAAAGTTATTATTTCTGCCTTATTATATCTTCCCTTTCTCTGTAGCCTACTAATCCTCTCTGCCTTACTTGCCGTGACAAGAATCAGGACATCATGGAGCGTCCATCCTGCTTCTATTATGAGGGCTGCATCAATAATGACATTCCCCCCTTTTATTGAGCCTTTTATTGATTCCAGAATGGCAGGATGCATTATCGTAGACAGTCTCCTAAGCCTCAGGGTAGATTTCAACGCTTCTCTCCTTAGTTTTTTCCTATCAACGTTCTTCCCTGAAAGCACATGGCTTCCGAAAGCCGCAACAATCTTTTTCCTTATGTCAGGCTTGTTGTATATGCTATGGCCTATTGTATCAGCATTTATGTGCATGAACCCTGCTTTGGCTATCTCTTTGGCAGCAGTTGTCTTTCCGCTGCATATATTACCCGTAACAGCAACTATCATGCATAAGCAGCAGAATCAGGTCATTAAAAATTTTGTTATCTTGAATACGTCTTCTTCGCAAGGAAGAAAATTGTAACTAGATTTGTGAATACGAGCATTATTATTGCTATACTTTGCATATTGGAGTAGCTCCGTTCCCATCCATCCATGGCAGCATACCCTGTAACGAGGTTGACACCAGTTCCGACAGAATATGCACTTAGGAGGAAAAGCAGCAATGCAGCCCAGAATACTCCCACAATAACGAAAGGCCGCTCATTAGTCATGTTAAATTTTCATTTTAAAGGTTATTTAAATATTATGAAAAAACCAAAAAAAGACATTATAAGGCTAATCTAGAAGTCGGAGTCATCCCCGCCATCATCATCATCCCCACCATACATGTATTCGTCTTTCATTTGCCCACCTCCTAGTTTTCTAAAATGCATTCAGGTCCATGAACTGCGGAATAAGCAATCCAGATACCTTCCCCCTTTCAGGCCTTATGCAATTTGACTATATAAATTTTTCTTGGAAGCCAACTGCTAATAAGTTCATTATTCAGAAATCTTTAAATAGGTGGAAAAATAGGCAAACAATGGTGATAACATATGTGTTGCAGTAAATGTAGCTTGATATCGGCCATTTTGTTGTTGATTTTGGGTGTTCTGTACCTTATGGTTGATCTGGGAATATGGGCATTCTGGAACATACAATGGTGGACTGCGTTGCTGTTGCTTGCAGGAATAATAGGCCTTGCAATGGGACAATGCAAAGATTGCCAGGCATGCTGCCAGACAGCTACAAAGAAGAAGTAAGCGCTTTTTCTTTTTTTATTCCTTTCTTGGGTTTAATACCCCGGGGCTCTGCCCCGTAAGTGATTTAATCTGAGAGCGTTATGGCGTCTGTATGGACGTCAAGTATGCTTTGCATTGCAGTTATCGTATCAGATATCATATGGTCTTTGTGGTTAAGTGTCGGAAGGACTTGCTTTCAGAAGTGATTAGTGCGTACATAAAGGAGGTTTTGCTCGGGATTAGTCAGAGGTATTATCTCTGGTTTCATGCAGTGGGTACTGATGAGGATCACTTGCATATTCTTGTTGAGGCTGCGCCTCGTTACTCTCCATCGCAGGTGATGATGATTTGTAAGAGCATTACTGCTAAAGAGGTGTTCAAGAAGTTTCCAGAGCTACGTGAGGAGCTCTGGGGTGGTCACTTTTGGACTGAAGGCGGTCACATTGATACTGTGGGTGATGGGTATGGTGAGGCACAGATGAAAGAATACATTCGCAAACAAGGTGGAGATCCGGACCAGTTAAAGCTCAGTCTTTTCTAACGTGATACCCCAAGGCTCTGCCCCGATTGGGTATTTCATTTGGATAAGACCAGAAGACTATTTCAGCCTTATAGTCTCAAGATTTCTCGGAGCAGCTGTCTCTATCCTGTTCTGCTTGTGAATTGAAGAAGCCAAGTCAGTGCACCTTGAGCTTTCGCCGTGCACAATAAGGACTTTTTTTGGCTTTGGATTGCATTTATGTATGAAGCTCATCAACTGGTTCCTTCCAGAATGCCCTGTCAGCCCGTCTATCGTATGGATTTCCATGTTGACCTTCAGCATGTCAGGCCTGACTGCGCTGCCCATGTTTATGTCTTTTTCGCCTCTTTGGACTCTCCTTCCGAGCGAACCCTCTCCCTGGTACGACACGAAAGTTATGCTGTTCTTCGGATTGTTAGCAAGATGCTTGAAATATTCAACAGATGGCCCTCCGACAAGCATTCCTGATGTAGCGAGTATTACGCAAGGTCCTGTGTTCTCCAGCAGTTCCATCCTTTCCTTCTGCGAGCCAACCCTCTTGAACATTGGATGGAGGAACGGGTTATTGTCCTTGTGGAATATGAGCTTCCTTATTGCTGAATTCAGGAATTCAGGGTATGCTGTATGGATTGCAGTTATGTCCCAAACCATTCCGTCTATGTAAACAGGAATCTCCTGCATCGCTCCTGTTCTCACCATCTCCTCCAGTATCATCATGACTTCCTGGGCCCTTCCCACGCCAAGGACAGGGGTAAGCACTTTACCGTTTCTTTTGATGGTGTTTAGGATTATGTTTCTGTAATGGTCCTCGCACTCAATTCTTGTCGGCAGTATATTCTCCTTCCCACCATATGTGGCCTCTATCATCAATGTTTCAAGCCTCGGGAAATCAGCGACAGCCGGTTCCAATAGGGAGGTCCTTCCGAATTTCATGTCAGCACCGTAAAGCAGGTTATGAAGCCCATTTCCTATATGTATGTGCACCATGGCGCTGCCAAGTATGTGGCCTGCATTGTACATGGTTACCCTCATGTCTGGAGTTATGTCAGCAACCTCATTGTAATCAAGGATTATGCACTGCATTATCATCTTCTTTACTTCTTCTGCAGTATACAGCGGCTCTTTTCCCTCATTTCTCATTATCTTGATGAAATCAAGCTGCAGCAATGCCATGACATCTCTAGTCGGAGCAGTGCAGTAAATCGGGCCAGAGTATCCGAACTTTATCAGGTAAGGTATTAGCGCGCTGTGGTCCAAGTGAGCATGGCTCACAACAACAGCATCAAGCTCGTTTATCTTGAACTCAGGAATCTCAAGGTAAGGATATGCATCCGGGTTGTCTGGCTGCTGCGCAGGGTCAATCCCGCAATCCAGCAAAACTCTTGACTCTGGAGTCTGTAGCAAAAAGCATGACCTTCCGACCTGCCTTCCTGCGCCCATATAAGTTAGCCTTACCCACTCGTGCTTCTTTTCCCTCATCCAGCCGTCATAAATCCTGTGTCCTGTCCTGTCAAGGAATTTTCTCCTGAAATCAGAATTCTGGTACAATACTGCCCTTATGCTCTCTATCAACTTTGACCTTATCGCCGGCTTCCTTCTTATAATCGGCACCCAAAATGTCTTTGCCCTTATCTCTCTTAAGAGGCTACCCTGCTTGCCTATTGCCAATCCGGGCTTTTCAGCCTCGATTATGGCTATGCTCCTCTGCGGGTCGAAGATTATCTGGTCTATTCCAGCTTCCTCTGTAAGCAATTCCCTTATTATCCTCTCGGCGCTCTCCTGCTCCATCGTTATGCTTGGGTCAGGCCTGAGCTCAATCCTTTTCTTAATCTTGTCAACGCATTCCTTTATCAGCCCGTTGTTGTTAAGGAAGAAATCAGTGTCCTTAGTATAGAGCACAATGTTGGCACCCTCATATGCAGCATCAGATATTTTATCTGCCGGTAGGTCCTTCAATATTTCCTTTATTATGTCAGCCATTCTAATGCACAGAAAAAATTTACTCTATACTGTATATTATCTCCTTGCTAAACAATTTCTTTATGCCGTCCCTGTTTATTACGACTATATCTATGCCGTTACCTGACGCTATGTCTCTCTGCACTGCAGCGTTTATCGCTTTCTTGCAAAGCTCTGCTGCCTTCTCTGCGTTTAAGTCACTGGTGTATAAGGCTTCAAGCACGCCATATGCCATGACGCTCCCTGAGCCTGAACTAACATAATCCTCTACTCCCAATATTGAGCCATCGGCTCCTACATCATATAGGTGGTAGCCATGGGAATCTGCGCCTCCAACTATAAAATGGCTCAGTCCAGGTATTACGCTGAACTTCCTTATGTTGCTGTAAACCATGTTACCTAAAAGGCTGACGACTTCCTTGACGGATGATTTTTGACCGGTCCTTATGTCCTTTAGCCTTGTCTCTGCCTGAAGGAGCTTGACAAGAAGCTGGATATCCGAGACTGTTCCGGCTGTGGTTACAGCAATTCTGTCTGTAATCTCAAGAATCTTCAATACTTTCTTGTGCGCAATTAGATAGCCAGATGTAGCTCTCTTGTCCGCGGCAAGCACAATTCCATCTTTGCACTTTACTCCTACAGTAGTTGTCCCTGTTTTTACTGTGTTTTCCGTATCCATAGAAATCCCTTTTTCAAAACTATATGCATAGAATGATATATCACATATATAAACCTATCGGAAAATTTTCAGGTGTCTGTTATCCCAAAACTACTTTACATCCCGTAACTGGTTTACATTTTTCAGTTCGTTTCATACTTCCTTTGGTGTTTTATAGTTTAGGGGGAGCATAGCAAAGAAACCTGCGGGCTTCAGCCCGTAGATGAATTTGCGATATATGCGACCCTCGTCGTTTTCGCAAACTTTAATAGTTCAG
>JAGVYS010000052.1 GCA_018303125.1 Candidatus Woesearchaeota archaeon | reverse complement strand
ACAACTATATATACTTTTCTATATTTCAGAATGTAAATCAACTCTATTGCCAAAATAATAGAAAAATATTATAATACCTTATATTAATTTGAAACTGTATTTAAGGCTGCTGCTATTCCATCCTTAGCCGCCATGCTGCAAATAGTTTCCAAATGTTGTAAAGTATTCATTTTATGCCTTTTTATCCTATAAGAATGAAATGGCATTTTTATTGCTTCCGCTTAGCAGCTGAAGATAAAGAAAATTTTATATAAGCTCTGCCGGCAATTCCTTGCATGGGCTTCAAAGATTGGATAAAGGGTATATACCAAGATAAGTTCGCCAGATACCTTATTCTTGTCCTGATAGTTATTGGAATAATAATGTCTTATGGCTGGCAGCCACCTGAGCCAATTAACCCTGAAGTAAAAGCAGAGAAAAGGGAGATAAGTACTGTAATTAACCTGCCATTTTTTGGTGAGATTGATGCAAAGGATTATTCTTTGGCTGCTCTGGCAATGATACTTGGCCTTGTTGACGGCTTCAATCCATGCGCCATGTGGGTCCTTGTTTATCTTATTTCCATGATAATGGGGATGAACGACAAGAGAAAGATATGGCTCATAGTAGGGAGCTTCCTTCTGGCATCCGGAACATTGTATTTCCTCTTCATGACAGCATGGCTTAATGTGTTCCTTTTTATCGGGTATCTAAGGCCGGTAACTCTTGCAATAGGGCTTTTTGCCATAGGTGTCGGCATCAATGACTTGAAGAAATATTTCACAACAAAAGGAAATCTTGTTTGCGACATAGGCGACCAGAAAAGCAAGGGAAAGACAATGGATAAAATAAAGCAAATTGTGAGCTCCCCAATCACATTGTCATCCATCGCAGGGATAATTGTCCTTGCATTTGCAGTAAACTCAATAGAATTCGTATGCTCCTCAGGCATACCTGCTGTTTTTACCCAGGTGCTCGCATCTTCCAGCCTTGAGGCATGGCAGCACTATGCATACATACTGCTTTATGACTTGTTCTTCATGCTTGATGACCTTATTATTTTCGGGCTTGCTGTTTTTGCTGTAAACTCAAATCTCGGGGAGAAATATGCAAGGCACTGCAAGCTTATAGGAGGGGCAATTCTTCTCATACTCGGCCTTATTATGGTATTTAATCCGGCATTGCTGGCATAAAGAATCAGCCGAAAGTAAAGGCATTGAAGCTGAATCCATCGCTTACTTCAAGCCTCAAAGTTTTGCGCCCGTATTCCCCATTGAAAACATTGTAAAGCCTTGGACTATCAATAAGCACATAAGCCCTGCCATCTTCAATCACAATATCTTTTCCCATTTGTCCTGCGGAGTAAGAGCCGTCTATCTTCACATACATCTTTGATGAGGCCTCTGAATCAGCCACAATATTTACGGATGAAGCTAGGAAAGGAAGGACTATTGCTCCATTAGAATTGGCTCTTAGCTCATCTGGCCCACTAAACCAGTTTCCCTCAAGGTAGATTATATCTGGCTTAATCTGGCTAGGAAGCGAATAAGTATGATTCTTGCCTGCCTTAAGCCCTCCTTCATTGCCGATGTTTTGCCCACGTGGGATAGAAAAATCATAGCCTGCATACAATTCAGGCGTTGACCTTATCGTTGGAGTTGTATCAGGAACTTTGGATAAAGAAGAATCTAGAGGAGCATCAATCTCAGCAAGTATCTCCCTTATCTTGTTCTCTGTCTGCTCATATCCTCCCTCCCCTATTTTGTCGTATCTTATGAAACCCTCCTTGTCTATGAGGTATTTCCTCGGCCAATACCTGTTCCCGAATGCATTCCATGTCCTGTAATCATTGTCCTGCACAACTCTATACTTTATGCCATGCCTTTTCATGGAATCCTCTACATTCTTTCTTTCCTTCTCAAAATCAAACTCTGGTGTATGCACCCCTATTATTACTAGGCCTTTATCCTTGTACATGCTATCCCATTCAACAAGATGTGGCAATGTCCTTATGCAGTTTATGCATGTATAAGTCCAGAAATCTATTAGCACAACTTTTCCCCTGAAATCACCAATCTTTAAATTTTCATTCGCATTGATATAACCGGATATTCCGGCAAGCTCTGGTGCTCTCTTATAGCCGTTTTTCGTGCTTGGTTCATCCTTTGGTTGCTGACTATTGGCAGGCACATCCAAGCCTGCATCTTGAACAGAATCTTCAGGTTGTGCCTGTGGAATGACTTGCTTGCCGGTTTCTAGGTATGCGATTGTCCACACTACAATAATTACGACAAAGACAAGCGCAATATTTTTTGCCGAGATTTTCATTTCCTCACAACCAGTGTTGCAAGATAGGTTAGGAATGCAGGTATAAGCGGCAATACGCATGGGCTTAGGAAAGATAATAGGCCACCAAAGAATGCAACTCCTATGCCTAAAGTAGAGCCGAGATGCACATCACCCAGATTATATTTCAGAAGCAGGGATGAAGCAAACTCAAAATTAGCTATCCTGCCAAGCTGGCTGGTAAAAACTAGTATTCCGAGTAAGATAAGAATCACTGCAAATACATAATTAAGGTAGCGTATCCATTTTCCTGCATTTGAGATAAATTTCCTTGCTTCATTGGTGAACAAGCCTATCAATAAGAATGGGAATCCCAAACCAAGGGAATAGGCAAGGAGCATGAAGAAAGCATAGGAAGGCTGTGTTGCGGCAAGTGTCAATACAGCGCCAAGAACAGCCCCTACGCATGGAGTCCATCCTACAGCAAAGGCTGCACCGAATACAAAGCTGGTAAGGTACTGTGAGCTGAATCTTTTCTTTACAATTATTTTGTGCTCTTTCTCAAGGAAAGGAATTTTTATCAGGCCGAGGAGATAAATACCGAATAGGATTATCACTAACCCTCCAATCCTGCCAAGCCATGTATGGACGCTAAGAGATGCGCCGGCAAGAACTGTCTGTAATAATATGCCAAGAACAGAGAATACCAGAGAAAAACCAAGAACAAAAAAGAAACTGTTGATGAAAACTCCCCAATCCCTCGGCATTTTTTCCTAGTACTTCAGTACTTCCTCTTTTCTCATTTCAAATATTGTGCCTGCATCCTTGAAAAGCTTCTTGGAATCTGCAGAAGAATGATAATCATTCAGGCAAATAACCCTTTTGATGCCACAGTTTACAATCATCTTGGCGCACGTATAGCATGGAGTCATTGACGAATATAAGGTAGCCCCATCCAATGCTATGCCGAGCTTTGCGGCCTGGCATATTGCATTCTGCTCTGCATGGGTTGTGCGCATGCAATGGTCGCTTATTGAGCCGTCTTCGCTTAGCACTTTCCTCATTTGGTGCCCTGATTCATCGCAGTGAGGCATGCCAACTGGAGAGCCAACATAACCAGTAACGAGTATCTGGTTGTTCTTTGTTATCACGCAGCCTGACTTGCCCCTGTCGCATGTTGCCCTTGAGCCTACCTTGACCATGATGTCAAGAAAATAATCATCCCAAGAAGGCCTTTTTTCATCTCCCATAAAAAACATGAGGGTAAATATATTTAAATATGTTTGCCTAACATATCAGTTCATGGTGCTCCTGAAATCAGATCCGAGGACATTGCAGAAAGGCTCTGATGCTCCAAATTTCTCGCTTAAGAATGTTGATGGCTCAATAGTAAATCTTGCGGATTTCAAAAGCAGAATTGTTGTCATAATTTTCATGTGCAACCATTGCCCCTATGTCAAGCCGAAGATGGGGGAAATATCATCAATCCAGGAAGATTACAGGAATAAGGGAGTTGTCGTTATAGGGATAAACTCCAATGACCCTGATTTTGTGCCTGAAGACAGCTTCGAGAATATGCAGGAGATAGCGAAAAAATTCAAATATGAGTATTATCTTTTTGATGAAACCCAGGAAGTGGCAAAAAAATATGGCGCTACCTGCACTCCTGACCCATTTGTATTTGACAGCAAACATAAATTGGTTTACCATGGAAGGATAAATGACGCAATGAATCCGGGGGACACTATAAAGAAACATGTCATGAGGAAAGTCCTGAATAAGGTAGTAAATAAAGAAGAAGTGGAAGAGTGGTTCCTGCCGAGCATGGGCTGCAGCATAAAGTGGAAAGGCGATTCCAGAGTTTGAATTATTGCAAAATACTGGCTTTTTCTGAGTTACATCAGATTTATAATAGCACTAATATTTTCCTGCCTGGAAAATGACAAAAAAAGAACATCCTGAAGAAAAGAAGGTAAGCTTGCGCTCAGCAGTTAGCTGGGCAGTAGGATCTGTTGCAGTTGGTATTGTAATAGGTGCTGCAACATCGAACTGGGATCAAAGAAAAGATAATCAAGAAGTAATTGTGAGAAATGAATTTGTATCCCTCGAGGGATTGAGCTATTCTGGATTTTATCAGAGAGTGGCAGAAACGCCGAAAGTTACATTTGAGCACCCTAACCATACAACAAATATACCTGGCGATATCAAGCAAACCCTCGAAAATGTCATTCTGCAGAAAGCACCACCAGACACTGAAATACTTGGCAAGGAATACAGTGCAAAGACGCACTTCGTATCTATAGGCTGGGGGCATAAGCTTTTTCAGGAGTACGTAAGAAGAAGCAATAATTCCATAAAGGAATTCTTTGAATATGCCGGAATTGAAAATTTAGTCCCAAATGTAAGCTATTCGACTATAGGTGCAGAATATCCACTCAGAGAATCAAACACAAATACTGCTGGGTTTAACATATGCTGGAACAGCACAAACAGATATGGTGGAAAGTTCAGGCTAAAAACAAGCGGCAAAAACACATCCGGAAAAGAAGAGGGGTATGCAGGTGCAATCTATTCTGCCAAAGCGCCTGATGCTAACGCCGAATTGGGTATTGACGTACAGAATGAAAACGGTCCCGTACTCAAAGAATTGATATACGGCCCGTTTGTATTCGCATTGGGCTTCAATGCAGTTTCCTCATATACTTCTCCGCCCATGGAAGCCATGCATTTTGCTCTTCATGAGCTAAGGGCAAAATACAGCATAGCAGAAATGAATGATAAATTTAATAAAACTGGTGTAGTAACAAGTGATATTATAAATGATTCAGTAATAAAATGGTTCTTGAGAGAGACTGCTGTTATCAGGGGGATGATAGATAATTTCATAATTGAAAATGCTCCCGGGATAGGGCTGGATATGGGGGAAGTAGCGGCATACACAAGCCGTTCAAGCAGGAACTTTGAAGAAGATAAACTCGTACCGGAGGTAAGGGAAATGATAAGACAGATTGGACCAAAAGAAGTTATGAGGCTCTATCTCAATGATCCAGAAAAATTATTTTCTAAGCAATGACTAAGCTCGTTGTCTGGCAATTTCAAAAGTTAATGAAGAGTCTGAAATCTCTTACAGTTAGTCAATTGAGGGTATAAACTTTAAATCAAAAGTAGGATAAATTGTGTGAGTTTTTATGGCTCCTTCAGCTCCAAAAGGGATATATCTTCGGTGCTTGTTTCACGGACCCATTTTACATATCTTGTGATTCCTTCACTGAGCCCTACCTTCGACATGTACCCTAGCCGTGTTTTGCTTTTCGTTAGGTTTGGGCAGCGTCGCCTTGGGTCTGCAGTGCCATAGGCATCATTAGGGCCTGTCTGGTGAACGACGCGGACTTCTCTTTTGAAAATACCTGCTATAGTGAGAGCCAAATCTTCTATTGTGACTTCCTCGCTTTCCGCCCCGATGTTAAAAGGCTCTCCATTCTCGTCAGAAAGAAGCACTTTGAAGAATCCTGTCATGGCATCAGATATATAGCAAAATGTCCTAGTATGATTTCCTGTCCCGTACACTGGTATGTCCTTTCCTTTTTGTATGGAGACAACGAAGTTAGGGATTACGCGATAATCGTCAGACCTCATTCCAGGCCCATAGACGTTAAAAGGCCTTATCATTTTTACAGGAACAGTGTAAGTCTCATAGTAAGCTACGCAGAGCGTCTCTCCGAGGCGTTTTGATTCGTCATAATTTGCGCGCGGGCCCGTGCATAATACATTGCCTGGATAAGTTTCGGATGTGGGTACATGTTTTGGATCCGGGTCGCCATAAACTTCGCTGGAGCTGAAAAATACTATGCTTTTTACCTTCTTCTCATTTGCAAGCTCAAGCATGTTTTTTGTGCCTAGTGTCGCGACATCAATGGTTTCAATCTTGTATTGGCGATAAAATTTTGGAGATGCAATGCCGGCCGCATGGACGATATAGTCTATTTTCTCGTTTATCGCAAGCGGTTCTTTTATGTTATGTTTAATCCTGGTGAAATGCTCTGAATTAGGTATGCGGTAACTCAGGCCTGTTAGAAAATTATCTACTGATATCATCTTGCAGGGCTTTTCTAGTATGGTTTCATTAAGGCATTGAATCACATCAAGAAAATAGTTTCCCAAAAAGCCCGCTCCACCGGTAATAAGCAATGTCTTGCCGCTGAGTTTATGGACGGATTCCCCTATGCCTGAAATGATTTGTGCGACGTCTTCTTGGATGATTGTTGATTTCATTCTATCAGCTTATAGGGTATTGTGTGTTCTGTATACTGCTTAGGATCTCGAGAACCTGTAGTGATGTTGAGCATGACAGAGTCCTTGCGAAATCGCATTGCATGCGCAATGTTGGCAGGCGTTATTACCAAGTCGCCGGGCGCAATAATTGTTTTCTCTGTTTCAGTTGGTTCTTTAGTGAGGTCTTTTGAGTAGCTCTCATACTCTCCGCTGACCAAGTATTCATATTGTATCTGGTGAGGATGGTAGTGGTTTGCTCTTACAGATCCTTTTTTTGAGGTGATGATAGCAACATGTGATATCGGAGCATCTAGGATATTGGAAATCGTCCCTCGCTCATCTTCAAACGCTGGCTTAATCTTTATTATTTTCTCGTTAGGCATGCGCTCACCCCTGAACAATTTGTGGTGTAGGGAGCGGGATTATAAATGTAACGCCCTTTAGGTCTTTCGTTCTCTGTAGGATTTCTTGTGCAAAATTCCATGCAAGGATTAGCAAGCAATCTGGTGGTTCAGAAACGAGCTTTTGTGCTGAAAAAACAGGTATGTGTGTTCCGGGTGTATATAACCCTTGTTTCAGCGGATTATCATCTACTATGTACGAAATATATTCTCGGCCTATGCCGCAGAAATTTAGGAGGGTGTTTGCCTTTGCCGGTGCTCCATAACCTGCGATTGTTTTGCCTTCACTCTTTATATCTTTGACAAACCTTACCAGCTTGTCGCGTGCTTCATATACTGCCTTTCCAAAATTCTCATAATAGTGCCTTGTCAATATACCCTTCTTCTTCTCTTCCGAAAGGTACTGCGATACAATTGGGTCTACTGGCCTTTTGGAAGAGCTTTTTTTCATGTATGCTCGGATTGAGCCGCCATGAGTGCCTATATGCTCAAGAAAAAAAATTGTAAACCCATGTCGCTTAAAGAAAGGTTCTAGCGAAGTTATCGTATAATAAGACACGTGCTCATGGTACACATTGTCAAAGGTCATTGTTTCAACTGTATCTACGAAATACTGGAATTCTATGACAAATACTCCTTCCGGTTCTAGAAGTTCATAGACATTTTTCGTGAATCCATCTATATCATCAACATGCGCAAAAACATTGTTCGCAGTGACTAAAGATGCCTTTTTGTAATTGGCGATAATCTGTTGCACAACGCTGCTGCTGAAAAAGCCGTTGATTGTGCCTACTCCCCGCTCTCTGGCTATTTTTGCAATGTTTTCAGCCGGCTCAACGCCGACAACCTGGATGCTATGCACTTGGAACGCCTGAAGCAGGAGTCCATCGTTGCTGCCTATATCTACAACAAAAGACTCGCTGTCAAGTGACAAAAAGCTCATCAGCCTATCAGCCATTTCCTTAAAGTGCCGCTGGAATGTTTTGGTAGTGGACGTCATGTACACATATTCCTTAAACATCTTTTCTGCAGGAACCGCTGTTGTAAGCTGCACAAAATGAGAGTTGGGTGAATATGCCAAAACAAGAGGGTATGTTTCCTCTTTCCCTACCTGCTCTTTTTTAAGAAAATTATTCGCGAGAGGAGTTTTTCCAAGGTTCAGGAACTCTATTCCCTCATCCTCTCCCCCAATGCGGAATCTCATCAGCATGCATTTCCAGAGCCAATTTATATAATTTTTGCGAGAATAAACTTAACTTTGCCTGAAAAACCTGGTCGGCGAAGACGCATGATTAACATTCCTTAATTGCGAACCAAAACATATAATAACTATGCCTAAATCATTATTTGCTCTTTCAGGAGGAAATAAGTATGGCAGAATATGATGTTATGGAAGAGAATCTTAAGGTGATTAATGAAGGAGGTAATCTGAACAGGCAGGTAATAAAGAGGATTGTTAAGAGTATAGGGAATCGGGTTTTAGAAGTAGGGAGCGGAATCGGTAATATAAGCGATTTGCTCCTGGATAGGGAATCCCTGATTCTTACAGATTACGATAAAAAATACATAATCCTTCTGAAAAAAAAGTATGCAAAAAGACATAATGTTAGAGTTATTCATTATGACATTACAAAAGATTGCGAATCCATTAGGAAGTACAAGGCAGATACCGTACTGTGTATGAATGTGTTAGAGCATATTGATGATGATATGTGTGCTTTGCGGAATATGCATGGAATACTTGATAAGAATGGCAAATTAATTCTCCTTGTCCCACTTTACCCATGGCTATATTCTGAAATTGATAAGCGTGTTGGCCATTGCAGAAGATACAGGCCAAAGGAATTGCTTAGCAAACTTAAGAAAGCAGGCTTTCATGTCAGGAAACATTTTTTTCTTAACGTGCTTGGCATTTTCGGATGGTGGTACAATTTCAAGGTTAAAAAAAAACTGGTTATCCCTCAAAGCCAAATGAGAATGTACACTTCAATTGCTCCAGCGATATACGCTGTTGAGTCTTCACTGAATCTTCCTTTCGGCCTTGACATAGTGTGCATTTGCGAGAAGAAAGGCTAAAACCTATTCTTTATCATTGTTTTAAAGGCAATGATGCCATCCTTCCAGTTGATTTTCTTTCCCTCTTCGAATGATCGGGGGTTATACCTAATTGGAAGCTGAACAATCTTATGCCCTTTTTTGACTATTTTGCACATAAGCTCTATGTCGTATTCAAAACCATTTGATTGTACAGGCATGTTTTTTAGGATTTGCGCCCGAAAGAGCTTATAGCATGGCTCTACATCTGAAAGCTGAGTCCCATAGAGGAGGTTGAAGAAGATTGTCAGGCCCTTGTTGCCGACAAAATGCATAGGATGCCATTGATTGGCTTTCATCTTAGTAGAATCATGCTGGCCAAAGCGTGATCCAAAAACAACATTTGCTTTCTTGTTTAAGATTGGCTCCAATAGTTTTGGGTAGTCAAAAGGGTCATACTCAAGGTCAGCATCCTGGAAAATGATAAAATCACCTGTTGCGGCCTGTATTCCTGTCTTGAGGGCCGCTCCCTTACCACTATTTTTTTTGTGGAAGCACTTGATATAATCTCCCTTTAATCTTTTTATTATGTCAGTGGTGCCATCCGTTGAGCCGTCATCAATAAGGATAATCTCCTTTTTAATCCCACCGATGTCTACCTTCTTGATGCGTTTAAGCAGTTCAGCAAGTGTACCATGCTCGTTATACACAGGTATGAGGATAGATAGCTTCATTGCTCATCTTCCTATAAAAAAGCTTTTAAAAGTTTCGACTTATGAGAGATTATGGGGCTTAATTTTGGGTTAGTGGGGATTGGGAGATGGGGAAGAAACTATATTGCCTCTCTTGAGAAGATAAAAGGATGTTCGCTGAGATGGGTATGCTCTAGAAGGAAAGAGTCTCTGCAAAATCCATTGATTCCATATGTTAAAAAAACAACAAATATCGAAGATATTCTATCTGACAAAAATACACAAGCAGTGATTATAGCGACTCCTGCCTCTACACATTATCAGCTGGCAAAGCGCGCTCTTTTGCATGATAAGCATGTATTGCTAGAAAAGCCTGGCAGCCTAAACTCTGCCAACATTAGTGAGCTGTTTCGCATCTCTGCAAAGCGTGGAAAGGTATTGCTAATCGGCTTTGAATTTTTGTTTCATCCTGCGATTGAATATCTGAAGAAAGTGTTAAGGAGAGAGACAATCCAATTCGTAGAGTATGTACACACCGGGAATAGCCCGAGGAGAGAAGATATAAACGTACTTTGGGATTATTTCCCTCATTTTTTTTCCATTTTAGGGTATCTTGATATTAAGAATATTCAGCCTGTTTCTGTTCTTGGCAAGGCTTATAAGGGCAGGCAGGAGGACATAGTATCCGCACATTTCAAATCAGGAAAAGCTGCAATTAGCGCATTTTCAGCCTGGGAGTACCCGAAAAAAAGGACCCAGCTGACAATATCAACAAACAGAGGAGTGTGGTGCTTTGATGATCAGGCTGAGGACAAGTTGGTTTTCCATTTCCACAAAGGAAACAAATTGGAAAATAAGAAAGTTGCCTTGTCATTTGGCGCACCCCTTACTCTAGAGATTATGCATTTCATGGAGTGCATTCGTAAAAATGTTTCTCCAATTACCAATGTTGGTTTTTGCCTTGAGGTAATCAAATCACTAGAGGCAGCGCAAAAGGCGCTTAAGAGGCTATAAGTGCTGCAAAACAGATAAAATACCAAATACTAGAGCCAAGCTCAAAATGTCGGTAGGCTACAAGGATTGCATGAAACTAAGGGAATATATGCTGTATACGGTCGCTATAGCAAGTCTGATAATGATAGTTCTTGGAAAAATCTTTAGCGATTTACATTATATATTATTCTCAATAGGAAGAATTTTGTTGACAGCTTTTTTTATAACATTCGGGTTGATTATTCTATACCGGGGAATTGTTCTTAGGAAAGTAACCTTAGTTGGGAGATTTGGAGCCAGCGATACTTATTTTGGAAGAAGCGCAGTAATACAGGGCATTCTTGGATTTGCACTATCTTTTGTCCTAGGATTCACTTTCATTATCGGGATAAAGGAGATTGTTTTTTTAGCAGTGCCAATCTTTGTGGCCATGGTAGTTTCGCATTTCGCATGCCCACCGAAATATTCCTCTCCGAAGATTATGTTTTTGAAGCAATCTAAAGAAAAAATAAAAAGAGACTAGAAAGTCTCCTTTTTCAATATGGCATTCTCAAGGCTGAACTTTCCATTGCCGTACAGCATTAATGCAAGGAATGCGACAAAGTATAGCAAAGCTAGTTCACCGCCATTGGCAAATGGATTTATATTGAATGCTTCACACATCTTGCCACTGATCAGGCCACGGCATGAATGTGATGCTATGAAGGCAACAAACATTTCTATAGCGCCAAACATGGCTGCAAGTCTTCCCCATATTCCAAAGAATATGGCAAGCCCGACAACAACCTCAATTATTCCGGCTATGCCAAAAGGCCAGCTGAATATGTTCCCTACTGCCTTCCCGCCGAACCATCCCAGAAGCTTCTGTGCCCCATGGCCGAAAAATAAAAATCCAACTACCAATCTAAAAATAAGGTATTTGTATGCACCAAATTTCTCATTGCATTTTTTGAATAACATATTTTTCCCTCCGTTATGTTTTGATTAAGATTTGACCTTAGTTATTTAAATCTAACGCCGGATACATTTTCAATGCATACGTCGCAGTTTTTTGGTACATTGTTGTCAAGCTTGTGATGAAGGCTGCACATGGTCTTTGAACCCCTGAAAAAAACAGTCAGGGAATAGAATATCTTTGCTGCCTTATCTTTATTCGTAGCAATATCATTTGCGGCTTTCCATATCTTTTCCAGTTCCTCGCGTGAAAATTTTATTTCAGAAGCCCTTTTTGATGCCAGATATTGTGATACTGCAGATTCTGTTATTCCTAACAAGGCCGAAACTTCCCTCTGTGTCATGCTATGCTTCTTTACCAGCGCCTTGGAAAGTTCCCTCCTTAGCGAAGGTAAAATATACCAAACCTCAATCTCCTGGGGCATATGCGTTGCCATGATTTCTGAATTGCCAGAGAGGTATATAAATTATTTGCTGGTGTAAGGATATATATGCTTGTTATCGACGAAAAGTTTAAATATGGCACATTAACAATTGTTAAGTATGGCAGAGTCAGAAATAGATATGGGTACATTCGAGATAAATAGGGAGACCTATGACCATTATAATCCAGAGGAACTTGAATACAAAGCCAAGCCTGGAATAAATGAGGAACTTGTAAGGGAAATATCGAGGCAGAAAAAAGAGCCTGAATGGATGCTGAAAAAAAGGCTTGAGGGCTATAAAAAGTTCATGGAGATGCCAATGCCTGAGTGGGGGCCGAACCTTGAAAAGCTGGATCTAAAGGATATTTACTATTTCATGAGGCCAAAAGCCAAGGCCAATGCAGATAACTGGGATGACGTGCCTGAAAACATAAGGAAGACGTATGAGAAGCTTGGCATTCCTGAAGCAGAGAGAACTTCATTAGCCGGCGTAGGCGCACAATATGAATCATCTGTCGTGTATCATAAGTTGAAGGAAGAGTGGGAGAAGCAGGGAGTCATTTTCCTTGATTGTGATGAGGCATTAAAAACACATCCGGAATTAATGCAAAAATATTTCATGACAACTTGCGTCCCTATAGGCCTGCATAAATTCTCTGCCCTGCATGCCGCAGTTTGGAGCGGTGGCACATTTATCTACGTTCCAAAAGGCGTAAAGCTAAAGATGCCACTGCAAGCTTATTTCAGGATGAATGCCCAAAAAGGCGGCCAGTTTGAGCACACGCTGATAATAGTGGATGAGGATGCAGAGGTTCAGTACGTCGAGGGCTGTTCAGCTCCTGTGTACGAATCAAGCTCTTTGCATGCAGGCTGCGTGGAGATTCATATATTGAAAAATGCAAGGGCAAGATACTCAAGCATAGAGAACTGGAGCAAGAATACTTTCAACCTGAACACGAAAAGGGCTGTGGTATACGAGAATGGCGTGATAGAATGGGTAAATGGCAATATGGGCTCAGCTGTAACTATGTTATACCCTTGCTCAATGCTGATAGGCAATAATTCAAAGTGCGACTTCATAGGCATAGCATTTGCAGGAAAGGACCAGAATCAGGACACAGGCGCAAAAGTTGTTCATTTGGGGAAAAATACATCTTCCACGATACAGTCAAAATCAATAAGCAAGAATGGAGGAGTAACTTCATACAGGGGATTGCTTAGCATAAAGAAGGGTGCATCAAATTCAACTGCAAACGTCATATGCGATGCCCTAATGATAGACAATATCTCAAAGTCGAACACGTATCCGTACATGGACATAAAGGAAAACTCCGTTGATGTAGCGCATGAGGCAACAGTAGGCAGGATAAACCAGGAGCAGATTTTCTACCTCATGAGCAGGGGGCTTGATGAGGAAACCGCAACAAAGATGATAGTTTCCGGCTTCATAGAGCCTGTTGTAAAAGCCTTGCCATTGGAATATGCGGTAGAACTTAACAGGCTCATTGAGCTTGAGATGGAAGGCACTCTTGGCTAAGGTTCTCAGTATAGATGATTATGAAAGGCAAAGAAGATTTCCCGGGATGGTATAAGGAATTCAGGGAAAACCACGCTGGAATGTTCAGGCAGGCATTAATGCCCCCGCAAAGGTATGGCTTGTCAATAGTTATCAGGCCATCAAATATGGACCTTGAAAAAATACCTACCGGAAATGCAGTCTATTCTCTGAAATACAGTAAGGATACAGAGGCAGAAATAACTCAAGAGATAGCAAATGACATGAAGGAGTTCATGACAGAAAAATGGGCAGCATCAAAACATAAGCTATATCATTTCCATGAGGCATTTGCAAATGATTTCATCTTGATAAAGATACCAAAGGGTATTGCGCTTAAAAAACCTTTAAGCATAGATTACGACATAAAAAATGGCCCGCTCCTTTCAAACATATGCATAATGGCAGAAGAAAACTCAGAAGCAAAAATTTTCATAACAAAAAGCTCAGGTGCAATGGAAAACAGCTTTGTAAGCGACCACATAAGGCTCCTTGCAGGCAGCAATAGCAGGATAGCTGTTGTTACAGTGCAAGACCTTGGCAAGAGTATAGCAAGCATACAGGACAGGATTTCAATAGCCGGAAAAGGGGCTTCAGTAAGCTGGACAGACCTTTGCCTTGGCTCCCATTACTCAAAGGCGGATGTGGTAAGCAGGTTGGAAGGAGAAGGCGCAGAAAGCAAGATTACTGTGCTATTTTCAGGAAATGACAATCAGAGATATGACATCTACACTGCATCTGTGCATAAAGCGCCAAATACAAATTCCGACATACTTACAAAAGGTGTGCTAAACAGCCAGGCAAAAGGCCTTAGCAGGGGGCTTGTTAGGATAGAGAAAAATGCATATGGCTCCAACGGGTATGAAAAGCAAGATTGCCTGTTACTTAGCAGCGAGGCAGAAGCTGACGCAATACCTAATTTAGAGATAAACAACCATGATGTAAAATGCAGCCACGGCTCAACAATAGGCCAGATAGATAAAGAGCAGCTTTTCTACCTCATGAGCAGGGGCCTTAACGAGGAAAGTGCCAAAAAAAAGATAATTGAGGGCTATTTTGCACCTGTATTGGATATGATGCAAGACCAGGATGCAAGGGAAAAGCTGCAAGCCACAATAGAAAAGGCAATAGAGGCGCAAAATGCTGACTAAGGAAGAAGCAATAGAAGTGCTTAAGACAGTTGTTGACCCAGAGATACAGCTTGACGTATGGACTCTTGGCCTGATATATGAGATCAAGGTTAAAGATAACAATAGCCTTTATGTCAGGATGACTTTCACGAGCCCTGCATGCCCATATGCCCCGCAGCTAGCCGAAGAGATAAAGCAGAAGCTGGAGGAAAAGGGTTTTATTCCTGAACTGGATTTTACTTTTGATCCTCCGTGGGCGCCAAGCGATGAAGTAAGGATGATGTTGGGATTGTCATGAGAATAGACAACAGCAAGGCAAAGGAGTTAAGGCAGGATTTTCCTATTTTCAGCTCCAGAAAAAATCTGGTTTATCTTGACAATGCAGCAACAACACAAAAGCCTGAAGCTGTGATAGATGCAATATCAGATTATTACAAAAGCAGCAACGCTAACATACATAGAGGAGTTTACAAGCTGAGCCAGGAAGCAACAGAAAAATACGAAGCCTCGCACAAGCAAGTTGAAAATTTCATTGGTGCAGGAAACAATGAGGTTGTTTTCACAAGGAACGCTACTGAATCTATAAACTTAGTCTCATATGGCTTTGACAGAACTTTCAAGGGAAAAAATGACATCGTGCTTACAGAAATGGAGCACCATTCAAACATGGTGCCTTGGCAGCAGTTCGCAAAAAGGAATAATCTCAGGCTAAAGTACATAAGAGTAAAGGAAGATTTCACCCTTGATTACGATGATGCCGAAAAGAAGATAACAGATAAGACAGCAATAGTTGCTGCTTCGCATATATCAAATGCCCTTGGTACAGTTAATGATGTGAAGATGATATGCAGTTTGGCAGCAAAGAGCGGTGCATTAAGCCTTGTAGATGGTGCACAGGGAGCTGCGCATTCCGAAGTTGATGTAAAGAGTATAGGCTGTGATTTCTATGCCTTTTCAGGACATAAGATGCTAGGGCCGACAGGAACAGGAGTTCTTTACGGGAAAAAGGAATTGCTTGAAGCAATGGCGCCGTTTAATTTCGGCGGGGACATGATAAGCAAAGTGACATATGAAGATGCTGAATGGAACAGCATACCTATGAAATTCGAAGCTGGCACACCCAACATATCAGGAGGAATAGCTTTATCAGAAGCCATAGGCTACTTGAAAAAAGCTGGCATGAAAAGCATAGAAAGATGGGAGAATGACTTGTTAAAATATGCCATGGAAAACATGAAAAACGTGAAAAAGTATAATCCCGGGCTAGGAAAAAGTGCCGGAATACTCTCTTTTAATCTTGATAATGTGCATGCCCATGATGTCGCATCCATACTTGACATGCATGACGTATGCATAAGAGGAGGCCATCACTGCGCAATGCCTTTGATGAACAAGCTGGGAGTTGCAGGAACTGCAAGGGCTAGCTTTTACCTGTACAATACTTATGAGGATATAGATATGCTGGTCAAAGGAATAAATGAAGCTGAAAAGGTATTTAGGAGATAAAGATGGAATATCTTAATGACAGCTACCTTAAAGAATTGGAGACTGGAGTTATGGAAGTTACAAATGGAAAATTCATTGTCCTGGAAAAAACATGCTTTTACCCGAATGGCGGAGGCCAGCCTTTTGACACAGGAACAATAACAAAGGGAAATGAAGTTTTCACGGTAAAATATGTTGGAAAATTTAACGGTAAGACGGGCCATGAAGTAGACAGGGAAGGATTGCAGGAAGGCGACCAAGTATCATGCCGCATAGACTGGGAAAGGAGGCATAAGCTCATGAGGTCCCATACTGCCGCGCACATACTCAGCGAGGTTTTGCACCGCAGCACAGGCGCAATGATAACTGGCAACCAACTGGATATTGACAAGTGCAGGATTGATTTCTCACTGGAAAATTATTCTCCGGAGCAGATGAAAAAGTACATAGATGATGCAAACAATGTGATTTCAACAGATCTTCCTGTTTCAGTAAGCTCCATGAACAAGGCTGACATTGATGCATTTAAGATGACAAAGCTTGCAAAAGGATTGCCAGAAGGCCTAGAAAAATTGAGGATAGTCAGCATAGGTGACTTTGACATCCAGGCAGATGGCGGCACTCATGTAAGCTCCACCAAGGAAATTGGAAGCATTGAGCTCATAAAATGTGAGAACAAGGGAAAAAACAACAGGAGGCTGTATTTCAGCGTGAGTTAAAATGGAAAGCGATGATTCAAACATGTATAGGGAGCATATACTTGAGCTGTATAAGGAACCAAGCAATTATGGCACAATTAAAAATCCAACGCACCAGAAGACCGGTAACAATCCCCTCTGTGGTGATGAGATAACTGTGCAGATTACTGTAAAGGGCAATAAGGTAGAGGACATAAAATTTCGTGCAAGGGGGTGCGCAATAAGCATTGCATCGGCCTCGTTGATAACTGATTATGCAAAGGGAAAAAGCCTGAATGGAATAAGAAGTATTGGAAGCGAAAAGGTTGTTGATTTGCTGCATATACCAATAAGCCCTGTAAGGCTGAAATGCGCGCTTCTTCCCTTGCAGACACTTCATGATGCTATAGGAATGAAAACGGAGGGTAAAAATGGCACTGCTAGAAATAAATGACCTTCATGTAAATGTAGATGGCAAGGAAATACTGAAAGGGACATCTTTAAAGCTGGAAATTGGAAAGATAAACACGCTGATGGGGCCGAATGGCTCCGGTAAAAGCACTTTGGCTAATGCACTCATGGGACATCCGAAATATGAGATATCTTCCGGAAAAATACTTTTCAACGGGGAAGACATTACAAACATTTCTCCGGATGAGAGGGCAAAGAAAGGCCTGTTCCTTTCATTCCAGTATCCTAAGGAAATACCCGGGGTAACGATAACGAATTTCCTAAGGGCGGCAATCGGTGCAGTAAAGGGTGAAAAGGTGCCCGTGCCTGAATTCATGAAAATGCTTGAAGAGAAAATGGCCCTGTTAAAGATTGATAAAAAATTCCTAAAAAGATACCTCAATGAGGGCTTTTCGGGTGGAGAGAAGAAAAGGGCTGAGATTCTTCAGTTGCTCATGTTAAATCCTAAATTAGCTATATTAGATGAGACAGATTCCGGATTGGACATAGACGCATTGAGGATTGTCTCTGAGGGAGTGAACAAGTTCATGGGAGAGCACAAATGCGTCCTCATAATAACGCATTACAAGAGAATCCTTGAATACATAAAGCCTGACAAGATTTTCATCATGATAGACGGCAAAATAAGGCTTGAAGGAAAAGGCGACCTTGTTGACCATCTTGAAGAGAAGGGCTATGGCTGGATTGAAAAGGACTGAATATATTGCCACTTAGGAGTAGTAAAGTTTTTAAATAGTGGAATTTTTCTCCTTCTATGGTAAAAGAATGGACAATAAGGCAATTGCACACTCTGGAAGATATTGTATCCAAAGGCAAAAATAAAGCTGTGGCTAAAGCTAGGGCAATAATACCTGCATCAGTTAGGAAATACGGACCTATGGCAACAATTACTTCAATGGGTACATTGCTGCATGAGGGGCTCCATGATGTTTGTGCCAAATTAATGCCGCAAATAGAGTCAAGAGGCATCTCGCTTAACTATGAGATTCCATACTCAAGGCTTGCTGAAATGCTAAGCTTTGGCTATATTAAGGCAAAGCAGCTTCCTGAGCATGTTGCTGGCGTTACCCATCTCCAATATAATGATAATTTTATAGGAAATTTAGGGGGTGCGGTCACGAGTGCTGCACCTGAAATTGCAACTCTTTCATTGGGGGCCTACTGGTTTATGAGAGGAGTAAAAAATATCAATGAAAAAGGCAAACAGGCGTATGCGGCTGCCAGTGCATATTGCGGATGGATTTTGGTAAGCAGTGCCCACTATTACCACTCATCTAGCATCTCAAGCCAGCAAGAGGGCAGTGACCACACTAATTTTGGAAATCATATCGCATCTATGCTTCATCTTCCTGATTTTATGGCACCATACATGACGCACGTAGCAGCAGGAGCGATGTTCATTGGTTCATTATACATCGCTAACCATTTCTCAAAGAAAAACCATATATTGAAGCATTAGTCTGCTAATATTCACGACAGGTTTAAATGCAAATAAATGCTACTTCCTTAGCATGGATTTAAGAATTGAATCTGAAAGATTGTTCAAAAGACTTTCCAAAGTAGGCTGGACTATAGAAGACTGTTCTTTAATAGCGCCTATGACTCTTGAGATAAACATGCTAAAAAAAGAGCAGGATGCCATAATCCTATCGCATTCATACCAGTCTCCAGACATAATGTATGGCGTTGCGGATTACATTGGGGATTCCTATGGGTTGAGTATTATTGCCTCTGAAAAAAAGTGCAGGAAGATAGTATTCTGCTCTGTACATTTCATGGGCGAGACTGCAAAGCTGCTCAGCCCGGAAAAGGAAGTGCTTGTTCCGTCAATTCAAGGTTGCTCCTTAGCAGAGTCAATAACAGCTGAAGATGTGAAGATGCTGAGGAAAAAACACCCAAAAGCTGGAGTGGTATGTTACGTTAATACCTCTGCTGCCGTAAAGGCTGAGTCCGATGTATGCTGCACATCTTCAAATGTAATCAAGATCGTAGAAGCAATGCCGCAAAAGGACATAATCTTCATACCTGATGCCCTTATGGGCAAGAACATGATGAGCATGACTTCAAAAAACATCATGCTCTGGGAAGGGACTTGCATAGTGCACGATAAGTTTTCACCTGAGACAGTGCATGAGGTAAGGAGGATGTATCCAAAAGCAAAGATACTTGCCCATACAGAATGCGCTCCAGATGTGATAAAGGAAGTTGATATGGCAGGAAGCACAAGCCAAATGCTAAAATATGTTAAAGAATCAGCTGAAAATGAGTTCATGCTTGTTACAGAGTGCGGGCTTGGTGACAGGGTAAGGGCAGAGAATCCAGACAAGAAGGTGGTTGGAACATGCAATCTCTGCCCATACATGAAAGGGATAATGCTGAAAGACATCCTGACAGCACTAAAAAGACCTAGGAAGGAGCAGGTGATAACAATACCTGAAAGCATAGCAAAAAAGGCAAAAGCCACTCTTGTAAGGATGTTTGAGCTTGAGCAAATCAAATAGAAGCATTTAAAAAGGGTGCCGTATTTCTGGTTCTTAATCAGAACAAGTGTTTCTGATTAAATATTTAGAAAACAATGAAATCCGGTAAGGATTTCGGGCTTTGGTGTAAAAATGAAAGGAACAGTAAAATTTTTTAACAACAAGAAAGGATTTGGTTTTGTAGCTGGCGAGGATGGAAAAGAGTATTTTGTACATCACACAGGTCTTAGTGAAGGTACCACCATCGGCGAGAATGATTCTGTGTCTTTCGATGTCGAGCAGGGTAATAGAGGACCAAAGGCAGTAAATGTATCGAAAGAGTAGTCACGTTTAAACTTGGCGTCATAAGGAAAAAGCACTTGCATACAGACATTTTGCTTTTTCTTAAGTCAGGTGCTATTGGAATTAGGAGACAAGAAAGTGGATACTTTTGAAAGGTTTAAATTTAGCGTTGACCTAAGCAAAGCTATAGGAAAAGCAGGGCTATCAAAGCCCACCTATATACAGGAACACTCAATACCCCATGTTCTTGAAGGTAAAGATGTTGTTGGTGAGTCTTCAACAGGTTCTGGAAAAACACTTGCTTTCGGCTGTGGGATAATAGAAAAGACTCTCCGTAACCAGGGCCTCCAGGCTCTTGTTCTTACACCCACAAGGGAACTTGCTGAACAGGTAAAGAACGCGATTTGTCAATTTTCAGAAGGCAAGGGACTTAAGATTATAGCAATATATGGGGGAGTTTCCATAAGCCCCCAGATTTCTGCGTTAAGGACAGCCGAAGTAGTCATTGCTACTCCGGGAAGATTGAAAGACCATCTCCAGAGAGGCACAATAAACTTGTCAAGGGTAAGCATACTTGTTCTTGATGAGGCAGACAGGATGCTTGACATGGGATTCATAGATGACATTGAAATGATAATAAAGTCCTGCCCGAAAAAAAGGCAGACTATGTTTTTCTCAGCTACTATTCCGCCTGAAATAGATAAATTGACAAGGAAACACATGAATAACCCTATCAAGGTTTCTGGCGTAAAGCATGTTGACCCAAAAAAGCTAAAGCAGGTTTATTATGATGTGCAGAGAGGCATGAAATTCTCTCTTCTGCTGCATCTCCTTGAAAATGAGACATCCAGCCTTGTAATGGTTTTCTGCAACACTCGAAGGTCAACGGAGATGGTCGTTGATAGCTTAAAAATGAACAAGATGGATGCTATTGCAATACACGGCGGCTTTGCGCAGAATAAAAGAACAAAGGCGATTGAGAGCTTCAGCAAGGGAAAAGTAGGTGTGCTTGTATGCACAGATGTTGCGGCAAGAGGCCTGCATATAAGCGGGATATCCCATATCTATAATTATGACATTCCTATAACCCCTGTTGATTACGTGCACAGGATAGGAAGGACAGCCAGAGCAGGAGAAGAAGGCATAGTTGTTAACCTGCTTTGCGATTATGACCATGATAATTTCTCAAGATTGCTCCGTGAGTACAAGTCTATATTCATCATTGAGAAGATAGCTGTGCCCACTGTAAAGAGGGCTCCTATAAAGCAGAGTCAGAACACGCAAAGGGGAGAGTGGTCAGGAAGAAAGCCTAATAATAGGTTTGCACATAGAGGTAACCGTTCTCACCAACATCGATAAACTCATTATCCAAATACATTGACTCATCCTTTTGGCTTGGCCAGTGTTGTCTTCTCCTTGTTTTCTCATTTACATAATCTTTCCATGGCTCAAATACGTCTTCCTGTATCATAGTGCCTCCTTTCATTTGTACTGGAACTCGCTCATTGGGTCATCAAACATTGCATAGCTCATGAGTTCCTCCTCACCAAGCGCAATTAACTCGCTTCTTTCGCTGCATTCACAGGCTGTTTCCATCATATCACCTGGAAACTATCTGGAAAAACGTTTATTAATAGCCTATGAATAGGGATTATAGCAGTGACTTTCACAAGATTTTAAAGCTGAACATGGCATTCAGGACATATGATAGAGCTGGTTTACAGTCCAAACTGGTTCCATGGAAAAGACATAATTATAGACACTGTAAGCATAGTAGTGCTCTCGCTTATAGCCTTCTTTAGCATAAGGTGTTATCGGATAGACAAAGAAAACAAGAATTATCTCTACCTTGCCATCTCGTTTATTGTAATAGCCTTTTCATTTCTTTTCAGCATCATAACAAATTTCACTATATACTACAAAAGCATAGAAACCGCTAATTTGGGGTTCCTCACTCTGACTTATCAAGCAATGCGTTCCACGGATATCCTTTTTTTCATAGGCTATCTGATGCACAGGATACTCATGCTTTCCGGGCTATTCATGCTTTATTGCATATATGACAAGCATAGCAAATCAGGCATGTTCCTCGGTCTCTACCTAATACTTGTTTCCACATATTTCAGCAGGTCTGCCTATTACATATTCCATCTCACGATGCTGGTAATGCTTCTCATTATAACTCTTCAATACTGGAAAAATTACAGAAAGGTAATGAACAAGACAAGCAAATGGCTCTTTTATGGCTTCAGCCTTATAACGCTAAGCCAGATTGTTTTTATTTTCATAAACACCAATCCGTTGCTTTACGTTGCTGCCGAGATTATACAACTCCTGGGCTACATCGGGCTCCTCATAACATTCATCAAGGTACTGAAAGATGGAAAGAAAAAGGGAAAGAAGTGACATTGTGCTCGATATGCTGCTCTCAATCCAGGGCAGGGGCGGAAGGATAAAGCCTACGCATCTTATGTATAAGGCAAATCTTGCGCACCAGCAAATGAAGGCATACCTTGAGGAACTTGTAGGGAAGGATTTTGTCAGGAAGGTTAGGGAAAAAGATTATGAGTACATCATAATAACAGACACAGGCTTAAAGTTTGTGGAAAAGATAGCGCAGATGAAGGAATTTGAAAGGACTTTTGGTCTTTAAAATTTCTATTGCCAGACATTATTGCATTTTCCTTCATTGAGTATATTCTCTATTGTCGCGTCAAGTATTCTCTGCAAAGCCTCGCTGCTGTTGAAGGCATTATGGGGCGTAAATACGACATTCTCCATCCTGAAGATTCTATGGTCCCTGACAACTTGCTTGAATTTTTCCGGGTTTCCGGTGTTGCCAAGCAGCTCATGCTCGTCCTTTATAAGCTCCTCACCCTCTATAACATCAAGCCCTGTTCCGCTTAGGGTTTTATTCTCAAGTGCTTCCAGCAAAGCGTCTGTGTCAACAATGCCGCCCCTTGATGTATTTATCAGTATGGCTCCTTTTTTCATCATCTTTAGGCTCTTCCTGTTTATGAGATGATGGGTTTGCTTTGTATGTGGAACATGCAATGATATTATGTCAGAATTCCTTAAAAGCTCCTCAAAAGGAACATAAGAAAAATTCATTACTTCTGCAAGAAAATATTGCGGATTATGGTCGCAGACAATAACCTTCATGCCAAAGCCAAGGGCAATTCTCGCCACATGCATCCCTATGTGGCCTCCACCCATAATTCCTATAGTCTTGTCCTTCAGGTCAAACCCCTTGAGGCCATCTATTGAGAAGTCATCCCTTAGCGTTCTCATATATGACTTATGGACATTCCTTGATATGGAAAGTATAAGCGCAAAAGTATGTTCTGCAACGGTATTTTCACCGTAGTAAGGCACATTGCATACTGGTATTTTCATTTTCCTGCATGCCTCAACATCTACATGGTCGAATCCTGTTGACCTGGTTGCCACAAGTGACAGCTTTGGCAATTTTTTTATCGCTGCGCTGTCTAATTTTGAGTATATGAAAACAGATATGCAGTCAGACTTCATTGCAAAGGCACTTGAAAACGGCTTTGAAGAAAAATAAAGCTGCCTTCCCTTGAGCCTCTTGCGTAGGTATTCTTCTTCCCACGGCTTTGTCTCAAAGAAGGCTATGCTCTTAATCATTTGCTTGCCTTAAGCGCTTCCTCAACTGCGTCCTTGTCAAATCCTACAATTACTGTTTCGCCTATGACAGTTACTGGAACGCCCATCTGCCCTGACAGTTCTATCATCTCTTTCTGGGCTGCCTGGTTGGTAGACACATCTATGTTCTCAAACTTTATGCTCTTCTCCTTCAGATGCTGCTTCATCTTCTCGCACCATGGGCACACTTTTGTCGAATAAACTTTTACGCTTGCCATTTGCTATATCCCCCACTCTTCTATAACTATGTTTCTTTCATCAACGGACATTCCCTTTATTTCTATTTTCATTGAGGAGATAAAGGCATCCGGGCCGCAGATGAAATATTTGTATTTATCAGGCATACCCTTAATATATTTTTTTATCATTTTGCTGTTTATCCTGCCTTTCTCGCCTTTCCAACCTGAAGGCTGCTCCTGTGTGAGGGCATAAACAACACTTATTTTTTTTCCATTCTCCATATAGCTGTCAAGCCTTTTTCTTGCTATTATTTCCCTTTCCTCCTTGCTGCTGAACATAAGCACAAGCTCGTTTTTCATTCCCCTGCTTGATGCGTATTGAAGCATGCTCATGAAAGGAGCAACTCCGACACCGCCGGCAAGCAGGACTATACCCTCATGATGGCTTTCGTCAAATACGAATGTGTTTCCAAATGGCCCCTTTACATCAATTTCTGCACCTTCTTTAATGGAAAACATCATGGAGGAAAAGCTTCCGTGCTTCTTTATTGTGACCTCGAAAAAATCACTATCAGCCATGGAATTTGAGAAGCTGTACATCCTCCTGCCCGGCACTATTCTGTCAGGGAAAGCAAGCGAGCAGCTCTGGCCTGCCTTGAAGTGAAAATCCTCTGGCCTTTCAAACCTGAAAGTCTTTACTGTTGGGGTTTCATCTATTATTTTCAATATCTTCCCCCTGAAGCTCACAAGCCCCATTTTCAGATAGCCTCTAATATTTTGCTGTTGTCAAGCTTCTTTCCTGGTATGCCCATCACATGCTTGAAAGTTATGATGCCATTTCCATCTATTGCGAAATAAGCCCTTTCAGAGAACCCTTCCTTTCTCAAGACTCCATATGCCTTAGATACTTCCTTGCTGAAATCAGAAAGCAACGGGAAGTTAACTCCAAGTTTTTCAGCAAATGCCTTGTTGCTCCATGTGCTGTCAACGCTTATGCCCAATACCTTTGCCCCTTTATTGCTGAATTCTTCCATGTCAGATTCAAAGCACCCAAGCTCATCGCTGCATACTGGCGAGAAAGCAAAAGGGAAAAATGCAATTAACACTTTCTTACCCTTGAAATCCGAAAGCTTTACGGAATTATTGTTCTGGTCCTTAAGCTCAAACTCTGGAGCCTTATCATTTATACCTGTCATTTTATCAACCCCCTGTATTATTCAAAGGCAATCAGGAAATTTATATATTTAACTGCTTGATTGTATGCCTTATATTGGGCTGGTAGCGTAACGGCCATCGCACCCCGTTCGCAACGGGGAGACTCCGGGTTCAAGTCCCGGCCAGTCCATCTAACACTGAGGGTCAGAATCGAGTAAACTGTGAACAACATCAAATCTTACCGACAAGGTTAATGCCCGGCTTCAGGCTCTTTGCACCAGGCTTCCAGTTCATCGGACAAACTTCTCCCTTATGCTCGCGTACAAACTGGGCTGCGTTAAGCTTCCTTACAAGTTCCTCAATGCTCCTGCCTATGCTGTTGTCGTGGAACTCAAACGCCTTCACTAAACCGTCAGGGTCAATGATGAATGTCGCTCTTAGAGACAGCCCTTCACTCTCAATAAGGGTGCCATAAGCACTGCACAATCTTCTTCCTGGGTCTGCAAGCATTGGAAACCTTATCCTGGCTATAGTTTTTGAGTTGTCGTGCCATGCCTTGTGGACAAAAGTAGTATCTGTGCTGACGCTGATGATTTCTGCATTTAGCTTTTGAATCTCGTCATAAGAATCAGCAAGCTCTCCCAGCTCGGTCGGGCATACAAATGTGAAATCTGCAGGGTAAAAGAAAAGAACAACCCATTTTCCCTTATAGTCAGAGAGTGAAATCTTCCTAAACGCGTTCCCTTGGTATGCTTCTTCCTTGAAGGCTGGTGCCTGTGCATTGATGGCTATCATACTGTCACCTAATGCAGCTTATGCTTGGGTGTTTATGAATTTTACGAATAATGCTTGTATCCGAAAAAATTAAAAGCTTAACTATGGTATCCAAAAACAAGATGTTTTTCAAGCAGATAAAGGTCGGGCCGATGGATAATTTCAATTATATCCTTGGAGATAGCGGCATTGCTGCTGTCATAGACCCTGCCTTTGAGGAAGACAAGCTTTTGAAAATTGCAGCTGAGAACAGCCTTAGCATAAAAATCATCCTGCTTACTCATGCTCATCCTGACCATATAGAAGGAGTAGAGAGGCTTGCGAAAGAGACAAAGGCAGATATTTACGTGCATGAAAATGAAAAACATGAAGTTGAGGGCATGGGAAATGTCATTGCCTTTTCAGGAGAAAAAGCAATAAAGATAGGAGAAATAGAAATATCGGCCATAGAAACTCCTGGCCACACTCCGGGTGGAGTTTCTTACATCGTAGGCAAGAGGATTTTTACCGGAGATGCTCTTTTCATAGGCGCCATCGGAAGAACAGACCTTCCTGGCGGAGATGCTGAGACTTTGTACAAGACAATGATGAAATTCAAATCCTTGCCTGATGATCTGGAGATTTGCCCCGGCCATGATTATGGGGAAAAGCCTTTTGCAAAGCTTAAGGAAGAAAAGAAAAATAACCCTTATCTGCAGTGCAGCAGCTTAAAGGAATTTATGCAACTAATAGGCTAATCCCAATCAAGGTTTCCGCCTGTCTTGTATTCGGTAACCCTTGTCTCGAAGAAGTTCTTCTCCTTGTTCAGGTCAACTGACTGTGACATCCATGGGAACGGATTTTCTGTGTCATATTGCTTTGGCAATCCTATCCTTTCGAGCCTCCTGTCAGCAATATGCTCCACATAATTGCAGAATTGCTCTGCATTGATTCCCAGAACACCAGAAGGGCATGCATCATTGGAATATTGCTTTTCCAAAACAACAGCCTCCTTTATCAGAGTGATAATCTCATTCCTAAATTCCTCGGTCCATATGTCTGGATTCTCCTGCCTGATGGTGTTTATCAGATCGCAGCCGAAGGAAAGATGCAGGCTCTCATCCCTCATGATGTATTCGAACTGCTCCCCTATCCCTACCATCTTATTCTGCCTTTTAAGGGCAAGCATCATCGCAAATCCAGCATAAAAGAAGATGCCTTCCATTATTACATAATAGCCGATAAGGTCATGGACAAATTTTCTTATGTTATCTATTCCATTTGTTGTGAATGTAGGGTCAAAAACGCTCTTGGTAAACTCAACCACAAAATCATCCTTCTCTTTTATGGAAGGTATTGTCTTGTACATGTTGTAAATTTCCTCTGGGTCAAGGCCGAGCGTGTCACAGCAGTAAATGAACGTATCAGTATGTATGGCTTCCTCGTATGCCTGCCTCAAAAGGTATTGCCTGCATTCAGGATTCGTGACCTGATTGTAAACAGCAAGCACAATATTGTTGGCTGTTAATGACTCTGCTGTTGAAAAAAAGCCAAGGTTGTAAAGTATTAGCTTCCTTTCCTCATCCGTAAGGGTTTTTTCAGATTTCCACTGCTCAACATCCTTCTGCATTGACACTTCCTCAGGAGTCCAGTTATTGCTCACTCCATCCTTGTAATGCTGCCTGGCCCAAAGGTAATTCATAGGAAGTATCTTATTCGGGTCTGTCTTAGAGTTATTTATTATCATTATTCGCAGGCCTCGCAGACAGTTCCATTTGCTATTATTACATTGGGCTTTGCTTCTTTATCTCTCAATTGGGTAAAGGCAAATTTCTTTGCATCCAGCGTGGATTTCTCTATCTGGGATGCGGCAAGTGACCTTAAGTAATAAGTTGTCTTCAGCCCGCAGCTCCAGGCAGCAAAGTAAACATCGCTAAGCTTCTTGCCAGATGTACCCTCCATGAATATGTTCAGGCTCTGGCTCTGGTCTATCCATTTACCCCTTGCTGCAGCTATCTTAACCAGCCATACTGGCTCTATTTCGAAGGCTTCCTTGTATTTTTCCTTCAGCTTGGCCGGTATTCCTGTTATTAGCTTCAGGTTTCCATCATAATACTTTATCTGGTCAAGCATCTCATCGTTCCACAAGCCCTCTTTCTTCAGGTCATCTATTAGGTACTTGTTGATTATTGTAAACTCCCCGCTTATGTTTGCCTTGACATATATGTTCTTGTATATGGGCTCTATGCACGGAATGCAGCCTGCTATATTGGAGATTGTTGCTGTTGGAGCTATGGCCATGCAGTTTGAGTTCCTCATGCCATATTTCTTGACATGCTCCTTTACAACGCCCCAATCCATGTTCATTGTCCTGCTCACTTCTATCTTCATCCCCCTTTCTTTCTCAAGCATTTCCAGCGTATCGAAAGGGAATATTCCCCTGCCCCATTTTGAGCCTGCATAAGACTCGTATTTCCCCCTGTCCTTGGCAAGCTTGGATGAAGCAAATATTGAATGGTAGCTTATGAATTCCTGTATCTGGTCGGCAAACCTGAGCGCATCGTTGGACTCGAATGGTATGTCAAGCTTGAACAGCGCATCCTGGAAACCCATTATGCCAAGCCCAACAGGCCTGTGCCTTAAGTTGGAATTCTTTGCCTCTTCTGTGGGATAGAAATTTATGTCTATCACATTGTCAAGCATCCTCATTGAAATCTTGATTGTGTCTGCAAGCAACTCTTCGTTAACCTTGCCATCCGTTACATGCCTCTCGAGGTTTATTGAGCCCAAATTGCATACAGCAGTTTCATCCTCTGATGTGTTCAATGTAATCTCTGTGCAAAGGTTCGAGCTGTGTATTACTCCAACATGGTCCTGAGGGGAGCGTATGTTGCATGGGTCTTTGAAAGTTATCCATGGGTGCCCTGTCTCAAAAAGCATTGTAAGCATCTTTCTCCATAATTTCTTGGCAGGCATTGTCTTGAACTTGTTTATCATTCCCTTGTGAGCCATCTCCTCATACTCTGCATATCTCTCCTCAAATTTCATTCCATACAGGTCATGGAGGTCTTTTACTTCATCAGGAGAGAATAACGTCCAATCCTTGTCATCCATTACGCGCTTCATGAACAAGTCAGGTATCCAGTTTGCTGTGTTCATGTCATGAGTCCTTCTTCTCTCATCTCCGGTATTCTTCCTTAAGTCAAGGAAATCCTCTATGTCAAGATGCCATGCCTCAAGGTATGCGCATGTTGCCCCCCTTCTCTTCCCTGACCTGTTTATCGCTACAGTAACATCATTTGCTATTTTCAGGAATGGTATAACACCCTGGCTCTCTACTCCAGTGCTCTTTATCCTTGAGCCGGTTGCCCTTACATAGCTCCAGTCATTGCCCAATCCGCCACTCCATTTGGAAAGCTGGGCATGGTCTCCTAAGCTCTTGAATATATGCCCCAAATCATCTTTTACAGTTGTAAGATAGCATGAGCTAAGCTGCGGCATTGATGTTCCTGAATGGAAAAGTGTCGGGGTAGATGCGACATACCTGAAAGAAGAAAGCACATTGTAGAAGGCAAGGGCCGCTTCCTCCTTGTTCTCTTCTGAAATTGCCAATCCCATAGCAACCCTCATGAAGAAAGCCTGCGGCAGCTCAACTACATCATCCTTTATCTTCACGAAATACCTCTCATAAAGAGTCTGGATACCTATAAAGCCAAACATTTCATCCCTGTCAATAAGCAAGGCATCAGAAAGCCTCTTCAAGTCGAATTCAAGCATCTTTCTGTCAAGAATCTTTTCCTCTACCGCTTTCTTTATCCCTGATATGAATGCATCCCTATATGCAATGTCAAGCACATCTTGCGTGACTGACCTGCCTATTACCTCCTTGTAAAGCCTGAGAAGGAATAGCCTGGCTGCAACATAAGAATAGCCAGGGTCTTTCTCAATAAAAGGAACGGTTGCAAGGACAAGCGCCTTTTCTAGTTCCCTTGTAGTCACACCATCATAGATGTTCTTTACAAGCTCCTTTATAATAAGCTCTGAGGATACATCCTTTGATATTCCCCTGCTGGCCATGTCTATTGTCTGCCTTATCTTTCCTATGTCGAAAAGAACTGTCCTTCCGTCTCTCTTGGTTATGGTAAGCTTCCCTACCTTTGCCTTCTCCATAACATCTTTCTTCTTGGCTTCCCTCTCCTTCTGCCTCTGTGACCTGTAGAGTATGTACGATTTTGCAATCTCATAATATCCTGATTTCACTAGGTACTTTTCAACGATATCCTGGATGTTCTCCACATTTGGATAGAAATCGACAAATCTTGCTTCAATCTCGCCCGACACATCAGATGTAAGCGCATCGATGTCTATTGCTTCAGGCTTTGCTCCAACTGCCCTTACAGCCTTGAGTATTGCATTTTTAATCCTATCAGAATCAAACTCCACTACTTCTCCTGTTCTTTTTACTACCTTCATGCTGCACCCCCTATGCCTTCAGTACTTTCCTAAGCTCTCTCTTGAAATGCTCGACATCAGTAAACTCCCTGTAAACAGAGGCAAACCTGATGTACGCCACCTTATTTATCTGCTTTAACTTTGATGAGACAAGCTCCCCTACTTCAGAGCTTGTTACTTCGATATGGTCCTTTTGCCTTAGCTCAAGCTCTATCTGGTCAACCATGCGCTCAATTTCCATGGTAGTGACAGGGCACTTCTGGCAGGCATTCATTATACCCCTAATCAGCTTTGCCCTATCAAATGGTTCTCTCCTTTTGTCCTTCTTAACAACAATAAGGTCCATTATCTCGGCAGTTTCATAGGTGGTAAAGCGCCTTGAGCACTTAAGGCATTCCCTTCTTCTCCTTACCGAATTATGTATTTCCCTGCTATCGCTTACCTTTGTTTCCTCATTCAGGCAGTAAGGGCATTGCATTTTCTCTCCAATAGGTAGTATATATCAACACCATAACCACAATAGGTAGTGCTTCATGGCATATATAAACCATGTGCTTTTGTTCTGCGAAAATACACTACATATTGTAGCGTGAAGGCATATTACCGCTAGATATAGTAATCTCTTCCCTTTTTCATATTTATATATTTTTCTGTGATATAATGGATATGTTTGAGGTTATGAAAACAATATGCTTGCCCTTTTTGTCGCCCATAACTGCCTTTTTTATTCCCTTGTTGATGATTAATTAATCATTTTTTCAGCTGCATTGCATTTAAAAGGAAATTCACAAATAAACAGCAACAGATAAGACAAAAAGAAATGCCAGCGCTGCATAATCTCGGCCCATCATCTTGTGCTCCCTGAACCATGTATGCTTAGCTCCATACCCCCTGGATAAAACTGCGTCTGCTAGGCTCAACCCCCTATAAAATGTCTTGGATATAATTGCCCTCATGAATCCTGTTTTGTGCCTATGCCTCGATGCTCCCCTTGACCTCTGTGCATCTCTAATAATCCCTGACTCAATAAAAAGCAAGGGTATGAACCTTATTGCCGCAGAGAGCATAAGGGCTATGTCC